>JANRKN010000106.1:0-8370 GCA_033763435.1 Planctomycetota bacterium
CGCGCCGTGCCGCAGCGACTCGACCGCGTGCTCAACGGTGCCGTAGCCCGTGAGCATGATGACCGCGGTGCCGAAGTGGTGCCGCTGGATCTCGCGGAGGAGTTCCAGGCCGTTCATCGCGGGCATGGAAACGTCGGTGAGCACGACGTCCCACGCGGGTTCGGCCATTCCGGCCGCGCGGCGGAGGCGCTCGAGCGCCTCGGGCGCGTTGAGGCTCGTCGCGGCGTGGTAGCCGTCGCGCGAGAGAAACTCGGCGAGCGACTCGGCGACGATCGGGTCGTCGTCGACGATGAGGATCCGCGCCTTGCTGGCGCCGGCGGAGCTCACGCGACCTCTCCGTCGCGCCGGCGGTCTTGCGCGGGCAGGCCCAGCGTGGTGGCGCCCGCGTCGCGGATCGGCATGCCGAGCCTCAGCACCGCGCCCCGCAGGCGCTTGCCCGCGGGCGACATTCGGGGCATGAGCTGCACCGTGCCGCGCGCCTCGGCCATCACGTGCCACGCGACGCTCAGGCCCAGGCCCGAGCGCGCGTCCTTGGTCGTGAAGCCCGGGTCAAAGACGCGAGCGGCGTCCGCGCCCTCAGGCGGCCCGAGCCCGTCGTCTTCGATCTCGATCACCGCCCAGTCTTCGGGCGCCGGGCGCAGGCCCGTCGTGATCGGCCGGGGCCCGTCGAAGGTCTCACGCCTGCCCGAGACGCGGATGCAGCCGACGCGCGTCCGCTCGTCGCGCGCCGCGATTGATTCCAGCGCGTTGCGCAGGCCGTTGATCAGCGCGGGGTACATGGGCCCCGCGGGCACGCCCGCGACGTCCGCCGCGAGGTCGGTCTCGATCGCGATGTTCATCGCCTCCGCGCCCGGGCGGATCAGGTCGATCGCATGCCCGACCGCGACGCCGAGCGTCACGGGCGCGCACTTAGCCAGCAAGGGCGAGCCGATCGACAGCCCGGGACCCTGCATCGAGGCGTGCACGAGATCCGCCAGACGTTCGAGCGCGCCCCCGGCGGTCGAGAGATTCGACATCGCCGTCTCGATCGCCGTCGGGCCCGGCTTCACGGCCTTCTCGAACTGGTCGAGCGCCTCGAGCGAGCCGTTCAGAAGCCCGCGCAGCGCCGCGACCAGGTCGCTGTAGCGCTCCACCATGCCCCCCGCGTCGTTGGTGCGGGCCGCGTTCAGAGAAGTCCGATCGTCGCGTGCGTCCATGCCCCGCAGACATCGTCCGCCCGGCGGACACGATCAAGCCGCGTGTGGCGTCCGGGCAACGCCCCCATCCGCCCCGCCCGCAGCACCCGCACAGGTGTTGCCTTCCCGCAACATCCTCGCACCGAGCGCCAGGTCCGCGTCGGATAACCCGCCCGATCGCTCAGAACGCCGTCAAAAAGCACCACGCCCGCAAGGACGTGCCTCGCGGGCGTGACAATGGGCCTGGACAGACTTGAACTGTCGACCTCACCCTTATCAGGGGTGCGCTCTAGCCACCTGAGCTACAAGCCCGACTTGTGGAGAGGACTATACGCCCCCTCCCGGCGGACGTCGAGCAACTCTGCCTCCGCCCCGCCCTCCGGGCCCCGAACCCGCGGTCCGGGGCGGGAAACCGGCGTCCGAAAAGCCCCGGCGGGCGAAGAAGCGGGCGTGCCCGGTCCCGAGCCCCAACCTCAACTCTTTGCCGACCTCCGCTGGCCCGCGGGGTGGCTTGCCGAACGAGTGCGGGCGCTGCCGTCCGCGCCCGGCGCCGACCGATCCGCCCGGGTGGTCTGCTGGCTGCACCACGCGGTCCGCGCGGAAGAGAACCCGGCGCTGTTGGCCGCGCGTGCCCGGGCGGCGGAGCTTGCGCTGCCGCTGGTCATCTTCGCGGGCGTCACCGCGCGCGACCCCTTCGCGACCGACCGTCACTGGTGGTTCGAGCTTCAGGGCCTGCGCGACCTCGCGCTGGACCTGCCGCCGGACCTGCGGGCCTCGCTCATCGTCGAGGCCGACTCCGACGCGCGCGGGTTCGAGGCGCTCGCCGCGCTGCTCGCGGGCGCGGAGCTGATCACCGACGATTTCCCGCTCGAGCCTTGGCACGGCTGGGTGAACGAGGCCGCCGCGGCAAGCGCGCGGGCCTTCGCGGTCGATTCGGCCTGCGTGGTGCCGATGCTGCTGGTGGGCCGGGCGCACGATCGCGCGTTTGCGTTCCGCGACGCGACCGCGCGCGACTATGCCGTGCGCGTGAGCGAGACGTGGGCGCTGGACCTTCGCGATCTCTGCGAACCCGATCAACCGGCGATCCAACGCGCCCTCGCGCCCGGGTGCGTGTTCGCAGGTTCGCAGGTTGCCGCGTGGACCGACGCGGACCTGTCGGCGCTGTGCGCGCGTGCGACGATCGATCACGCGGTGCCCCCGGTCTTTGAAACCTCGGGCGGTGCCCGCGCGGGGCTTGCGCGCTGGGCCCATTTCCGCGATCGGCACCTCAGGAGCTACGCCCAGCGCCGAAACGACGCGCTCGACCACGGGCCCGAGGGCGGCGTCTCGCGCATGAGCGCGTATCTCCACCACGGGCACGTCGCCTCGCAGCGCCTCGCGCGTGAAGCCCACGCCCGCGGCGGGGCGGGCGCTGAGAAGTACCTCGACGAACTGCTCATCTGGCGCGAGCTTGCGTACGCCTTCTGCTTCTATCGCGCGGACGCCCGCGCGGTGCGCCCCGCGCTCTCAACGATCCCCGCGTGGGCGCGCGCCACCCTCGCGGCGCACGAGCGCGACGGGCGCGAGCTGATCGATCTGGACACGCTCGCCCGCGCACAGACAGGCGACGCGCTCTGGGATGCCGCGCAGCGCTCGCTGCTCATCCACGGTGAACTGCACAACAACCTCCGGATGACGTGGGGCAAGGCGCTGCTCGGCTGGACCCGCGCGGCGGGCCCGTGCCTGCAACATCTTGTTGATTTGAACCACCGATTCGCGCTCGACGGACGTGACCCCGCGAGCCTGGGAGGTATTCTCTGGTGCCTGGGGCAGTTCGACCGGCCCCACCCCACCCACACTCCCGAGCGCGCCGTGCTGGGTACTGTGCGGGGCCGGCCCACCGCCGAACACGCCCAGCGGCTCGACGTGCGCGCGTTCACCTCGTGGGTTGGTCGGCCCAGGCGGAGCGGCAGGATGCCTTCGATCGCGGTCATCGGTGCGGGGATCGCCGGGCTCGCGTGCGCACGCACGCTCAGCGACCAGCGCGAGCACACGCACGTTTTCGACAAAGGCCGGGGGCCGGGCGGGCGCGTTTCTACACGCCGCGCAGAGATCGGGGGCCTCCGCGTCAGCTTCGACCACGGCGCACCCGGCTTTGATGTGTCCGCGGAGAGCGACCCCAACGAGCGCTTCCTTCGGCTCGTCCGCGCCTGGCAGGAGCAGGGCCTGATCCGCGAGGACGCGCCGGGCGAGCACCGGTTTGTTGCTGCGTCGGGTATGCACGACCTGCCAAAGCTTCTTTCGCAGGGCCTCACGATCCACAGCGGCGTCAAGGTCGACCGCCTCGCGCGCGAAGGTTCGCAGTTCCGGCTCCTGGACGACACCGGCGCGGACCGGGGCGTGTTCGACCGCGTGGTGCTGGCGGTGCCGCCCGCGAACGTGATCGCGATCTGCGAGGCGTCGAACGTTGCGCCGACCGTGCTCGCGCGCGCCCGCGCCGCGGTGATGGACCCGTGCTGGACGGTGCTCGCGGTCGTCTCGGGCGCGACGCCGGTGGGGAAGATCCGGGCGCCTGAGTTTGCCGCGTATCGCGAGAGCGATAAGCCCGGGCGCAGCGCGGTTGCGGGGCACGAGTGTTGGACGATCCACGCCTCGCCCGCGTGGACGCGCGAGCATCTCGAGCGCGAGCCCGCCGACGTTCAGGCCCGGCTGCTGGAGGTGTTCTTCGCGCACGCGGGCCCACCCTCGCGGCTGATCGGCGCGCAGGCCCACCGCTGGCGCTACGCGCGCGTCGCGTCGCCCGCGGGCGCGGAGTTCCTCGAAGACGAATCGGGCGCGATCATCGCCTGTGGCGATTGGTGCCTGGGCGATGGCGTCGCGCGGGCGTATCTGTCGGGCGTCGCCGCCGCGGGCGCGCTGCTCAGGCAGGGCTAACCATCAGACGCCCGCAAGCGCCGGCTTCTGCACGCTGCGCCGGGCCGCGTGGCTCAGGCCCGCGTCTTCGCAGAGCAGGCGCGTGGAGATCTGCGCGCTCAGGAAAATCGTCGGCAGGCCCGATCCCGGGTGCGTCCCCCCGCCCACGAGGTACACGTTCTCGCACTCGGGCAGCTTGTTCTGCGGGCGCTTGTGCAGCATCTGCCCGAGGTTGTGTGCGAGGTTGAACGTCGCGCCGTGGTTGATGTTCATCCGCCGCCAGTCCGCGGGCGTGATGATGCTCTCCGTCAGAATGTGCGGCCTCAGATCGCCCAGCCCCATCGCGCGCCCGATCTGGTCCAGCGTCTTCTCGCGGAACTGCGCGACAAACGCCGGATCCTCCCAGCGCAGTTGCCCCGCGGGGATCGAAAGCTGCTCGCTGGGCGTCGGCACCAGCACGTACAGCGCCGAACCCCCCGCGGGCGCCATCATCGGGTCCGTCACCGCCGGGTTGCACACGTACACCGAGGGATCGTCCGACCCCACGCCCAGGCGCGAGATCTCGTCGAGATTCTCCTTGTAGCGCCCGGAGACATAGATCGTGTGGTGCGCCGTGTCGAAGGCCTTGTTGACGCCCAGGTACATCATGAACGTCGAGCAGGAGTACTTCTTGGCGTCGATCGCCTCGTCGCTCGCCCACGCCTTGCCGCGGAGCGCGGGCGGGATGAACTTCTTGAGCGCGTACGCCGTGTCGGCGTTGATGACGATCTGGTCGATGTCCGTGCGCCCCGCGGCCGTGTGCACCGCGACCGCGCGCTCGCCCTGAAACTCCACGCGCTCGACGGGCTCGCCCGTGCGGATGTCGGCGCCCAGTTCGCGTGCGACCTCCGCCAGCGCGTTCATCAGCGCATGGCAGCCGCCGATCGGGTGCCACACGCCGTACTCGTACTCAATGAACGGCAGGATCGTGAACAGGCTCGGGCAATCGAAGGGCGACATCCCGAGATACTTGCTCTGGAACGACACCGCCAGGCGCACATGCGGGTTACGGAAGTACTTGCTCAGCAGGTCGTGCACCGACAGATCGGGCCTCAGCACCGGGCCGACCTTCAGCGCATCGCGCCAGACCGCGGGCCCGAGCAGGTCCAGCGGCGAGCGCATCGGGTTGCGCAGGATCGACTCGGAATGGCGGAGCTTGAAGCGGTTGTCGTCGATGAACCGCGCGAAGTTCGCGCCGTCGCGCTCGTCGATCGCGCTGATGCGCCGGGCCATCTCCGCGACGTCCTGCGTCGCGTCCAGCCGCAGGGGCTCGCTGCCGCTCCGGCCCATGACGAGGCGGTACATCGGATCCAGCCGGCGCAGGTCGACATAGTCGGCCAGCCTTCGACCGGCGGCCGCGAAGACCTCTTCAAGCACGTAGGGCATCAGGAAGAACGTGGGCCCGCGGTCGAAGTGGAACGCGCCTTGGGGCGTGCTGTGCGTGATGCGCGCCGTCCGGCCGCCGATCGCGGGCTGGGCCTCAAAGAGCGTGACCCGCGCGCCCGACGCAGCGAGCAGCGCCGCCGCCGCCAGCCCGCCCGGCCCCGCGCCGACGACCGCCACGCGCGGGCCCGAGCCCCGCGGCTGACCGTTGCGGTGCGAGCCGGGCTGTGCGGTGGGGGCGTGGAGGTCCGTGGGGGTGTTGGTGGTGGGCATGGCTGAGGGCTCAGGGTACGAACGCTCAGTTCCCTTCGCACGCCAGACTCGGGCCGATTCGGGGGTCGGTTTGTCGCCCATTCGGTGCGAACTTGGCACCCGCGGTTCGGTCCCTTCGCGCGCCGGCGGTCCCTCCGCAGTAAGCTTCCGTCATCTCTGAGGTGGTGGGCGGGGCGGGGGGCGAATGCGCGAGCTGACCAAGAAGCACGTGGACGCGTACGAGGCCTATCTCAAGGCGCTGGTCCGCTGGCACGTCGATCGGCTTCGGTGGCGCAAGCGCTGGCTCTGGGTTGCCGCATTGGCCATCGGCTGGACGCTCAGCACGACCGCGCTCCTCTTCAGCGCCTCCGACTATCTCGGGCAGTTCGGGTGGTTCAAGCATTACTCGCTGAAGGAGTTCTGGAGCTTTCTGCAGATGGTTCCCGGCGTGGGGGTGTTTCTGCTCGCCACGCGGATCGAGGCGCGATTGAAGCGCCGAATGCTCCCGCGTGCCGCAGTGCAGTTGTACCTGCCCTTCTGCTACGCGTGCAAGTTCGACCTTTCGCCTTTGCTCTCCGACCACCCTGGCGCGCGGGTCACGTGCCCCGAGTGCGGCCAGCGCCAGAAACGCAGCCGGGCACCGGAGGGATTCCAGCCCCACACCATCCGGGCGTCTCTGGTGAGAGCGGTCCAGATGGACAAGCTGAGGAAGGAGGCTGCCCGTCGGCTTCAACGCGCGGCCACGCCCACGACGGCCTTGCCGCCGGGTCCGCGAGCGCGAATTCTCTCAGCCCGATCCCGCGGGCGTGCGTTCGCTCTTTTCGGCGTTGCGCCGCGAAGGGCACACGCTCGCTGGGCATCCATGAACATCGGATCGGGTCATGGCGAGTCAGAGGTTTTGGCGATCGCTCGATTGTCAGGGATATGGATCTGCATTCCGTTGGCGGTGATGTATGGGCTTCTCGGGTTGGCGGGCGAGAATCTTCTCACGTCTGCGTCACCACAGATCATCATTGTGAACATTTTCCTCGCGCTCCTGACTCTCTTTGGCTTGGTGGCGTATGTGCGACGTGTTCGCACGCTGCTCCGCCACTCGCCTCGCGCCTACGCCCTTCTCGCTCTGCCCACGTGTTATCGCTGCGGCTTTGACCTCGCTGGCATCTTGACGGACGAGCCTCGCGCGCGGGTGGTCTGCCCCGAGTGCGGCCAGCGTCAGTCGCGATGCCGAATCCCTCAGGATCGGCCTGTGGTCTGGAAAGCCGCCCCCAAGTCCCCCCCCCCAGCGGTGTCGTCATGCGGGTTAACAGGGACGAGCCGGTCCAGGAACAGCGGGCATGAGTGACCGCAAGCACGGCACCAAGGCGAAGCTACGACAGCGCGCCTTCGCGCGGTGGGGCTTCGTGCCGCGAGCGCCGCACTTTCGGTGGGGTCGTCGCTTTGTCTCCACGGGTCACGGAGAGTCAGGCTTTTGGTGGATGCATCGTGTTCCGGGCTCGGTAATCTATGCGATCTTGCTCGCGCTCAATGGCCACCTTTGGATGACCTCCGGCGGGCCGTTTAGGTTCGGCTCAGGTCTTGCAGCGTTCGTGATCGCGCCGGTGGTGCTGATGGTGTCGTTTGCGTGTGTCGCTCACGCGCTCTACTGGCGCATCCTTCTTCGTTCAACACCCCGCGTGTACAGCGCGCTCGCGGTGCCCACGTGTTACCGCTGCGGCTTTGATCTGGCAGGCATACTGACCGACGAGCCTCGGGCAAGGGTCGTCTGCCCCGAGTGCGGCCAGCGTCAGTTGCGCTGTCGGATCCCTCAGGATCGGCCTGTGGTCTGGAAGGCACCGAAAGAGCCCTTCATCCCGCGTCCGGTGACGCCCGCGCAGCCGCTCGTGCCGCGGCCCGCGCGAGATGTGGCGGCTTCCAAGCCCCTTCCTCCCGGCGTCGTCGTCCGCGTCATCAAGGATGAGCCGGTCGAAGTACACTCGCCGCGGCCCTGAGGACGCACCGCCCCGAGAACGCACCGATGAGCCTCCCGCGTTGGATTTCGTGGCCTTTGCAGCGCTGGCGCGCCCGCCGCGGGCTTGCGCGCGGGCCGCGGGGCTGGTCGCGCCTGCGTGTCGTTGGCATCCTCATCGTCCTGCTCACGATCACCGGTGTGTCGCGCTGGGCGATCGGACTCGCGCTGCCGGACGGCGAGCCGTGGCGCACGATCGAGCGGTTCATCGGCTCAATACTGATCGGGCTGGGCGGCCTGATCGTGTGGCTGTCGTACCGTCGGGCCGATCGCCGCACCCGCCCCTGGACGTACTACCGCCTGTACGTCCCGCGCTGTGCGCGCTGCGAGTTCCCGCTCGGCGGCCTGCTTGAGCCCGACCCGGCCCAGCGCGTCGTCTGCCCCGAGTGCGGCTTCCGGCAGATGCGGAGCCTCCCGCCGCAGGGCTTTGATGAGGAGCACGAACGCCGTGTCCTCCGCGCGTGGTTCGATCGGTCGCGATTCACGCCGGCGCGCACGCCAAGGAATTCGGCTCGCGATGTCAGTAATATCGCGGACCGACATGTCCGGTAGGGTGAAGAGAAAACATCGAAAAATCGACTTGTTCCCCGCACCTCGACGGAGCGATTTCGGTACATTGCCGCA
>JANRKN010000107.1:0-8956 GCA_033763435.1 Planctomycetota bacterium
GGATCCTCATCGTCGACGACGACCCGATCGTCGCCGAGTCGCTCGCCGAGTTTCTCTCGCGCGACGGCTACCACGCCGCAACGAGCCTCAACGCGCCCGAGGCGCTCGAGCGCCTCCGCCGCGCGGCCGAGATGGCCGAGCCCGCGTGGGACGTCGTCCTCACCGACGTCTCCATGCCCGCGATGAACGGACTGGAACTCCTCCGCGAGATCCAGCGGCACTACTTCGGCACCGCGGTCATCATGCTCACGGGCTACGGCACCGTTGAGCACGCGGTCGAGTCGCTGCGGCACGGCGCGAGTGATTACCTCACCAAGCCGATCGTGGATCAGGAGCTGCGCCTGGCGCTCGAGCGCGCGCTGCGCCAGCGGGCGCTGCTCGCGGAGAACCTGAACCTCAAGAAGCGCCTGGACAACCGCTACAACCTCGACCACGTGCTGGGGACCGACCACCGGATGGTCAAGACGTTTGAGCTGGTGCGAGCGGTCGCGCCGAGCCGGACGACGGTGCTGATGACGGGCGAGAGCGGCACGGGCAAGAGCCTGATCGCGCACGCGATCCATCACCTTTCGCCCCGCGCGAACAAGCCGTTCGTGGAGCTTTCGTGCGGCTCGATCCCCGAGACGCTGCTGGAGAGCGAGCTGTTCGGGCACGTCAAGGGCGCGTTCACGGGCGCGCACGCGGACAAGGTCGGTCGCTTCCGCGCGGCCGACGGAGGCACGCTGTTCCTGGACGAGATCAATTCGGCCTCGCCCGGGATGCAGCTCAAGCTGCTGCGCGTGCTGCAGGAGCGAAAGTTCGAGCCCGTGGGCTCGACAGAGACGATCGAGGCCGACGTGCGCGTGATCCTCGCGAGCAATCAGCCGCTGGAGAGGCTCGTCGAGCAGGGGACGTTCCGTCAGGACCTCTACTACCGGATCAACGTCGTCAAGATCGAGCTGCCGCCCTTGCGCGACCGGCTGGGCGACGTGCCCGAGCTGGCCAAGCATTTCCTTGAGAAGCACGCGGCGGACCTGGGCAAGCAGATCGTCGGCTTCACGCCCGACGCCCTCGACGCGCTTCGGCGCTATCGCTTCCCGGGCAACGTGCGCGAGCTTGCGAACATCGTTGAGCGCGCCGCCGTGCTCACGCGCGGACAGACCATCACGCTCGAAGACCTCCCGACGCACGTCAGCGGACAGACGCCCCACGAGCTCGTCGGCGCGGCCTGCGTGCTCGGGCCCGCGGGGACCGCGCCCGCGAGCGACAGCGAGGGCCCGTGGGTCCCCATGCCGCTGGAAGAAGCGCTCAAGGGCCCCGAGCGGCGGATCCTTCTCAAGGCGCTGGAAGCCAATCACTGGAACCGCCAGAAGACCGCGGATCAGCTCGGCATCAACCGCACGACGCTGTACAAGAAGCTCAAGCAGCTCGGGATCGACGGCTCCGAGTCCACCGCGGCCTAAGGCGCCGGGCGGAAACTCCGCGCGAGCTTCAGCGGCCGGCCGCGGGCTTCTCGCGCAGCTCACGCTCAAGGGCGAACCACTTTTCGGCGTTTGCGTCGTCCTTCATGCGCCGGTAGGACCACGCGATGGCGCCCGCGATCCGCGGGGCGAAGGGCGCGGCCGCGGGCTCGGTCTTGGAACACTCAAACGCGCGCTCAAGGTAGATCAGCGACTCGCGTTCGGCGCCGCTGGCCGAAAACATCGTCCCCACCTGCAGCAGCACGTTGATCAGCGCCCGGTCGCAGGGTGACTTCACCGTCGCGCCGAGCTCGGCCAGATTTGCATCGGCCTCGGCCAGCGCGCCCGCGCGATCGCCCACGTACATCAGCGCGCCCGCGAGGTACATCCGCGACTGGGAAATCTGCGGAAGCGGGATCCCCACCCTGCTCTGACGCGCGATCGCCTCGCGCATGGGCGGGATCACCGACGGGCCATCGCCCCGGCGCGCCTTGGCGTAGTTCAGCAGCACCACGCCCGCGACGACGTCGGCGTGGTCGACGCCTGAGGCCTCGGAGGCCGCGGCGTAGTTGCGCTCGAGGATCGCGACCGAGTCGTCGAGCTGGTTGTTCTCCATATAGGAAATGCCCAGCTGCCAGCCCATGTTGTGCGTAACGGGGTCCTTGGGCGCGACGCGCGCGCGGATCTCGTAGCCCTCACGCGCAAAGGGAAGGCCCTTGGCCGCGGCGCCCTTGCGCCCGTACGCGACGCCCAGATTCGACAGCGCCGAGGCACGCAAGAGCTGTTCCTTCTTCCCGATCTCGCTGTCGAGCATCGCGTGGAGCATCTCGATCGCGCGGTCGTAGTTGCCGTTGGTGGAGTAGGTCTGCGCGAGCGCGCCGGTGGTCTGGAAGATGAGCTGGGCCGAGTCGGCGGCGCGGGCGAACTCGGCCGCGCGGGCAAATCGCTCCTCCGCGAGCGCGGGCAGACTCTTGCGGCTTGCGACGTAGCCCAGGCGGAGCATGATCGTCGTGCGCAGCGCGCGGGCCCGCGGCAGCTCCTGATCGGCCAGCGAATCGATCTGAGGCAGCAGCAGCTTCTCGACGTTGTCGTAATCGCCCGTCAGGTACAGCGGCTCGGCAAGCGCGCTGGCGACTTCGGCGCGCACGAGCACGTTCGCCGGGGGCTGGCTCAGAAAATCTGCCGCGGCCGCCTTGAGGAGCTGCTCGAACGTCGCCTTGGGCCCGAGGCGCGCCGGGTGTGCCCGCATCAGCAGCTCGCGGAGGTACGTCGAGACTTCCTCGGCGCGTGCCAGCGCCTGATCGGCGCGCGACTTTTCGTCCTGCGCGGTCTTCAGCGCGATCTCCGCGGCCTGACGATCGAGCAGCGCGCGCCGGAAGCCCACGCCCGCCGCCAGAACGCCCGCCAGCAGCGCGAGCGCGACGACCGCGCCCGAGAGCACCGGCAGCCGATGACGCTGGACGAACTTGCGCGCCTGATACCACGCCGAGGGCGGACGAGCGGCGATCGGCCGGCCCGAAAGAAAACGCTCAACATCCGCCGCGAGCTCGCTCGCCGAGGCGTAGCGCTGCTCGGGGTCCGGGTGCGAGGCCTTGAGCACGAGACAGTCCAGGTCCGCGGGCAACGGCTCGCGGACGCCCCGGCGGCGCGCTGCGGTCGAGGCCTCACGCCACACCAGGCTCGGCGCCCGGCGTGGGTGCGTGCGGATCGCGTCGCG
The DNA here is from genome assembly GCA_033763435.1 of Planctomycetota bacterium. Taxonomy (GTDB): domain Bacteria; phylum Planctomycetota; class Phycisphaerae; order Phycisphaerales; family UBA1924; genus JANRKN01. Next base: position 3,157 of record JANRKN010000107.1, read on the forward strand.
GAGCTCGGCGACGCTCAACCCGCGCAGCCGATCGGGCGGCACGGGCAGCTCGCCCGTCAGAAGCTCAAAGAGAATCACGCCCAGCGCGTACACGTCCGATCGCACATCGGCGTCGGGCTGCACGCGGTCGGCCTGCTCAGGGCTCATGTACCCCAGCGTGCCCAGGAGCTGGCCCGAAAGCGTCTGGCCCGTCCGCGTCGCGTCGGAGGCGAGCAACTTTGCGACGCCGAAGTCGATGACCTTGGGCACGGGCTGCGCGTCCTCGTCAGCGACGAGGATGTTCGAAGGCTTCAGGTCGCGGTGCAGGATGCCGCGGTTGTGCGCGTGCTGCACGCCCCGGCAGACCTGAACGAACAGCTCAAGCCGCTGGCGCAGCGACAGATTGTGAAGCGAGGCGTACTCGGTGATGGGCGGGCCTTCGACCAGCTCCATCGCGATGTATGAGCGTCCGTCGGAGGCGGTGCCCGCGTCGAGCAGCCGCGCGACATTGCGGTGCTCCATCCGCGCGATCGCCTGACGCTCGTCCTCAAAGCGCTCGAGGAGCTGACGGCTGCCCAGCTCGGCGCGGAGGACCTTCACGGCCGCGCGACGCTTGACCGGCACGTGCTGGTGCGCGCGGTAGACGTTGCCCATGCCGCCCTGCGCGATCAGACCCTCGACGACGAACGGCCCGATCTGTGCCGGGAGCACGCCCGAGACCGAGAGCTCCGACGGCGGCTCGAACAGCGGCGTCAGCGACTCGTCCACCGGGACAGCCAGAAGCCTCTGCGCCTCCGCGGCAAGCTCCGGATCATCGGCCAGACGCTCAGCGATCCACGCGCGGCGCTGCTCCGCGCTCAGCGGCTCAAGGATCAGCAGCGACTCTTTCAGTCTCTCGCGGCGTGCGTCGTCCATGCGTCGGTTCAACTCAGCGTCAAGCGCCCGAACGTGCCTCGCGGAGCTCCTGCGCGAGCCAGCGCCGGGCAAAGGCCCAATCACGCTCGACCGTGCGCTCGGTCACGCCCAGCGCGAAGGCGATCTCCGAGAAGCCCAGCCCAAGATAAAAACGCATCGAGACGACCGTTGCCGACCTCGGATCCACTTTTTCCAGCTTCGAGAGCGCCGTATCAACCCCGACAATCTCGTCCGGGCTGCGGTCGACGGCGACGCTCAGGTCCTCCAGCGGCACGCGTGAATGGTCCCCGCCGCGCTTCATGGCCGAGGCACGGCGCGCCCGATCGACCAGAATGTTCCGCATCGCGATCGCCGCGGCGCCGATGAAGTGCGAACGCCCTTCGAAAGAGCGCGCGGGGTCCTTGCCCAGCTTCAGGTACACCTCGTTGAGGAGTTCGGTGGGCTGAATCGAAACACCCGGGCCCAGCGTGCGGATGCGTTGCTCCGCGAGCGCCCGCAGCTCGTTGTAGACCAGTGTGATCAGCCGATCGGCACGATCGCCGGTGTCGGCCCTGCCCGCCCCGGATGGCTCGGCGTGGGGGACATCAATGTTCACTCAGACTGCAGCATAGCCGAAGTCGCGCGGCGGTGTGTGTGAAGAAATCATTTGGATTCAGAGCGGCCGTGTCGGGGCGCGCGCGGAGCATGCGTCTTGTTGGCGCACACGTTCGCGGGCGCGGGCTCGCGGCGGGTGAAATGACCCAGCCCCGCCGCGCGGGGCGATTGCGGAGTACGCCATATGCCAGTCCAGAATCGTCGTTTCGTTGCCAGCACGCTCATCGCGACGGCCATCGTCGGGGGCGCGGCGCTCGTTGCGGGCACCGCGACGAGCAGTACGGCGCAGTCCGCCACCGCTCAGGCCAGCAACGCCCGCACCACGACCTGGGCCCCCGGCGGCAAGCGCGAGCGTTGGACGCCCGACAACTGCGTCTTCGCGTTCATCGATCATCAGACGGGACTCATGAACCTCGTCAACGATACGAGCGCGGCTGAGTATCGCAATTACGTCGTGGGCCTCGCGAAGCTCGCGAAGATTCACAACATCCCTTCGGTCATCACCACCAGCGCCGAGGACGGGCCCAACGGGCCCAAGGTGCCCGAGGTCGTCGCGCTGCTGCCCGGCGCGCCGTACATCAAGCGCAACGGTCAGATCAACGCGTGGGAGGACCCCGCGTTCGTCGACGCGATCAAGAAGACCGGGCGCACCAAGATCGTCATGGCCGGCATCACGACCGACGTCTGCGTCGCATTCGCGGCGCTCTCGGCGCTCGACGCGGGCTTTGAGGTCTATGTCGTCTCCGACGCCTCGGGCTCGATGAGCGAACAGACGCAGCTCGCCTCGCTGATGCGCATGCAGGACGCGGGCGCGATCATCGGCACCTGGTTCGCGCTCTCGTGCGAAATGCTCTACGACTGGCGCAACGCCAAGGGCGCCGAGACCGCGCAGCTCTTCGTCGAACACTTCCCCGCGTACGCCGAGATCTACCACAGCCACCAGGCCGCGTCGCGCAATCGCAAGTAAGTCTCTCTCCTCCCTCGCGGGCCTGAACGCCCGCGGGAGAGCTTTTTCCGGCATCATCCCACGCAGAGCGGCCGCGCCTCGGGGCGCGGGGACGTCGCTCGCGCATCGGAGGCAGAGCATGCGTCTGTCAATCCTTGGCGCGGCGGGCAAAGTCGGGCGGCTGACGGTCGCCGAGGCGCTTGCCCGCGGGCACCACGTGCGAGCGCTGGCTCGGACTCCCGCGCGGATCCCGCTCACGCCCGGGCCCGGATCGCTCGAACGCGTGGCGGGCGACGTGCTTGATCCGTCGGCGGTCGAGCGAGCCGTCGCGGGCGCCGACGCGGTGGTCTGCACGTTCGGCGCACCGCTGACGTGGGAGACGATCACGCGCGAACCGACCATCTGCGAGCGCGGCACACGCACGGCGCTCGAGGCCATGGCGCGCGCGGGCGTGGACCGGCTCATCTGCATGACCGCGATCGGGCTGGGCGAAAGCCGCACACGGGGTCGATGGGTGTTCCGCTCGATCATCCGGCCCCTGCTGCTCGGTCGCATTTACGCCGACCGCGAACGCCAGGAGCGGCTGGTGCGCGCCAGCGGCGTGCGCTGGTCACTCGTGAGGCCCGCCGAGCTGACCGATGCGCCCGCGGGCCCCTGGCGCGCGGTGGACCCAGACGACCACACCGGCGCCGAGCCCGCGCGTGTTCCCCGCGCGACCGTGGCGGGGTTCCTGATGCATGAGGCCGCGACGGGTGAGTTCCTCGGGCGCGCGCCGATCCTGACCGCGGGCCAAGGGCCCGCGTCGATTCACGAAGACGCTGTGACACCACTGAGGTCGCGAGACATTCAAGAAAGGAACGACCGATGACGACTGCATTCTCTCCGTCCGACACCGCGCTGCTGCTGATCGACCACCAGGTCGGGACGATGCAGCTGATCAAGAACCTGCCGCTGGAAGCGGTGACGCGCAACACGCTGGCGCTGGCCAAGGCGGCGCGGATTCTGAACATGCCGGTCGTGCTCACAAGCTCGCAGGAAGAACGCGTGCAGGGCCCGCTGATCCCGCAGCTCCGCGAGATCCTGCCCGAGGCGTTCGATCGGCGCATCAAGCGCGCGGGCATTGTGAACGCGTGGGCCGATCCGGCGTTCCGCGCGGCCGCGATCGACACGGGCCGGCGCAACTTCATCATGGCGGGCGTGACCACCGACGTCTGCCTGGTGTTCCCGACCATCAGCGCGGTGCAGGAGGGCTTCCGCGTGCAGGCGGTGCTCGACGCGTCGGGATCGCCCTTCATGCAGTCGGAGGACTTCTCGCAGAGGCGGATGGAGAACGCGGGCGTGGTGCTCACCGCGACGAACACCGCGATCGCTGAGCTCGCGCAGGACTGGTCGACGCGCGCGGGCGAGCAGCTGATCCGCCTGCTGTTCACCGACGTGCTGCCCCCGATCGGACGCCCGGGCTGAGCGTGCATTCAACGTCCATTCCCTTCTCCGACGGAGACCACCGATGAACAGACTGCTCTCAGAGCGCGCGCTGCGCGCCATCATCTACGCCCCGACCGCGCTGCTGCTCACCCTGACCTGGGGCTTCGGCGCGATCGGCAAACTCTCGGCCGGTGGCGTGCCCGAGTGGTTCAGCGGCATGTTCGCCAAGACCTTTCTCGCTTCGTTCCCGGGCCTGCCCGCAAGCTTCTACTCGATCGCGCTGCTCGAGGCCCTTGCGGCGCTCGTCGCGCTCGGCTCGCTGCTGCGGGGCGAGTTTGTCCGCGCCGTGCGCCCCGCGCTGCTGCAGGGCGCGATCGCGCTCAGCCTGCTCTTGTTCGTGCAGCTGAGCTTTGGCAAGCAGCTGCTCGCTGACTTTGACGGAAGCCACGACCTGTTCATGTACTTCGCGGGGACGCTCGTGATGTTCGCGATCGTCCGTTCGCTCGACGCTCAGGCGCCCTCGCGCCAGGCCAGCCTTGGAGGTGATCGATGAATCTCTCTCGCCGTGACGTGATCGTGATCGGAGCCTCAGCCGCCGCGGCGGCGCTGCTGCCCGCGTGCGCCACAGGCTCGCGCGCAAGCGCTTCGGGCGCGCCCGCCGACCTCATCGTCCGCAACGCCCGCATCACGACGCTCGACCGCGCGCGCCCCTCGGCGCAGGCGCTGGCCGTGCGCGCGGGCGAGCTGCTGGCTGTGGGCGACGACGATGAGATCCTGCGCCTGCAGGGGCCGAGCACGCGCGTCATCGACGCGCGGTGCCGGCGCATGATCCCGGGGCTCAACGACACCCACACCCACACCGTCCGCGGCGGTCTGAACTACGCGCTCGAACTGCGCTGGGACGGCGTGCCCTCGCTCAGCCAGGCGCTCGAAATGCTCCGCGAGCAGGTCCGACGCACGCCCCCGGGCCAATGGGTCCGCGTCGTCGGCGGATGGTCGTACGCACAGTTCCAGGAGCGGCGCATGCCGACGCTCGAGGAGCTCAACGCCGCGGCACCCGACACGCCCGTATTCGTGCTGTATGTCTATACCTCCGCGCTCCTCAACAAGGCCTGCCTGCGTTACCTCGGCATCGACCGCAACTACCCCGGGAACAAGTACCCCGGCGGACAGATCGTCCGCGACGCCTCGGGCGAACCGACGGGCCTGCTGCTCGCCGACCCCTCCGCGCTGATCCTCTACTCCACGCTTAACGACGGCCCGAAGCTCAACCCCGAGCAGCAGATGCTCTCCAGCCGGCACTTCATGAAGGAGCTCAACCGTCTGGGCGTCACCAGCTCGCTGGACTGCGGCGGCGGATTCCAGAACTGGCCCGACGACTACTCCGCCACGCAGGAACTCCACCGGCGCGGACAGATGACGATACGCATCGGCGTCTCGACGTTCATCCAGCGCCCGGGCAAGGAACTTGAGGACTTTCAGAGCTGGACCGAGCGCTACACGCCGCGGTTCAACGGCCGGGGCGAGGGCGACGACATGTTCTATCTGCTGGGCGGGGGCGAGATGCTCGTGCGCAGCATCTACGACTTTGAGGTCTTCAACATGCCGCGCGTCGTGCCGCCCGCGAACGCCGAGCGCGACCTCGAGCGCGTGGTGCGGCTGCTAGCCGAGAAGCGCTGGCCCTTCCGGTTCCATGCGACGTACGACGAAACCGTGGGCCGGCACCTGGACGTGCTCGAGCGCGTGCACCGCGACATCCCGATCAACGATCTGCACTGGATCGTCGACCATGCCGAATCGCTGAGCGACCGGAACCTCGAGCGCATCGCGGCGATGAACGGCGGCATCGCGGTGCAGAACCGCATCGCGTTCCAGGAGCTGGCGTACCTCGAGCGCTACGGCGCGGGCTCGGCCGAGGAAGCGCCGCCGATCCGGCGCATG
>JANRKN010000108.1:0-11133 GCA_033763435.1 Planctomycetota bacterium
TTGTTTGCGGCTTGTGCGCGGGGCTTCAGGCCCCGCCGTGGTCCCAGCCGAGGGTGGAGATGTCGCGTCGAAAGCCGTCGGCCTGAACGAGAACACAACCCGGGTCAGTCGCCGGGGCGATCACGGTGCCGATGCGGGTGACGGGCAGCGCATCGGCGCCGCGGGCGAGCGACGCGGGAGGCTCGGCCCGAGCTGTGAAGAGGAGTTCATAGTCTTCGCCGTCACGAATGGGCGCGAGGGGTCCTTGCGCGTCGGCGTGGCGGGGGATGGCGCGCTCGTCGAGTTCGAGCGTGACGTTGGAGGCGCGGGCGAGCCGGGCGCCGTCGAGCCCGAGCCCGTCGGAGAGGTCCATCATCGCGGTGAGGCGATCGCCGAGTGCGTCGGCGAGCGATGCGGCGGCCTCGACGCGCGGCTCGAAGCTCGCGTGCCGGCCTGATTTCAGCGAGCCCCCGAGCGCGCCGGTGACGTAGACGCCGTCGCCCGGCTTCGCGCCCGAGCGGAGGACCGCACCCCGCCGCGGGTGAGGAGTGCCGAGCACCGTCACCGTCAGCACCATCGGCCCGGCCTGAGATGGGCCAAGGGTGGCGATGTCGCCGCCGACGATCGGCGCATGCCAGCGCTCGGCCCAGAACTTCATCCGCTCGAAGAGCGCGTTCGCGACTGGCTGCGAGACCCACGCGGGCAGACAGGCGGTCGCGAGCGACGCGATCGGCGTTCCGGCCATCGCAGCGATGTCAGAAATGGAGCGTGCCACGGCCTTGCGCGCGGTGAGGTCGATCAGCGCGTCGGTCACGCCTCCATCGGTCCACTCGGGCACGTGCCGACCCGCAACCACGTGGTCGACCGTCAGCAGCACAGGCCCTCGCGGATCGACCAGCGCGCAGTCATCTCCCGGCCCAAGAAGCACCGCGGGGAACCGCTCGGAAAGCCCTTGGCTCCGCTGCGCAATCGTCTGAAGAAGATTGGACTCAATCGCCAAGGGAAGTCCTGGGAATAGGGTGGAACGAGAAACGCGGGGCTTTGCGCGGCCTCGAAAGGGGGTATTTTATCGGTATCCGCTCATCCGGCCGCGGGAAACCCGCGAAGTCGGGTCGGGCGGCGGCCGGCACGTTTCCGCGTGTCGGTCCGCGGTGGGGGCACACGTTGCTCTGAGAGAAGGAGACAGACATGAAGACCACGACGGCAATTCTGGCATTGGCGGCGCTCGCGGGCTCGGCCTCGGCGTCGATCACGTACATCGGGTCGTTCGGCGGCAAGGACTATTACCGCAACGACACGCTGCTCTCGTACACCAACGCGCGTTCGGTCGCTGAGAATCTGTTCGCGGGGCAGTCCTATCTGCTCGCGATCAACTCAGCCGCGGAGCAGGCCTGGCTGAACAGCACGATCGGGCACATCACCAACTCGGGCCCGGTGTTCTGGCTCGGGCTGAACAAGGCCGGGAACCCCGGCGGCGGTCAGGCCGCGCTCAACACCTGGGATTCGGGCGAGGCCGTGACGTACACCAACTGGATCGGCAACGCGACGTTCAACGATCCGAACCGCAACTACGCGTCTTGGAATTGGAACAACGGCGGCGGCTGGGACCTGCTCAGCGACACCGGTTCGCCCTTTGGCCTCAAGCGCTCGATCATCGAAGTGCCCGCCCCCGGCGCGCTCTCGCTGATCGGCCTCGCGGGCCTTGCCGCGGCGCGCCGTCGTCGGGCCTGAGTCCGCATCGATTGGCCCATCTTCGACGCCCGTGCCTCTGTGCACGGGCGTTTTTCGTTTCGGCTGTGGATTGGTTCAGTAACCCGCCGCGGCGCCGTCCTTGCGGCTTTCGGTCGCGCCCGCCCAGACGCCCGCGGGCATCCGCATGATCGCCTGATAGCCGCCGAAGAGCGCCGTGGGGCCGGGCTTGAGTGTGTGACCCCGGCGCGCGAGTTCCGCGAGGGTCTCGGGCGTGAAGCCCGGTTCGAGGTTGACCACGCCGCCGGTGGTCATCGCCGCGACGTCGCCCTGCGGCTCGGTCGAGCCGTCGTGATGGATCCGCGGCACGTCGCCCGCACGCTGAAGCCCCATGCCGAAGTCGATGAGGTTGATGACGATCTGTGCGTGCCCCTGCGGCTGCATGGCGCCGCCCATCACGCCGAAGCTGAGCCACGGCGCGCCGTCCTTGGTGATGAACGCGGGGATGATCGTGTGGAACGGGCGCTTGGCGGGCGCGAAGACGTTGGGGTGATTCTCTACGAGCGCGAACTGCTCGCCTCGGGACTGGAGCATGAAGCCCAGCGTGGATCCGTCCTCGCGCATGGGCACGACGCCCGAGCCCATGCCGCGGTAGTTGGACTGGATCAGCGAGACCATCATGCCCGAGTCGTCGGCGGTGGTGAGATAGATCGTGTCGGCGCCGGTGGGGATCTCGCCCGGCTCGGGCGCGGGCGCCGCGCGGGCCATGTCGATGCGCTTGCGGCGCTCCGCGGCGTACTCAGCGCTGATGAGTGTCTTCACGGGCACCTTCGCGAAGGTCTGGTCGGCGTAGTAGCGCGCACGGTCCTCGAACGCGAGCTTCTTGGCCTCGATGAACGCGTGGATGTAGTCGGCGCTGCCGAAGCCCATCGCGCGGAGGTCAAACCCTTCGAGGATTTTGAGGATCTGCAGCGCCGCGATGCCCTGCCCGTTGGGCGGGATCTCCCACACGTCGTACCCGCGGTAGTTCGCGCTGACGGGCTCGACCCACTCGCCGCGATGGCGCGCAAAGTCGTCGGCGCTGACCCAGGGCGCGCCGAGCTGGGCACGCAGCGTGCGCTCGATCGCGGCGGGAATCTCACCCGCGTAGAACGCCTCGCGCCCGCGCTCGGCCAGGGCCTTGTAGGTCGAGGCCAGCGCGGGGTTGGTCCAGATCTGTCCCGCGGTGGGGGCGGAGCTTTCGCGCATGAACTGTGCCGCGAAGCCGGGGTAGTTCTTGCCGCGCGGGCCAAACCGGGTCACGGTGATCGCCCACGCCTCGGCGATGCGCGGGCTGAGCGGGAAGCCTGCCTCGGCATAGCGGATCGCGGGCGCGAGCACGTCCTTCATGGGAAGCTTGCCGAAGCGCTCGTGCAGCGCGAACCAGCCATCGACCGCGCCCGGCACGGTGACGCACAGGGGCCCCTCGCGAGGGATCTCGCGGAAGTTGCGCTCGCGCAGGATCTCGCGGAGCTGTTCGAGCGAGACGCTCGCGGGCGAGCGGCCCGAGCCGTTGTAGCCAAACAGCTTCTTCTGGGCAGGATCCCAGACGAGCGCGAAGAGGTCGCCCCCGATGCCGCAGCCGGTGGGTTCCATGAGCCCCAGGCACGCGTTCGCGGCCAGCGCCGCATCGAGCGCGGTGCCGCCTGCCTTCATGATGTCGAGCGCGGCCTGGGTCGCGAGCGGGTGGCTCGTCGCGGCCATCGCGCGCGTCGCGTACACCTCGGGGCGCGCGGCGGCGGGCGTCGGCGCGGGTTCGGGCGGACCAGCAAGCGCGGGCGCGCCCTCGGCGAGCAGGGGCGAAAGCAGCATCGGCACCATGACGAACAGGGTGGAGGGCTTCACGCGGGCAGTTTACAGGGTGCGCACCGAGGCCGTACCGCACTCGGGGCAGGGCGCGTCGGGCGCGAGGCCCTGGCGCGAGTATCCGCAGTCCGGGCAGCCGCGCGGGTGCTTCAGGAGAATCCAGAGCCCCCGTGTGGGCGCGACGAGGAGCGCGCCGGTAATGAGCCACCAGGGGATGTAGAGGCGACGATCTCTCCCGCGGAGATCGGTGTAGACGCCCATGCCGAGAAACACATAAAGCGGGGGTTCGATGCGCGACCACGGCATCCGCGGGTTCTGATCGGGGCCGATTTCGTCGGTGTCGTGCCGGAGAGTGTTGTTGGAGAGTTGGAGTCCGGTCGCGAAGAAGGCCGGCCGATCGCGCATCAGCAAGCTCTGCCGACGGAGAATCAGCCGTCCGTCGAAGGACAGAACGCTGAGAAAGACCTCGTCCCAGTTGTAGAGCGCAGACCCGTCGGGTGCGGTAGTGGTCGACGTCCTCGTCGGGCCGATGGAGGTATAGACCAACGAGTCGCAGCGTCCGACGCTGAAGGACCACAGCCAACCGGTGCCGATCGCGAGCGCGAGCGAGATCAGGCAGAGTGCGGCCTTCACGGGATGCTTGCGGGCGGGAGCGAGCCGACGGCCGAGCTCGCTGGAAGCAGGAGCGGACGCTGTAAGTCGAGATTCATCACGCGGCATGGTCATGGCGTGATCGCTGGCTCGTGAGTAGATCGAGCGGGTGGAGCGACGGGCAGCGTGCCGCACTCGGGGCAGGGCGCGTCGGGCGCGAGGCCCTGGCGCGGATAGCCGCAGGCGGTGCAGAGCCCGCGTCGACGTCGGCGCGCGAGCAGGGCCCAGCGGATCGCGTGCATCAGCGCGAGGAACGGCAGCGCGTAGAGCGCCGAGGCCGCGGCGAAGCGGGCGGGCAGCGGGTGCAGCGGCATCGGTCGGGAATGGATCGCGGCCGAGCGGGGCATTCGGAGTTCGTCGTCGATGATCCAGACGCCCCGTTGCAGGTTGATCTCTCGGACCGGGCCGCTATTGGGCAGTTCGCCCCGGAGGTACAAGAAGGGCCAGCCCGCGGCAACGATGCTGCGGAACCGCTCAACAGAGTCCCATCGCTCGGAGAAGTCCCATGGCATCAGTTCACGCGCGAGCCACGACGGAAACGCGCGCCGACCTTCGAGCTCTTCGCGTTGGAGCAGCGACTCCGAGATGCGCTTGTTGAATCGGTCGGCCGCGAAGAGACTTGTTTGCGCCAGCGTCATTCCGGGCCAGACCGGGCTGGTGTTCAGTGTGGTCGTGCTGACCCACATCGGCTCAGGAATGAGGGAGGGGTGGGGCATGTCGAGCACCACCGCGCGTTCCTCGAGCCAGCGCGCGCGGATCACGCCGAGATAGGCGATCGCGCAGGCCGCGACGGCGCCCAGCGCGAGACTGAGCGCGATCAGCAGCGCGTGCGTGCGGAGGTGGCGGGGCGGGCGGGCCATGCCCCACAAGATACCGCGGGCAACAAAAAACCGCAGGGCGCGGGCCCTGCGGCTGAAAATGCTCAGAATCTCAGGCGCGGCTCAGCGGGCGCCGGCCTTCTTCTTGGCGCTGGTGAAGGTGGGGAGGGTCGCGTCCTTCTCGAAGAGGTCGGCGAACTTGAAGCCCTTGCGGCCCTTCCACGCCTTGCGGTGGTACGCGTCGCTCGCGAGCAGCGGGAAGAGCGCCGAGAGCTCGCCGAAGACCATCTGCTCGTGCACGACGTCGACCTTGCCCCACGAGCAGGCCTCGCGGAGGGTCGAGCCCGAGAGCGCGCCGTCGCGGCTGTCGGCGACGGTCATCTGCACGGCGTACTTGTGCATGCCGATATCGCCGCGGGCCTTGCCGCCCTTGCGCTCGTTGAGCAGTTCGGCGGCGACGACGATGTCCTGGGCGAAGTTCTTGGGCACGCCGCCGCCGAGCATCAGCAGGCCCGTGTCCTTGCAGGCGAGCTTGATGTCGGTGAGTTCGCGGAAGTCCTTGCCCGAGTCGAAGGCGACGAGGCCCCGGCCTTCCTCGATCGCCTCGGTCTGCTGCAGCACGATGCCGAAGCCAGCCGAGCAGTCGCTGAACGCGGGGACGAAGATCGGGACGCGCTTCTGGTAGCAGGTCTTCACGATCGACTCGTTCTTGGCGAACTTGGGGTTGTTGGCGAGGTAGGCGCCCATGGCCTCGATGAACTCGCGGCTGGAGTAGGCGCCGGGCTGGAAGGCGTTGAAGATCTCGTACGTCGCGTGGTCGCAGGCGCGGAGATCGTCCTCATCGATGTAGGTGTCGTAGATGCGGTCGATCATCATGTCGCGGAGGGTGAGGTCGTCGACGGGCGGGGCCTCGGGGCTGCCGGGGGCGATGTAGTGCTTGAAGCCCAGGCCCTCGAAGAAGTCCTGGTCGACGATGTTCGCGCCGGTCGAGACGATGGCGTCGATCATGTTGTTCTCGATCATCGTCACGATGGCCTTCTTGAGGCCGGCGGAGATGAGCGAGCCCGCGAGCGTGAGGATCACGCCGCAGTCCTTGTCCTTGAGCATCATGGAGTAGATGTCGGCCGCGTTCGCGAGCGTGCGGCTGGAATACGCCATCTCGCGGTAGCTGTCGATGACGGGGCGCGCGTCGAAGGCGGTGATGTCGATGTGCTCGACCGGGCGCGAGAGCAGTTCTTTCTTGGTCCACTTGCCGTTGGCCATGGTTCAAAGCCTTTCCGCGGAGAACGTCCGCGATGATCGGTCGCCCGCGCGAAGGGTTCGCGTGAGGCGGTGCGTCGGCCAAGCCCCCCTGGCCTGCGAGTTGTGACGGGAAGCCGCGGGGGTGACGCGGCCGGAAGAAGTATAGAACCTTCCGAACGCTTGGCCAGCCCGCGGGTTACGGTTTGGTATGCCCCCACAGCCCCCGCACGTCGATCTCTCCAACCCGCCGAAGGGCCCGATGCGCGAGCGCATGCTCTCGGGCCAGCTTTACCTCGCCTCGGACCCGGAGCTGACCGAGATGCGCCTGCGCGCCCGGCGGCTGACCCGTGAGTACAACGCAACGACCGAAAGCCAGGGCCCGCGCCGGACCGAGATCCTGCGCGAGCTGCTGGGCGAGGCGGGCGAGGGGTGCTTTATCGAGCCCATGTTCCAGTGCGACTACGGCACGTTCATCCGCCTTGGCCGGGGCGTGTTCATGAACTTCGGCTGCGTCATCCTCGACTGCGCGATGGTCACGATCGGCGACCGCACGCTCCTCGCGCCGGGTGTGCACATCTATGCCGCGACGCACCCGCTCGACACGGCGCAGCGCGGCGCGCTGTGGGAATACGCCCTGCCCGTCACCATCGGCGCCGACGTCTGGATCGGCGGCCACGCGACGATCTGTCCGGGCGTGACGATTGGCGATGGCGCGGTCATCGGCGCAGGCGCGGTCGTCACGCGCGACGTCCCCGCGGGCGCGGTGGTGGGGGGCAACCCGGCCCGGCCGCTTCGGCGCGACGGCCGGGCGGAGACTTACTCGAGGTACGTGTAGCCCTCGAGGCCCTGCTCGTAGAACTTCAGGAAGCTCTGGGCCTCGGGCACGGTCATGGCGCCGGCCTTGACCGCGCGCTCGACGTCCCTGCGCATGGACTTCATGAGGTCGTCCACGTCGTACTGCACGTACGACAGCACTTCCTTCACGCAGTCGCCCTCGACGACCTCGTCCAGATCCCAGTCGCCGACGCCCGGCGAATCGTCGAACGAGACGTGCACGACGTGATTGTCGCCGTAGAGATTGTGCAGGTCGCCGAGCACTTCCTGATACGCGCCGAGCAGGAACACCCCGAGGTAGTAGGGCTCGCGCCGGCCGTTGGCGTCCGGGCGGAGTTCGTGCAGCTCGAGCGTGGTCTTGCAGGCGGTGCGCTTGTCGATGAACTTGTCGATCTGGCCGTCGGAGTCGCAGGTGATGTCCGCGAGCACGCCCCGGCGCGTGGGCTCCTCGTTCAGCCGGTGGATCGGGCAGATCGGGAAGAGCTGGTCGATCGCCCAGTGGTCGGGCAGGGTCTGGAAGATCGACATGTTGACGTAGTAGATATCGCTCAGGATCTGCGGCAGGTCCTGCAGGTCGTCGGGCAGCTCGCCCTTGGCCGAGGCGATGTGCAGGATCTTGCGCCCGATGCCCCAGAAGAGGCGCTCGGTCGCCGCGCGCATCGGCAGGCTCATGTAGCCCAGGTTGAAGAGGCTCATCGCCTCCTCGCGCGCCTGCAGCGCGTCGTGGTACACCTCAACGAGATTCACCCGCGGCTGCGTCAGCGCCTCGTAGGCGTCGATCAGCTCCAGCACCGGCTGCGGGCGCTCGTTCTCCTGCTTCATCAGAGCCTGAACCGTCGGCAGGTCGGGGTCCGCGGGGAAGTCGGTCTTGCCCAGGATGTCCATCACCAGGAGCGACGAGTGCGCGACCATTGCGCGCCCGGACTCGGAGATGATCCGCGGGTGCGGGAAGCCCGCCGCGTCGCAGACGCTCTTGATCCGGTACACGACGTCCGCGGCATATTCCGCCACGCCGTAGTTGATGCTCGAGGACGAGTCCGAGTTCGACCCGTCGTAGTCGATGCCCATGCCCCCGCCCACGTCGATCGTGTCGAGCCCGGCGCCCAGGCGCTTGAGCTCGCAGTAGATGTGCGAAAGCTCGTTGACCGCGCCCTTGACCTTGCGGATGTCACCGATCTGGCTCCCGATGTGGAAGTGGATCATGTTCAGGCAGTCGGCCATGCCGTGCTGCTTGAGATACTCCACCGCGTGCAGGAGTTCGGTGACCGTGAGGCCGAACTTCGAACGCATGCCGCCCGACGACTCCCACCGCCCCGAGCCCTGCGCGCTGGGCTTGGCGCGGACGCCGATCCGCGGGCGCACGTTGTAGCGCTTGGCGTGGTGGACGATCCACTCGAGATCGCTGAAGCGCTCGACGACCGGGATGATGTGCCGGCCGAGCTTGGTCGCGAGGATCACCGTCTCGATGAACTCCGAGTCCTTGAACCCGTTGCACACGATCGGCATGTTGGGCAGGTTCTCCGTCAGGCCCAGCACTGCGAGCAGCTCGGGCTTGGAGCCCGCCTCGAGCCCGAAGCCAAGCTCCTTGCCCAGATCGCGCACCTCTTCGCAGAGCTGGCGCTGCTGGTTGACCTTGATCGGGTACACGCAGCAGTAGCTGCCTGTGTACTGATGCTCGCGCATCGCATGGTTGAAGGCCTCGCGGATCTCGGTCAGGCGGTGCTTCAGCAGGTCGCGCAGGCGGATGATCACGGGCGTGCCGATCTCGCGCTCGCGCAGCCCCTCGAGCACCTCGTACAGGTCGATCTGCCGCTTGGGGTCCTTCTCGGGCATGACGACCAGATGGCCTTCGTCGTTCACGGCGAAGTAGCCCTGGCCCCAGTCCTTGATGCCGTAGAGCTTGGTCGCTTCCTCGGGCGTCCACGCGCGCGGCGGCGCCGAGGGCATCGGCGTCTGATCGGGCGCGGGAACGGCAGGGGCGGGCTGCGCCGAGGCAGCGGCGGGCGAGGCGGACGTGGTGATCGTGGCCATCGAGAGTGTCCCCGGCGCGATTGGCACGCCGGAGCCCGGTGGTTCGTCAGGCCGCCGCGGCACACCTCCGCGCGGGCCCGAAAAGCGAGAAGCCCCGACCGGCGCACGCCGCGCCACGGGGCTTGGTCTCGAACCACCAAAAGGTTAGCGAACTTTTCGGGCGAAACAAGGCCCAACGCCCAAGCGCTCGCAGCTTTCCTCACGCGCAGCGAAACGGCCACGGTCCGTCGACCGTGGCCCCTGAAGTGTGCGGGAAAGCTCGATCAGCGCCGACGGCGGACCGCCGCGAGTCCGCCGAGTGCGAGCAACGCCGCGGCCGAGGGGGTCGGAACCGCTGAGATCGTGCCGACCTCGAGCGTGGCCCCGTCAGGGAACTCGCCGTTCTGCGTCCGCGACGAGAGGCTCAGGCTGCCGATCGACTGGAAGTCGGCGGCCGTCGCGGCACGGAACTCGCCCGTGAAGTAGTTGTAGTACTCGAACGAGCTGAACGGCACGTCCACGTCTGACCCGTTGACCGCCTCGCCGACATACAAGATCTGGTACGAGAACGTCGAGTCATTCCCGCCGATCGTGAAATTGGGTGCGAGAATCGACGCGAACCGGAAGCGGTCGTTCTGCCCGCCCTGGGTCAGATCAATCCCGCCGTCGAACGAGCGCCAGCTCGCCTGAACGCTCGCGAAGCGCCCGGGCTCGAACATGGCCCGGAGCTTGCCGTCCGAGACTTCCGCCGTGTATCCGCCGCCGTCCTTGCTGTCGCCGTTGCTGCCGCGGAGCTCACGCCGGCCGCCGAACATCGAGCCGGAGACCGTCGAGGAGACGTCGCTTGCGGAGGGCTGCCTGAGCGGGCCCTGATTCACCGACCAGTCGTCGATGATGATGTCGGCATGGGCCGCGGGGGCGGAGACACACAAAGCCCCGGCCGCGAGGGCACCGGCGCCGAGCAACGCACGAATGGAACGCATCGAATTCTCTCCTCTTGGGACCGGGCAACATCATGACCGCCGACGCGAAAAGCAACGGCGTGGAAACTCGCGGAAGGCCCTCGCCCCGAGGGCGCAGCGCTCATCCGCGGCGGGAGGAAGATACTGGTTCGTGAAGGCGCGGGCCAGAGAAAAAATCAGAATCCCCCGCCCTGCCCCGTCGGTGTGCCGAAGAAACGGCACGGGAGGATTCTCGGACCGCCGCGGAGCGTGTCCCGGCGGATCGGAAGGGACTCTCAGCGAGCCTCACGCACCCGCGGTCGGACATCGGCGCGTGACGCCGAACGCGTTCACGCCGCCGCGGCCATCGCCGCCTGCTCGCGGCGGATGGCATTGATCCGCCCACGCACCTGCCACAGAAAGATGTAGTAAAAGATCACGGCGAACAGCACGCCCAGCCCGAACAGCAGGACGCCCGGGAACACCAGCACCGGCAGCAGCCAGGTGTACCGCCTCGCGCGGGCGATCACCGCGGGATCGGGCATCCGCGCGCCCAGCGACCGCACGTAGCGCATCGCGGCAAAGAACTGCAGGGCGAGCGCGCCCAGCGAGAGCACCGCGACGACGATCCCGGCGCCCGTAACCGCGGTCGAAGGGCCTGAGCCGAGCTCGATCGCCGAGAGCAGCGCGCTGAGAAGCGTCAGCGCGGCGGAGGCGATCAGTGCGCCGCGGAAGACCTGACGGGCGACCAAGGTTTGCTCGTTGGCGACCCGCGCGGGGTCGGGCGCGCTGAACCACCAGCCGCCGAGGAATGCCGCCCCGGCCGCGACCACGCCCAGCAGTTCCAGCACGAATGTCATCGCGAGGAACGAGCGCCCATCATCACCGATGAGAAATCCGAGCGCGAGACCGATCAGGATCAGCATCAGACCCGCGAGGGCGGTGACGATGATGATCGTGAGTCCATCGCTGAGCCGCTTGAGATACTCCGGCGCGGAGTTCACGAGCATGCCGCCCGCGCGAGAGAGGGCGATCGGCGTGCCGCACTCGGGGCACACACGTTCACTGGGCAGGCCCAGCAGGTCATACCCGCAGCGGATGCAGAACCCAGCCGGCGGACTCAC
>JANRKN010000109.1:0-2651 GCA_033763435.1 Planctomycetota bacterium
GGGCCCAGGGCGATCCTCTCGCGGGCGCTCGCAGGCACGCGCGGGCGCACGGTGATCGCCGCGCTCCCGGGCTCGCCGAAGGGCGTTCGCACCGCGGTGGAGAAGGTGCTCGGGCCGACGCTCGGGCACATGGTGGCGCTGCTGCGGGGAGGGTGAGTAACGACGGATGACGGACAAACAATCGCGCGCAAGTCAGAGTTCACCCGAAAGAAAGGTGAAGTGTCAATCAACCTTCACGTGAAAATATGTTGCGCCAACCGAGCTGAGTCGGCCGCTGTATTGTTCAACGAACTGCAAAGCACGTTCGATTGACCCGGAAACGGGTGCAGTTCGATTTGAGGGGCCAAGGTCGAGGTGGTGCACCGACCTGATCGGATGACAAGGAGCGGAGCTCCAGGTACCTGGGAAGTACCACCGACCCAGACCCCGGAGGCCCCGCGATGGCGACTACACCACAGCGCGACTCGGCGCGCGACCCGTTCGAGCGAGCGCACGCACTGTTCGGCGAGATGCTCATGTGGCTCGGGTCGAGCGCCCACGACACCGATCACCGCGTCCTTGAGGAGGGGCTCCGAGAGCGTGGCAACGAAATCCTTCGGACGGCCTATCAGGGGCACCTGGACCAGCGGCACCGACGAGAGCGCGAGGCACTGCGTGTCGCGCCCCCCGAGGGCGTCGAGGTCCGCACCCGCAAGCGAGACTTCGTGACGATCTTCGGCCGCGTTCAGATTCGCCGCGCCGCGCGCTCGGCCGTCAGGGAGCGCCCCCGCAGCGAGGCCCATCCTCGTCCGCGGCGCGGGGGCCGGCTCGTGGGCGCCGCGCGGGACGCGGCGATGCCCGCGGATGGTCAGCTCGCATTGCCGCGGCAGCTGTACTCCGCGCCGCTGCAGGAGCAGGCGATGCTGAGCGTCGTCGGGGCTTCTTACGCGCGCGTCGGCGAGGCCATCGACCGGCAGACAGCGGGACACATCCCCCACCGACCCCTTCTTCAGCTCGCGCGGTGCTGCGCCCAGGATGTCGACGCCTTCTACGCGCAGCGATCGCCACCGACCCCGGTCGACGAGAGTTCGCCGACGAGCCTCCTGGAGATGATGAGCGGCGACGGCAAGGGCGTGCGCATGCGGCCCGAGGGGCTGCGCGAGGAGACGCGCAAACTCGCCGAGCAGCAGGCTGCGAGCGCGATCAAGGGCGACCCGATGGCCCAGCGTCAGGCGCGCAGTCACGATCGCCGCATGGCGGTGGTGACGGCCAACTGGGAGCAGGAGCCTCGCGTGCGCGCGCCGGAGGACATCCTGCGCGACCTGACGGCGCCCCGCACGGGGAAGCCCCGCAAAAGGCAGCGCGAGGAAGGACCTCGCAAGGACCTGCCGCGCCCCCGGAACAAGCGCGTGCGCGCGAGTCTGGAGCAGGGCTCGCGCGAACGGATCGAGGAGGTCTTCGCCGAGGCCGATCGGCGCGATCCGTCGCGGACGCGGCCCCGCGTGATGCTCGTGGACGGCTCGATCAGCCAGTTGCTGCACGTCACGGAGACCGCGGCGAAGCTGGGTGTTGCGGTGACCATCATCGTGGACGTGATCCACGTGCTGCACTACCTCTGGAAGCTCTCGAAGGTGTTGGCGGCGGGCGACGACGGCGCGCGCGAGACGTGGGTCCGCGAGCACCTGATGCGGTTGATGACGCGCTCGGCGGACTTCGTGATCTCGGGTCTGCGGCAGTCGGCGACGCTGCGACGGCTGGGCGGTGATGACCGCAAGGCCGTTGATGAGGCGGTCGGCTACCTCGAACGGAACGCCGCGCACCTGAACTACGGGGCGTACCTGCGTGCCGGGATGCCCATCGCGACCGGCGTGATTGAGGGAGCGTGTCGCCACCTGGTGCAAGACCGCATGGGAATCACCGGGGCCTGCTGGGGGCTCGACGGAGGCGAGGCCGTGCTCAAGCTCCGCTCGGTCTGGAGCAGCGGCGACTGGGACCAGTACTGGGACTTTCACCTGCAGGAGGAGCATCGTCGCAACTACCCCACGGCCGAGGCGGCCTGATGTCTCAACAGACCGCGCCCCTCAAATCGAACTGCACCCCGCGCGGAGCGACCCGCCGCGCGTCCATTGTTCGATGGGCCGCGCGCGCCGTGTTGGTGGATGCCTTGCCGACAACACACCCTGCACGTCGTTGACCCCATCACGTGGAGCTGATACTCCGGAGGCGGTGAAGACTGGCAAGGCGGTGATCGTCGGGGCTGGGCCGGCGGGCCTCACCGCTGCGTTCGAGCTCCTCGAGCAGACCGAGATCGAGCCCGTCGTGCTTGAGAAGAGCGGTGAGATCGGGGGGATCTCTCGCACGGTCCGTTATAAGGGCAACCGCATCGACATCGGCGGGCACCGGTTCTTCTCGAAGTCCGACCGGGTCATGCGGTGGTGGCTGGCGCGGCTGCCGCTTGAGGCGCGCGTCCGCGATGAGGTCGCGACGCTGGGCTATCAGAACAAGACGCGGGAGGTGCCGGTCTCCCGCGCAGGGCCCGACCCCGCCCTCGAAGACCTCGTCATGCTGCTGCGCGAGCGCCGCTCTCGGATCTTCTACCTGCGCAGGTTCTTTGACTATCCGATCTCACTCAAGCCGGGGACGCTGCTCAACCTGGGGCTGCGACGAACGCT
>JANRKN010000110.1:0-1778 GCA_033763435.1 Planctomycetota bacterium
GGGATCGCGCCGACGGGCTCGAACGCACCCGTCCACCAGTTCGTCACCTTGAACGTGCGCTTCACGCGCGGGCCGCCGGCGACGGCCTCCGCCGCCCTGGGGCCAAAGCCCATGTCTTGCATCACGCCATCGACCGCGCGACCAACCTTCTGCCCGAACGTCGCTCCCCCCAGACCCGCGCCCACCGCCGCCCCTGCACCCAATGGCGAGCCCGCCACGAAGCCGGGCTCGGGCGTCGGTGGGATCGCCGGCGGCACGCTGCCAACCGCTTCGCCAGCGTCCGCCGCCAGGCCCGCGCGGACGCTCGGCAGATCGACGGGCCGCACCTTGAACGGATCGGCCGCCAGGCGCACGGTTTCGAGGTCCGCGAGCATCGCCGACGCCGACGGATAGCGCTTGGCGTAATCGGTCATCGCCCGGCGGATGATCCACCGCAGCGCCTCCGGGCAGCGCTTGCTGACCTGCGACTGCGAGCCGTCGGCGGGGAAGGAGTTTTCGAGTACGGCATACAGCACAGCGCCCGCGCCGTAGAGGTCGAACTTCGTGCCGTCGACCTCGGCGACCTTCACGCCCTTGAGGGCCATGCGGACCATCTCGGGGTCGCGGAAGTACTCGGTGCCGTGGGTCGTGAGCGTCATGGCGCTCTTGAGAGGCGTCACGAGCCCGAAGTCGACCAGATGCGCCGACCCACGCCCCGAGAGCCCGGGCGAGGTGAGATCGACGATGATGTTGTCGGGCTTGACGTCCTTGTGCCAGAGCCCGCCGCGGTGATACTGATCGAGCGTGCGGAGCAGGTCCGAGACATAGCACATCGCGGCCGCGAGGCCCGTGTCATCCAGGCCGTTCTCGCCGCTGGCGCCGTGGAGCTGCGCAACCACCGCGCCCAGCGACTGGCCGGGCACATAGCGGGTGACATAGAAGAAACGCTCGTTGGTCAGCTCGTGCTCGAGTACGAGGCCCATGCGCTTGGCCGCGTCGAGCGCGCGACCTTCACGCACAATCTGCGGCAGCGTCGAGCCGTCCTTGAGGCTGAACGCCTTGATGACGACCTGATCCACCGCCCCGGGCGTGTTGCGGCGGAAGACCGCGAGCTTCTCGGCGTCAGGCACCGCGACGTACAGCTTGCTCCCCGAGCCCCCGCCCGGCAGCGAGCCCACGATGCGATAGCCGGGAAACTGGCCCGTGCGCTTGCCGGGCGCGTCGGCGCCGGGCGCTTCAGCGATCGCCTGCGGCAGGCGCTTCTCCAGCCCCTCGACCAAATGCGTCAGGCACAGCAGCCGCGCCGGATGCCCGATCAGCATCCGGTACACCGCCAGGCCCATCGTCTTCATCTCGGACTGGATCGCCCGCCCGAAGTGCGCCGCGGCCGACCACCGCGCGATCACCACGCACCCCAGCGTGATCGGCACGAAGAACACCAGAGTGATCAGCGCGCCGATCAGGCGGAACAGGTCCGCGATCTCGCCCGTCACGAAGCGGAACACCTGCGCGATCACCCAACCGATGCCCTTGAACAGAGGCACGATCAGCTTCGCGAACACAAACACCAGCACCACCACCGCGAAGATCGCGACGATCGCCTGCAAGTACCAAGGCAGCCCCGCCATCGCCTGGATCGGATTCATCGGCGCAACCTCCGTCGCTCATCGCCCTTCGCGAGCCCCGCACCCGACCTCGGCTCAGTCCATCGCCGCGGCCTGGTCCTGACGCCGGAGCTCCATCTGCTTCAGATAGATCTCCGCGATCGCCTCGTCGAACATCGCATCGTCCGACGCCTC
>JANRKN010000111.1:0-6025 GCA_033763435.1 Planctomycetota bacterium
GGTGTGCCCGGAATGCGATGGATCGATCGGCTTTGAGCGGGCCCCGCTGAACGCCCAGATCGCCCGCTGCGGGGGGTGCGGGGCGGAGCTTGAAGTTGTGAACACCAATCCGGTTCGGTTGGAGTTGGCACCGCAGGTGCAGGAGGACTGGGGAGAGTGAGTTCGCCCGCGGAGAGAGAGTGAGAGAGGGCGAGTCGGCCTGGACGGCGTGGACGAGCGAGAGGGGCGCAAGGGGCCGGGGATGAAGAGCGAAAGGACGTGCTGTGAGGATCGCGATATTGCACACGAGGCTCCGGATCGAGGAGCGACACCTGGCCGATGCGCTCGAAGCGCGGGGCGCGGCGGTGGAGTTGGTGGACCTGCGCGAGGTGGTCTTTGATCCGCGACAGACGGATCGGTGGCGGGCGTTTGACGTGGTGCTGGACCGGTGCGTGAGTCTCACGTCATCGCTCACGGCGGTGCGGGTGCTGGAGCACATGGGGATTCGGTGCATCAACAGCGCTTCGGCGATTGAACTGTGCAGCGACAAGCTGCGGACCACGCTGGCCCTGGAGGGTGCCGGCGTGGCGACGCCCGCGGTGCGGGTGGCGGTTTCGCCCGAGGCGGCGCTGCGGGCGATCGAAGAGATCGGGTACCCGGCGGTGCTCAAGCCCACGATCGGGTCGTGGGGTCGGCTGGTAAGCCGGGTGAACGATCGCGACGCCGCGGAGGCGATCGTCGAACATCGCGACACGCTGGGATCGGTGAATCACCATGTGTACTACGTGCAGGAGCACGTCGAGAAGCCGGGTCGCGATATACGCGTGTTTGTCGTGGGGGGAGAGGCGATCGCGGCGATCACGCGGAGCAGCGCCCACTGGGTGACGAACACGGCGCGGGGAGCAACGGCGGCGGGGCTGGCCGTGCTGCCTGAACTCGGGAGTTTGTGCACCGCGGCGGCGGCGTGCGTGGGAGCGGATGTGTGCGCGATCGATGTGCTGGAGTGTCCGCGGCGCGGGTACCTGGTCAATGAGATCAACCACTCGATGGAGTTCCGCAACTCGATTCTGACCAGCGGCGTGGACATTCCGGGGTTGGTCGCGGCGCATGTTCTTCGCATAGCGCAGGATTCCAGAGCGGCGGCGGGTCTTCAGGCCGGGGTGTCGCGATGAGGGCGAGCGTGTGCATTGTCGGGGCGAACGGCTATACGGGCGGGGAACTGCTGCGGCTGCTGCTGGATCATCCGCACGTGAACGTGGCGGCGGCGACGTCGCGGTCGATGGTGGGCGAGCCTTTGCACCGGGCGCATCCGAACCTGCGTGGGCGGAGCGAAATGTTGTTCACCGTGCCGCAGGAAGCGCCGCGGTGTGATGTGGTGTTCTTGTGCATGCCGCACGGGCGGGCGGCGGAAGAGATCGATCGGTGGAGCGGGCTGGCGCCGCTGGTGATTGATCTGTCCGCGGACTTTCGGCTGCGGGATGCGGGGATGTACAAGGAGTGGTACGGTGCGGAGCATGCCTCGCCTCGGCGGCTTGCGAGCGCGGTGTATGGACTGCCCGAACTGCACCGTGGGGCGATGCGCGGGGCGCGGGACCAAGGGCGGGTGATCAGCGGTGTAGGGTGCAACGCGACGGCGATGAATCTGGCATTGCTGCCTTTGGCTCGGGCGGGGCTGATCGAACGGGTGGTGTGCGATGTGAAGGTGGGGTCGTCGGAGGCTGGGGCCGAGCCCACCGCGGGGTCGCACCACCCGGAGCGCAGTGGCGCGGTGCGGACGTACGCCGCGAGCGGGCACAGGCACACGGCGGAGGTGTTGCAGGAACTCGGAGCGGTGCGGCCCGGGGGGGCGGACGGTGTGCCCCAGGTAGACGTCTCGATCACGGCGATTGAAATGGTTCGGGGCGTGCTGTGCACGGCGCACGTGACACCCACGCGGCGGGTGGAGACCAAGGAACTGTGGAAGCTGTACCGCGGTGCCTACGGCGAAGAGCCTTTCGTGCGGATTGTGGCAGAAAAGACGGGGCTGCACCGTTTGCCCGATCCCAAGATCCTCGCAGGCACCAACTACGCGGATGTCGGGTTTGAGGTGGATGCGCGGAGCGGGCGGATCGTGGCGCTGTGCGCGATCGACAACCTGATGAAGGGCGCGGCCGGGTCGGCGGTGCAGGCGATGAACATCGCGATGGGATGGAGTGAAACGGCGGGGCTGGGATTCAGCGGACTGCACCCGTGCTAGTGCGCCGTCGGCGGTGATGGAGGGGTGGTTGCGGGTCGGGTAAGGGCTGACGGACGGCTGGGATGGGCGAGTCGGTCGGCGTGGAGTACGCACGGGCGTGGCGCCTGTGCCACCGAAGGCAGGAGGAGGAACGCGACGATGCAGAACCATGTTGAACAGAGCCAGACCGGGGCGAGTGAACGGCCGCTGATCGTGGTGAAGGTGGGCGGGGGCGAGGGGATCGGGCTGGAACCGATACTTGACGAGATCGCGGAGCTCACACGCGCGGGCACGCGGGTGGTGCTGGTGCACGGCGGGTCGCACGAGACGAACGTGCTGAGCGAGAAGCTGGGGCATGCTCCGCGGTTTCTGACGAGCCCTTCGGGGCACACGAGCAGGCGCACCGATCGGGCAACACTTGAGATCTTTGAGATGGTGTATTGCGGAAAGATCAACAAGGGGATCGTGGAAGGATTGCGGCGGAGGGGTGTAGACGCGGTGGGATTGAGCGGTATCGATGGCGGCATCTGGCTGGGCTCCCGGAAAGGCGCGATCCGCGCGATCGAAGACGGGCGGACGGTGATCGTGCGCGATGATCTGAGCGGGACGGTGGAGCGGGTGGATGCCAGGCTGCTGCGGTTGCTGATGGACGATGGGCGCGTGCCGGTGCTGACGCCGCCGGCGATCACGGAGGACGGCGTCGCGATCAACGTGGACGCGGACCGTGCCGCGGCACGCACGGCGGCGGCGTTGGGTGCGAGTGAACTCCTGCTGCTGAGTAATGTTCCGGGCGTGCTGAGCGACCCGCGGGATGCGTCGAGCGTGATCCGCGAGGTGTCGGCGCACGGTCTGGAACGGGTGCGTGAAGCGGCACAGGGGCGGATGAAGAACAAGGTTCTTGCGGCGGAAGAGGCGCTGGTGGGCGGTGTAGCTCGGGTGGTGATCGGCAGCGCGAATGCGTCGGCGGACACCGCCGGACCTCTCGCGGCGGCAAGGGCGGGTGCGGGAACGGTGTTCGAAGGAGTGCCGGCGTGACGACAATCGGCTCCATCTCCCGAGACACAACGGCGTTTTCGCCATCCACCGATGCCTTGGCCGCGGAATTTGTGCGCGAACTGGTCGCGACGCGCAGCGTTTCGGGAGAGGAGGCGCAGGCCGTCGCGGTGTTCGTCGAGCACGCACGGAGACTCGGGTTTAGGACCGAGATCGATGAAGCGGGGAACGGTCACGCGGTGCGGCGAGGCGTGCAAGCGCCGGGCATGAGCGGGAGTGTCGCTGAGCGGGAGATTGTGCTGCTGGGGCACATCGACACGGTGCCGGGGGAGATCGTGGTGCACATGGAAGAGGGTGTGTTGCACGGGCGAGGAACCGTGGACGCCAAGGGTCCGCTTGCGGCGATGCTGCATGCCGCGGCTCGCGCGGAGGTGTGCGAGGGAGTTTTGCTGCGCGTGATCGCGGCTGTGGGTGAAGAAACGCCGCGGTCGGCGGGGGCACGTCTTGTCGCGGAGCGGCTCAGGCCCGCGGCGTGCGTGATCGGCGAACCGAGCGGGTGGGACGGGGTGACGCTTGGGTACAAGGGCCGACTTGTGGTTCGTGCGGTCGCGCGGCGCGAGGGAGGGCACAGCGCGGGGCCGACGAGCTCGGCATGCGATGCGGCCCTGGCGTTCTGGAGCGCATGCGTGCGCGAGGTGGAGACGAAGAACGAGGGACGTTCGGGGGCGTTTGAGGTCATTCAGGCGGGCGTGCGGGAGATGCACAGCGAGAGTGATGGGCTGCACGATCGTGCGTCCTTGACGGTCGGCTTCCGTCTGCCGCGGTGGATCGGGCCCAGCGAGCTGGAGACGGTGGTGCGCGAGATCGCCGGGCGGCATGGAGTGGACGCGACCTTCGAAGGGCACGAGACGGCCCACGCGAGTGATCGCAACGACACGGTGGTGCGGGCGCTCTCGGCGGCGATCCGCAGCGAGGGAGGCGTGCCGCGGCCCAAGCTCAAGACGGGAACTTCGGACATGAATGTTGTCGCCCCGGTGTGGGGGTGCGCGATCGCGGCGTATGGGCCCGGAGATTCGATGCTGGACCACACGCCCCGCGAGAGGCTGGAGATCGCGGAGTATCTGCGTTCGATCCGCGTGCTGGCGGCGGCGTTGGGCTCGCTCTCGCGGGAGATCTGCGAAGCGGAGCGCGAAGGGAGGGCGCGATGAGCACGCCACGCACGATGCTGGAGAAGATCATCGCGCAGCACTTGCTGGACGGCGATGCGGGGCAGGGCGGGTTTGTCGAGGTCTCGCCCGCTCGCGTGATGACGCACGACAACACGGGGGCGGTGATCCCCAAGTTCCGCGCGCTCTGCTCGGGCGCGCCGGGCGGAGCGGGACGAGAGCCGGCTCGGGTAGCGGAGCCTTGGCGGCTCGTCTTTGCGCTGGATCACGACATCCAGAATCACACGCCTGAGAATCTCGGCAAGTACGCGGCGATCGAGCGGTTTGCACGCGAGCAGGGTGTGGAGTTTCATCGGGCCGGGAGCGGTATCGGGCACCAGGTGATGATCGAGCGCGGGCACGTTCGGCCCGGATGGCTGGTGATGGCCAGCGACTCGCACGCGAACATGTACGGGGCGATGAACGCGGCGGGAGTGCCGATCGTGCGGAGCGATGCGGCGGTGCTGTGGGCCACGGGGCGCGCGTGGTGGCGTGTGCCGGGCGTTGTGCGGGTGGAGCTGACGGGCGCGCTGCGCGAGGGCGTGAGCGGCAAGGATGTGATTATCGCGCTGTGCGGGGCCTACCCCACCCAGGTGCAGAACAGGGCGGTGGAGTTCGGAGGCGAAGGGCTGTCGACCCTGAGCGTCGCGGAGCGGATGAGCATCGCGAACATGACAACCGAGTGGGGCGCGATCGCGTGCGTGATGGAGGGGGATTGTCGCCTTCGGGACTTCTTGGTGGAGCGAGGGCTTGAGCCCGCGGAGTTTGTCTCTCCCGACGCGGGGGCCCGGTACGAGGCGCTGATCACGCTGGATCTCTCGAGCGTGGGAGCCTGCGTGGCGGGGCCCAACAGCACGGCCGTAGTGAGGCCGCTGGACGACATCTCGAGAGAGCGGGTGAGGATCGATCGGGCGTATCTGCTCTCGTGCGTCAACGCGCGGCTGGAAGACTTCGCGAAGGCCGCGGCGGTCGTGCGGGGGAGGCGTTTCGCCGAGCATGTCAAGTTCTTCATGGCGGCCGCTTCGGCGGAGGTGGAGCGACTGGCCCGGGACGCGGGGTATTGGAACGCGCTACTGGATGCGGGGGCGAGGGAGTTACCGCCCGGGTGCGGGCCCTGCATCGGGCTTGGCGAGGGCGTGGTCGGGGCCGGCGAAGTGGCGATCAGCGCGACCAACCGCAACTACGCGGGACGGATGGGGGACCGCTCGGCGCGGGTGTATCTGGCGAGCGTAGCCACGGTGGTGGAGTCGGCGATCGCCGGGCACATCACCGGCGAGAGTGAAGGGGTGCAGACACTGCGGACATCGATCGAGTTCCACACCATGTCGCACCCGAACGGCTCGGCGATGACGGCACGGGCAAGCACGGACGCTCCTCGAGCGAGTGCGCGGAGGTCCCGCGTGATCGTGATCCACGAGAACGACGTCAACACCGACGCGATCTACGCGGGCAAGTGGACATATCAGGACAGCATGAGCGCGGACGCGATGGCGCGAGTGGTGTTCGAGAATCTCGACCCCGGACTAGCCGCGCGACTGCGGCCCGGTGATGTTCTGCTGGCAGGAGAACGCTTCGGCGTGGGGAGCTCGCGCGAGCAGGCGGCGACAGCGCTGATCGCGGCCGGCGTTTCGGC
>JANRKN010000112.1:0-13201 GCA_033763435.1 Planctomycetota bacterium
CCGCATCCGTAGCACCCGCTCTCACGCCGCCCACGACCCCGCCGACGCTGCCCCCGCCTGTGCGGACGGTTGTCTCGCCGATCCCCTCGCGCACGCCGCCCCGGCCAAGGCCCGCGGCGCGCCCGTCCGCGGCGGGCTCGACCGTCGAAGCGGCAGTGGGGGGGCGCTGGTACGCGATCGCCGGCGCCGTCATCGTCATGCTCGGCGTCGGCCTAGGCCTCAAGTTCGCGTACGACCAGGGCTGGATGAAGCACGTCACGCCCGCCATGCGCTGCCTCGGCGGCCTCGTCTTCGGCTCGGGCCTCCTCGCCGCCGGAATCCTCTTCCGCAAGCGCATCGGCGACTGGGCCGCCGCCGGACTGCTCGCCTCCGGAGTCGGCTCGCTCTACGCCACCGCCTGGGCCTCCTACGGCCTCTACCAGCTCGTCAACAACTCCGCCGCGTTCGCCCTCCTCCTCGCGATCGTCGCGCTGGGCATCCTCACCTCCGCCCTCAGCGGCCTGGTCTCCGTCGGCGTGCTCTCACTCCTCGGCGGACTCCTCGCCCCCGTCCTCGTCAGCGAAGGTCAGTCTCCGCCGTGGATCATGGGCGCGCACCTGCTCGCCATGATGACCGTCGGCTCCGCCGTCGCCGCATGGAAACGGGGCAAGTTCGCCGCCCTCCGCTCCATCGCCTGGTGGGGCGTCGTCATCCTCGGAACGTTCTGGGCCGGCGACGCAAACCTCTGGCGCGAGGAGCCCATCCTCATCCTCGGCTTCTCCGCGCTCTTCTGGGCCCTGGTCCACGGCGGGATGTGGCTCGAGTTCCGCACCCACGCCGCGCTCGCCCCAGACGCCGACGACGACCACACTTCTCCCGCCGCGCTCACCAGAGCCCAGGCCGCCGCGCAGCCCTCGGCCCGCGCCTTCGCCAGCAGCTTCAGCACGACGCTCTGGTGCGTCTGGATGGGTGTCTACGCGGGCAACGTTTCGGGCCTCGTCGAACCTTGGATCGTCTGCGCGGGCTACGCCGCGTGGTGCTGGCTCATCTCAATGCCCATGGCCGGCACGCTCAAGCTGCTCCACGACGTCCCCTCCACCGACCGCGAGCGGCTGGGCGCGAGCCTCCTCCTGCAGGTCGGCGGTCTGATCATCGGCGCCGTGGGTCTGGGCCTGGGCGGCCCCGCGCAGACCATCGCCTGGTTCGCCATGGGCGTCGCCGCCGTGCTCGCGGGCCGATGGATCCGCACCACGCGCCTCGACTCCTATGGCCTCGTACTCCTCATCATCGGCTCACTCCGACTCTTCTTCGAGCGCCTCGCCCTCGCCGGTGCGGTCCGGCCCGCGGGCGCCGCCGCGCCTCCGAGCGTTGACCTCGCGGGCCTGGTCCTCACCGAGTGGTCGGGCCTCATGCTCCTCGCGGGCGTCGCGTGGCTCCTGGCCGCGCGGATCACCCAGGCCTGGCGCACGCCGGGCACCAACCCGCACGCCCTGATCGCCGGCGCCATGGGCGTGGCCGCCATCGCGCTCGCGCCTCTCTCGCCCGGCTCCGAACCCGCCTCGATCGCCGTCTGGCAAGGGCTCTGGGCGCTTGCCGCGCTCGGACTCTCGATCGTCGTCGGTTCGCCCGCCAAGCTCCGCTGGTGGCTCGACGCCGTCGTGTTCTTGGGCGCGGGCTACTGGGCGTTCGCCTACATCGACCGCTGGCAGAGCGCCGACCTCGCGCGCGTCGCGCTTCACCCAGGTCTCATGATCGCGCTGCTGCTCACCGCTTCGGGCGCGACCATCGCGTACATTAACGCGCGGGCGCGCGGCAAGCCCTTGAACGTGGGGGCGGGAACACTCTCGGCGCTGCTCGCCGTCGCCGTCTTCTTCGCCGCGTCGAACCTCGAAGTCGCGCGCCTGGCCGAGATCGCCACCGCCGACCAGACCAGCCAGCGCGCTGCGGTCTCGATCTGGTGGGCACTGCTCAGCCTCATCCTGCTCGCGGTCGGTTTCGCTCGCCGCTGGGCGTGGGTGCGCTACGCGGGCCTCTCGCTCATGGCCGCGGCCGCCCTCAAGGCCCTCATCTTCGACCTTGCCGACATCGGCCAAGGCTGGCGCGTCATCAGCGTGCTGGGCGTCGGGCTCATGATGCTCGCGGTCGCGGTCCTCTATGGCAAGCTCGCCGCACGACTCAGCAAGCCCGCGGAGGAGGACACCCTCCCCGGGCCCGACGCCGAGCCGCCCGCAAACTCGTCCCCATGACGACGCCCGCGCAAGAATCCGGGTACGCTGTTCGGAACGAGTAATTGGGGCGGGGTAAGGGGCGAAGTGGGGGAGTGCAGGAAGCGCACGCCGGTGGATCAGGGTCTTTCGAGCGTCATCGTGTCCGACGGAGGTCTCGCCTCGCTGGTGGCCTGCGCGATGGCACGCGAAGCGCTGCTCGCCCGCGCGCCCCAAGCTGGCAAGCCCGCGCCGCGTGTGATCGTCTGGTGCCCGTCCGGCCGCGGCGCGAGTACCCGCTCAGCGGACGAGCAGACGTTTCCCTTCGCGCTCGCCGCTCGTCGCCAAGCGCAGCTCTTGGACCTCGAATGGGCGGGCGATTCGGCGCCCCGCAGCGCCGACCCCGCGACCTCACACCAAGCGGTCCACAACACCGATGATCTTCTCGCCGCCGGGCGACTGGCGATGAGCCTGGGCATCCGCACAGTCATCTGGCCCGCGCACTATGGCTCGGGGAAGCCGGGCGAACCGACCACGCTCGACCTCGACCGAGCGGCGGTGGGGGCCGACCGCGCCCTGCTCGTGGGCCGACTGATGTCCCTCGAAGGTCATGAATCAGGCGTCCCCAGCATCCGCATCGAGACCCCCCTGCTCGACCTGAGCGACCGCCAACTCGCCGAGCTCGCGGTGGATCTGGGCGTCTCGATCTCGCTCGAAGGCCCGCAGGCCAAGGCCTGCTGGTGGACGCTTGCGCTGCAGGAACCCTCCCGCTGGTCGAGCGAGGCGATCGACCTCGCGACGGCCGAGCGGATCCGCTGGGTGCCCGTGCTGCGCGACGCGGGCATGACGATCTCCGCCGACACGGTCGCGGGCGGCACAGCATGACGCGCGAAAATCTAGTCCGCGTGGTCGTCGCCACGGCACCCGCGTGGCTCGACACCGTCCGCGGTCTCTTCCGCGAATACGTTGAATGGCTCGCGATCGATCTCGAGCACCAAGGTTTCAGCGACGAGCTTCGAAACCTCCCGGGCAAGTACGCCCCGCCCGCCGGCACGATCCTTGTCGCGGTGGAGGCCGGATGCCCCGCCGATTCCGTCACCCCCCTGCCGATCGATCATCCGGCGCTGCTCGGCTGCGTCGCGCTCAGGCCGATCCCCGCCACGCCTGAAGAGACGGGCCTCCGCATCTGCGAGATGAAACGCATGTGGGTCCGTCTCGCGCATCAGGGCCGGGGCGTGGGCCGACTGCTGGGCGAGGCCATCCTGCGCGCAGGCGCCGACGCGGGCTACGACGTCATGAAGCTCGACAGCGAGCCCAAGCTCGTCGCCGCACTCGGGCTCTATCGCTCGCTCGGCTTCACGCCGTGCCCGCGCTACAACGCCGACCCAGACCCCTGCACGCTCTATTTCTCCAAGCGTCTGAAGCCGCAAGGCCCGCTCGCCCCCTGAAGACACCCGGCAAGCCTCCCCCCAAGGCTATTTAACGGAACATGTATTATCAGACCTTCGAGATGGTGCGGATCCGGGCAGCGGGGGTGGGTCAACGGGCGTGATTCCGCCGGCGCCGACGGCGATTCTCGAGGCTCATTCTGCCCCGCCGCACGCCGCATGAACCCGGTACGCTGCACTCCGCGGCCCACCATCACGCCGCGGCAGTCGGGGTGGATCGACACGGAGGGCGCATTGGCTTCATCGCATCGAGGGGCAACCGGCAAGGGCCGCCAGAGATCACCGCGTCGCGCTTCTCCGCCCGAGCTCATCCTCCGCGAGTTCGGCGCCGGAGCAGGGGGGTTGTCGGTCGCCGAAGTCGTCCACGTGGCCCGGCAGGGGGGTGATGTTTCCATCGCTCCCTCGGCCGAGCGCGCCATGAACGCCTCCCGCCGCGTCGTCGAGCGCCGACTCAAGGACGGAGACCCCCACTACGGCATCAACACCGGGTTCGGCTCCCTCGCCAAAGTCCGCATCGGCGCCGAGGATCTCCGCACGCTCCAGCGCAATCTCATCCGCTCCCACTCCGCCGGCGCGGGCGACGCCCTGCCCGCCGAGCTTGTTCGCGGGACCATGCTGCTCCTCGCCGCGTCACTCGCGCGGGGCCATTCCGGCGTCCGGCCCGAGGTCGTGGGCTTGCTTCGAGATCTGTTGAATAGGGGGGTGACGCCGGTCGTGCCCTCCCTCGGAAGCGTCGGCGCCTCGGGCGACCTCGCGCCCCTGGCCGCGATCGCGCTGGTCATGATCGGCGAAGGCCGCGCCGTCTTCCGCGGGCGTGAGTTGGCTGCGTCCGCCGCACTCGCCAAGGCCGGGCTCATGCCTGTGATTCTTGAAGCCAAAGAAGGCCTCGCGCTGATCAACGGCACGCACCTGATGGCCGCGAGCGGCGCGCTGCTCGCGCATGATGCCGAGGTGCTCTTCCGCTCGGCCGTCGCGGCGCTCGCGATGACGATCGACGCCTGCCGCGCGACCCACGCGTTCCTTGACGATCGGCTCTACCAGGCCCGCGCCAATCCCGGCCCTCTCACCACCGCCGCGATGCTCCGCGCGCTGCTCCACGGCAGCCAGATCGCCACGAGCCACCTCGAGAACGACCCGCGCGTGCAGGACCCCTACTCCCTCCGCGCGGGCCCCACCGTGCTCGGCGCGGTCGACTGGGCCCTCACGCAGTTCACGTCCTCGGTCCAGTTCGAGCTCGGCGCCGTCACCGACAACCCCCTCGTGTTCCCCGACGACGCCAAGGGCACGGGCGACATCGTCTCGGGCGCGAACTTCCACGGCATGCCCATCGCGCTGCCCATGGACCAGCTCGCGATCGCCCTCGCCCACATCGCGGGCATCTCCGAGCGCCGGACGTATCTCATGACGGGCGCGTTCGAGCCTGAGAGCCATCTCAAGCCGTTCCTCGCGCCCCGGCCCGGGCTCGAGAGCGGGCTGATGATCGCGCAGTACACCGCCGCGGCGTGCGTGAACGAGATCACGGGCCTCGCAACGCCCGCGACGGTCGCGAACGTGCCGACGTGCGCAGGCATGGAGGATTACAACTCCTTCGGGCCGCGCGCCGCCGCGAAGGCCCGCCGCATCGTCGAACTGGCAACGCGCGTCGTCGCGATCGAGCTGCTCTGCGCGGCGCAGGCCCTCGAAACGCACCGCCCGCTCCGAAGCGGCCAAGGCGTTGAGCGCGTTTTTAAGCTCATCCGCTCGGTCGTCAAGCCGCTCAAGGGCGATCGCCCCCTCACGCCCGACATCGAGGCCCTCGCAAGCCTGATTTCCTCAGGCAAGGTCGCGTCGGCGGTCGACGAATCACTCACGCTCGAATGATCCGCCTCACCCACTCCGGAGCGCGTCCATGACGACCATCTCCCCCACGACTTCCCCCACCACTTCCCCAGCCACCTCGTCCGCTTCCACGACTTCGACCTCCCCCACTGCGAACGCGCTGCCGGGCGCTCGGCCCGTTCGTGCCCCGCGGGGTTCGCAGCGCACCTGCAAGACCTGGCAGGCCGAGGCCGCGATGCGGATGCTCATGAACAACCTCGACGCCGAGGTCGCCGAGCACCCCGACCGCTTGATCGTCTACGGCGGGCGTGGTCAGGCGTGCCGCTCGTGGGAAGCCTTTGACGCGATCGTGCGAACGCTTCAGAACCTCGCGCCCGACGAAACGCTGCTGATTCAGTCCGGCAAGCCCGTGGGCGTGGTGCGAACGCACGAGGACGCGCCGCGGGTTCTGCTCGCCAACTCGAACCTGGTCCCCCACTGGGCGACGCAGAAGAACTTCGACGAGCTGGCCGCACGCGGGCTGATGATGTACGGGCAGATGACCGCGGGCTCGTGGATCTACATCGGCACGCAGGGCATCCTGCAAGGCACGTACGAAACGTTCGCCGAGTGCGGGCGCATGCACTTCGGGGGCGATCTCTCGGGCCGGCTGTGCGTGACGGGCGGCTGCGGCGGAATGGGCGGCGCCCAGCCGCTCGCGATCACGATGGCCCGGGGCACCGCGCTCATCGCCGACGTCGACGCCTCGCGCCTCGAACGCAGGCTCACCGACCGATATCTCGACGAGGTCGTCTCGGGCGGCACGGTCGCCCAGAACATCGACGCCGCGATCGACGCCGCGGTGAAGTACGCGCACGCCAAGGTCGCGCGCTCGGTGGGCGTCTGCGCCAACGCGATCGAGCTTCTGGAGCGGCTTCTCGCGCGAAACATCCCGGTCGACGTCCTCACCGACCAGACCAGCGCGCACGACCCTCTGATCGGCTACGTGCCCATCGGCATGACGCTCGACCAGGCCCGCGCCGAGCGCGAGCGCGACGCCGAGGGCTATCAGCGCCAGAGCATGCACTCCATGGCCCGGCACGTCCGTGCGATGCTCGAACTCCAGAAGCGCGGCGCGATCACCTTCGACTACGGCAACAACATCCGCCAGCGCGCCCTCGACACGGGCGTCGCCGACGCGTTCGCCTTCCCGGGCTTCGTCCCCGCGTTCATCCGGCCTCAGTTCTGCCTCGGGCGCGGGCCCTTCCGGTGGGTCGCGCTCTCGGGCGAGGCGCGCGACATCTTCGTGACCGACCATCACATGCTCAAGCTCTTCCCGCGAGAGAGTTCGCCGTATGCCGCGAGGATGCACACGTGGATCCTGGGCTGCCATGCGAACCCCGACGCGCTGCTTGCGGGCGACTTTGACCGCTGCGCCCCGCGCTTTAAGTTCCAGGGCCTCCCCGCGCGGATCTGCTGGCTGGGCCAGGGCGAGCGCGACCGCGCGGGGCTCATGTTCAATGAGCTCGTGCGCTCGGGCGCGGTCTCGGCGCCGATCGTCATCGGGCGCGACCACCTCGACTGCGGCAGCGTCGCCAGCCCCAACCGCGAAACCGAAGCGATGAAGGACGGCACCGACGCCGTCAGCGACTGGGCCTTCCTCAACGCGATGGTCAACATCGCCTCGGGCGCGAGCTGGGTCAGCTTCCACCACGGCGGGGGCGTGGGCATCGGCTTCAGCCAGCACGCGGGGCAGGTGATCGTCGCCGACGGCACCGACGCCGCGGCCCGGCGCCTGGCGCGCGTGCTCACCAACGACCCCGCGATGGGCGTGTTCCGCCATGCCGACGCGGGCTACGACCTCGCGCAGAAATGCGCCGATGACCGCGGGCTGAACGTCCCCATGCGCGGGTGGTGAGCAAACCAGGCGAATCGAGTTCGGCTCAGCCGCGCGCCAGCGTGCGCGCCACAAACGCCTCGTACTGCTCGGGCGTGTCGATGCCCGTCGTGCTCACGCTCCGCACCGCGACGGCGATCGAGAAGCCGTTTTCCAGCACGCGGAGCTGCTCGAGGCTCTCGGCCTGCTCGAGGGGCGTCGGCGCCATCGCAACATAGCGCCTCAGGAACGCGTGCCGATACACGTACAGACCGATGTGCTTGAGGGGCTCGACGATCCCCGCGACGCGCGGGTGCGGGATCAGCGAGCGCGAGAAGTAGAGCGCGAACGCCGCGTCTGCCGCACGACGGAGCACGACCTTGACGATCGCCGGGTTGGTCGGGTCCTCGCCGGCCTGAAAGGGCGAGGCAACCGTCGCGACCGGCGCGTCGGACGTCGTCAGGGCCCCCACCGCCGCGTGGATCACCTCGGGGTCGATATCGGGCTCATCGCCCTGGACATTGACGATGATGTCGTCGTCGGCGAGTCCCAGCTTGGCCGCGGCCTCGGCAAGGCGCGAGGTGCCGTTGGGATGGTCCTCGCGCGTCATGACGCACGAGCCGCCGAACGCCTCGACCGCTGAACGCACGCGCTCGTCGTCGGTCGCGATGACGAGCCGCTCGAGCCCGTGGGCGCGTGCGGCCGCCTCGTAGACATGGCGGATCAGCGGCTTGCCCGTGCGATCAAGCAGCACCTTGCCCGGCAGGCGGGTCGAACCGAGGCGCGCGGGGATGATGCCGACGATCGCGGGCATGGCGCGGGCGAGCTGCGGGGAGCCTTACTTCGGCGCCTTGAGCTCGGTGATGAGCTTCTTGAGCGTGTCGCGCCGGACGCGGATATCGCGATAGTTGAAGTTCTTGATGGCGATCGACGAGGCGATCCGCTCGGCTTCCTCGGCTGCGGAAAGGTCGCGGGCCGATTCGGCCTTGCGCTGCAGGCTGGCCATCAGGTTGTACCGCAGCTCCATCTCCGTATCGCTCGTGAGGTCCTTGCTCTCGAGCGCCTCGCGGAAGGTCTGGATCGACTCGTCGATCCAGTCGATCGCGCTGAACGACTGGCCCAGCATGTTCAGCGAGCCCGAGCGGAACTTGGGGTCCGAGCGCGACTCCTGGAACAGCGCGATCGCCTCGCCGTGGTCCTGCGCGATAAACAGACGCCGGCCCAGTTCGTACTTCACGCCCAGGTCCGTCGGGTACGCCTCAACGCGCGACTTGAACTCGGCGATCTCCAGCTTGAGCTGGCGCGCTTCCTCGTCCTTGAACGCCTGCTGCAGCGCGGCATCCGTCGGCGCCGCGTCGAGCTTCTCCTTGACCGCGCGGAGCTTGCCCCGACCCTGGCGCATGCGGATGTCGCCCGCGGCCTGGCGGAACTTGAACTGCCCAGTCTCCGTGTACGCCTTCATGTACACGTCGTGCGCCTTGTCGGCGTCGCCCGCCTCGCCGCGCTCGAGCAGCGTGCGCGTGTACTTGTCGATCGCGCCGATGTCGGTCGGACGCTTGAGATAGTCCTCTTCCGCGGCCTTCACCGCGAGCTTCTTGTCGTCCTCGGTCTTGGAGATGCGGTCCGAGGCCTCGAGCTGGCGCTGCTTGTCCGCGTCGCGGATGTTCGCCCGGAAGCCGCCCGCCTGGCCCGCCTTGTCGTACCCGCCGCGCGCCATCGTCGACGCCGCGGCGAGCGAGCGGATCTCGGCCTGAAGGTTCCCGTCGGTCGGGTCCAGCGTCATCGCCGCCTCGGCCGCGCGGAGCGCCTTTTCGGGCTCGTCGAGCTTCGAGAAGCAGTCCTTCATCTTGAGCAGCAGGTCCTTGCGGCCCTTTTTGTCGGCCTTGACGAGCTTGTACGCGATCTCGGCCATCCACCTGCCCGGCGCCTTGAAGCCCAGCTTGGCCGACTGCTCGGACGCCCGCACCGCGAGCACCGGGTCGGTGAACTTGACCGACCACTCGAGCAGCGCGACCAGATACTCCTCGATCGCGCCCTTGCCCTGGATGACCTTGCGGACTTCCTTGCCCGGGCCCTTCTTGCCGTCGGGCGTCTCGATGAATCGCTGGGCGGACTGGAAGAAGCCCTCGGTCGCGGGAACGTCGTTGGGGTCCAGCGCGAGGCCGGCGAGCCACATCTGCATGGCGTATTCGAAGTTGTCGGTGTTGTGGACGGTGCGGGCCTGATCGAAGAAGCGGCGGGCCTTCTCAGAGTTGAACCCGGTGTCCGCGACGGCCGGTCCGGCCTTGGCCGCGGGCTTGTCGTCCTTCTTGCCGAAACCGAAGATCGCCACGCGTAAGCCCTCGCTCTCTGGTGCGCTCTGAGCGCCTGTCGCACGCCGGACAGGACCCGTCCGTGTGGCCGGCCCAGCCTGTGCTCAGAGTGATCGGCAGTTTAGGTCTCTCCCGCCCACCGGGCGTCGCCGGAACGGGTTCCGCGGGCGGTTTCCGGTCGGGCGAAGAATTCGGACCGGGCCCTGGGCTCGGTGGGAGGGCGGGGGCCGGTGCGGCCGCGCGTGGTACGATCCGCCGATGAGCGTGCAGGCCGGGCCAATCGATGTCGCGAAGCTGAGGATCGTCTCGCACCCCGCAGAGGTTCTGCGCCGCAAGGCCGACCCGATCGCGGAGGTGAACGACACGGTCCGCGCGGTCGCGGAGCGGATGATCGAGCTGATGGACGACGCAGAGGGGATCGGGCTGGCCGCGCCGCAGATCGGGCTCTCGTGGCGGATGTTCGTGGTCGATGTGCCGGAGGACGACGATCGCTCAGCGGACGGGCCCGTTCCCAGCGCGACCAAGGACGTGGTGGTGTACATCAACCCGGTGATCGTGAACCCGCTGCCGCCGCTCGAGCCGTACGAGGAAGGGTGCCTCAGCCTGCCGGGCATCCGGGGCGACGTGATCCGCCCCGCCACCGTGACGATCAAGGCGATCGGGCTCGATGGCAAGCCGTTTGAGCAGACGGCGACGGGCCTGCTCGCGCGCTGCTGGCAGCACGAGTACGACCATCTCGACGGCGTGCTGATCATCGATCGCATGACGCAGATGTCGCGGATCAAGAACCGGGCCGCGGTCCGCTCGCTCGAACGGGGCGAGTG
This sequence comes from Planctomycetota bacterium, assembly GCA_033763435.1. Taxonomy (GTDB): domain Bacteria; phylum Planctomycetota; class Phycisphaerae; order Phycisphaerales; family UBA1924; genus JANRKN01. The sequence goes on from JANRKN010000112.1 coordinate 10,441, forward strand.
AATGGACGTGGTGTTCTTCGGCTCCGGCGAGTTTGGGCTGCCGACGCTTGAGGCGCTGGCGAAGCAGCATCGCCTTGCGGGGATTGTGAGTCAGCCGGATCGGCCCGCGGGGCGAGGCGGCAAGCTGACGCCGACGCCGGTGAGCGCGTGGGCAATCGAGCATGCGCCGAGTGTGCCGCTGATCAGGCCTGAGGATGTGAACGAGCCGGGCGTGCGCGAGCGAGTGAGGGCGCTCGCCGATCCGAAGGCGCCCTGGGTGGTCATCGCGTTCGGGCAGAAGCTTTCGCCCGAGCTGCTGGCGGATCGGTTCGCGATCAATCTGCATGGGTCGCTGCTGCCGCGGTGGCGCGGCGCGGGCCCGATCCAGGCGGCGATGCTCGCGGGGGATTCGCACACGGGCAACTCGGTGATCACGCTGGCGCAGCGGATGGACGCGGGGCTGGTGCTGGGCACGACGACGCTGGAGATTGCGCCGACGGCGACGAGCGTCGAGCTGCACGACGCGCTCGCGGCGCAGGGGCCGGGCGTGGTGCTGAGCGTGCTGGCCGGGCATGAGCAGAGCGCGCTGAGGCCGCTCGCTCAGGATGAATCGCTCGTGACCAAGGCGCGGAAGCTGCGGAAAGAGGACCGCGCGCTGGATTGGGGTTTGAAGGCGGAAGAAATCCGTCGGCGGATCAACGCCCTGAGCCCCTGGCCAGGGGTGACGGTGACATTCCGGGGCCAGCCGCTGAAGCTGCTCCGCGCGAACACGGACGAGGGCAGTTCCGAACAACGGGGCAAGGCGCCGGGGACGATCGTGGACGCCGCGGGGCTTGTTGCGACCGGGGGCGGGCTCGTGCGGCTGCTGGACGTTCAGCCGGCGGGCAAGCGCGCGATGGCGTGGGACGAGTTTGCTCGCGGTGCGCGGGTCACGGCCGGCGAAGTGCTCGTCGGCGGGGCGGCGGGCGCTGGGCTCGCGGATAGTCAGGCCGGGGAAAAACAGGCGTGAGCCAGGTGCTGTTCGGATTCCTGAAGCTCGGCGACCGCTGGCTCAAGCGCTGGCAGAAGGTGTCCGAGCCGACCGAGGCGCCCACAAGCCCCCCACTCTCGAAGCCGCCGACGCGCGAGCGCGCGAAGCCCAAGGGCAAGGCACCAACCAAGCGCAAGGCCGGCGCGGGCGTGAAGCAATCGCGGCGCGATCGGTACGACGAGGTCGCGCTCGAGATGCTCGCGCGGCACGGCGTGAAGGTCAAGCGCTGGCGCACGAGCATGTCGGGCATCGCGTGGCAGATGAAGCTCGAGGGCGGCGAAGTGCTGAAGCTGATCGAGAGCCCCAAGCCGCGCACGCCGCTGAGCATGTCGATCTTTCTGCACGAGGTGGGCCACCACGCGATCGGGTTTGACGTGTACAAGCCGCGGTGCCTCGAGGAGTATCACGCGTGGAAGTTTGCGCTCGAGCGCATGGCGGAGTTTGAGCTGGAGATCGATGAGCGCGTGCGGACGCGGGTGCGCGATTCGCTGCGGTACGCGGTAGCAAAGGCACGGCGGCGCGGAATCCGGCGGTTGCCGGAGGAACTGCGCGAGTTCGCGGCGTAAGCGCCCCGGGGCGGATTCGAACCGCCGACCTGCGATTTAGACGACCGCGGCTATATCCAACTGAGCTACCGGGAATTGGGCGGCACATGGGCGGGGCCGCGCAGAACGCGGCCGCCTCTTGGTGTGAGGATAGCTTGCCCGGTGGTGACCGGGTGTGTGGGGCGATGGAGCCGATCCGCGGAGGGCGTGAGGTTGGCGCCGGGGCTTTCGGGAAGAAAGCCTCGGTCCTTGGTGGCACGTGGTCCGCCGCGCCCAGTGGTCCGGTGCCGAGCTTGAGCCATCGCTGGCCGCCCTCGGCATCGGGCTGGGGAGTGGGCACGTCCGCAGGGTCCTGAAGCGCGCGATCGTCGGCCAACCTGTCGGACTCACTCAGGGCGAATCCGAGTTCCCAAGGCGACGGCCGCGGTCCAGGAATACGAACATGACCGCTCTATAAAGGTACGCGGAACAACTGTGGTGCGCACAAACGTGAGCGCCGGGGCATGGGGCGATTTTGGGCCCTTGTGCGGCAGGGACTTACGCGTCGCGATTTTTCCGGATTTGGTCTGAGGCGGAACAACGGTTGTGCGCGCAGAGGCGGGAACGGGGACAGTGGGCCGAGTGGCCGAGTGGCCGAGTGGCGCAGAGACCCGGTGAGGAAGTGCGGAGGCGGGACGGGCGCAGTGCCGCGCTCGGCCCGAGGCGCACGATCTCGCCGCCGGGGCGGCTTCGATCATGCGACTCGGGGCACCCAACCGAGGTCACCCGCCAGTACGGGACACGCGGCGCTCGGCCCGAGGCGCACGATCTCGCCGCCGGGGCGGCTTCGATCATGCGACTCGGGGCACCCAACCAAGGCCACCCGTCACCCAACCAAGGCCAGCCGGCACTTGGCACGCAGCTCGGGTCACTTGGCGGGCCGGTGGGTTGTGGTAGGCTGCGGCATGCGTACTGAGCGGAAGCTGTCTTGGATGGCGATGTCGATCGTGGCGGCGTGGTTTGCGGGCGTGGCGTGTGGGGCGCCGCCGGTCGGTGAGTTTGTGCGTGATGTGTCGCGTGTTGCGGGGCCGGGGAGCCCGGGGACGCTGGTGGCGTTCACGCCCGCGGCGGTGCCGGTGGTATTGGGGCAGGTGGAGAATGGTGCGGCGTTCGCGCCGGTGATTGTCGCGGCGGAGTGGGAACGCGGGCGGGTCGTCGCGTTTGCGCA
>JANRKN010000113.1:0-8848 GCA_033763435.1 Planctomycetota bacterium
TGCCGAGGGCGGCCAGCGATGGTTCAAGCTCGGCACCGGACCACTGGGCGCGGCGGACCACGTGCCACCAAGGACCGAGGCTCCCTTACACGGAGCCCCGGCGCCAACCTCACGCCCTCCGCGGATCAACCTCGCAACCCAACAGCCGCCGGGTGTTACAAACAGCCGGCCGGAGCGATGCCCCGCCGACCACGGACAGCGATGGCGTTGTTCGCGCTGCGCATGCTCAAGCACCCCGCTACAACCACCCCACCAACGAAAAAGCCCTCGCAATCGCGAGGGCTTGGTCAAGCGGAGAGGGGGGGATTCGAACACCCGATAGGGATTTAGGTCCCTATATCGGTTTAGCAAACCGACGCCTTCAGCCTCTCGGCCACCTCTCCGGCGTCACGGACGGGTTGTCGGCGGGCGAGCGGCATGCCTCGGCCCGTCAATGAACCGGCCCCCGCCGTGCGCGGAGGCCGGATCGAGTCAGAGGATATCCACCTTCGGGCCGCACGTCACGGCCGTCGGGGCTTCGGGCCGCGCGTCACGGCGGCCCAACTCAGTCGTTCGTCTCGCCCGGGTTCTGCTCGCCCTCGCCCGCGCGGGTTTCCAGCAGCTTCCGCAGGTACTGATTCTCGCGGCGGGTCGCTTCCAGGTCGAACACCAGGTACTTCACGCTCAGCCGCAGGTAGTCGAGCGATTCCTGCAGGTCCGCGATCGTCCGCTTCATCTTGTCGTGGCGCGTGCGGGTCTCGGCCGCGAGCTTCTCGAGCTCGGCGCGCTCAGAGCCGGGGAGCTCGCCGATCTGGGACATCAGTTCGCCAAGCTTCGACTGGAATTCCTGCTCGTTCATCGCTCGCTCCTCTTTGCGGTTGTTCCGCGGCGGGCCCCGGACCGTCCGGCTCCGTCGCGTGTGCCAAGAGGAATGGCAACCGCCGGACCGCAACGGCCAAAGTGCCGTGCCATTCGGTTCCGTCCGAGAAAAGCGGCATCCCTGCGAAGTTTTCCACCACCCCAACCGCACGCGCCCGCGCGCCAGCGGTTCTCAGACCTTAGTCTACGCACCGGTCGTGCCGAGTGTTGCGTCCCGTCAACGGTCCACGTCGACGCGACGCAGCGCCTGTTTCACGGGCGCGTCGGCCTTGCTGAGGATCTCGGCCCATCCGGCCGGGTCCTGGCGCTTGAACTCCTTGCCCAGCTTGCGCACGTGCTGGTCCAGCGCGTTCTGGAACCGCCGGAACAGGCTCTCAAGGTCGTGCCGGCTGAACTTGCTCAGCGGATCGCGCAGGCCCGACTGCATCGTCGCCCAGTCGATCAGCGACGCGCCGGTCGGCGTGAACTTGTAGAGGCTCAGCGAATACTCCACGCGCTTGCGGAGCGTGCTGAACGGGTCGGTCGCGCGCTCGGGGAGCGCCGACATCACCTCTTCGACGCTCTTGCCGTCGGCGCCCACGAGCGGGCCCTGATCGTCCGATGCCGCGGCCTTGGCAATCAGCGCCGAGAGCTTGTCGTCGGGCGACGACGCCGGGTTCGCGGCATTCAGCGCGCTCAGATCCGCCGCGAGGATCCGAACCTTCTCGGTCACGGCCACCAGGTCGGCAAAGGCGGTGGAGAGCGTCTTGAGCCCCGCGCGGTCAAACCGCACCGCCAGCCTCTGGCAGCGCTGGCCGTCCTGCACCAGCCCCTCGGCCGACAGAACCTCGCCCACGCCCCACTCGGGCTTGCTGGAATGACGGACCCGGTCCCCCTTCTTCCACTCGGTCAGCGCCATCATTGATGTATCCGGCCTCCACCCGTCCCACCCGCCCCACCCGTACCCCACCCCAGTCCCGCCCCACCCACTCAACCCCGGGGCCCCACTTCCGCCCGGGCACTCTAGGCCAAGGAGCGGGCCTAGAATGACCTCTGGGCGATTCCGCGGACGTTGGCCGGGCGATGGGCCCGGGCGACGGCGGCAAGTTCGGCCCTGAGCCTCGGCCCTGACTTTATCTGGAAGAACGCAGCCCCATGATTGAAGCCCTCAAGAGCGAGCAGATTGTCGAGAAGTGCGGCGGGCGTTTCAAGCTGTGCGCGCTGATCCAGCGCCGGCTCGTCCAGCTCATGGAAGGCGCACGCCCCATGGTCGAGCGCGATGGCCGGAGCGATCTCGAAGTCGTCATCGACGAGATCCTCCACGACAAGATCACGCTCGAAGTCGACATGACCAACCTCACGGCCGAGACGTCGCTGGTCAAGAACTGATGTCGGGCCCGTCCGCCCAACAGCCTGCCCAACCGAGCCAGGAATCGTGGCGCGGGCGCCGGGTGCTCGTGGGCGTCACGGGCGGCATCGCCGCGTACAAGGTGTGCACCGTCGTTTCGCGTCTGGCCCAGGCCGGCGCGGAAGTCACCGTTGCCATGACCGAGGCCGCGACGAAGTTCGTGGGCCCGGTGACGTTTCAGGCGCTTTCGGGCCGGCCGGTGTTCACGAGCGCGTGGGACCAGCTCGACGGGGCGGATCCGCAGCACATCCGGCTCGCTTCGGCGCTGGATGTCGCGGTGGTGGCGCCGTGCACGATGGACTTTCTCGCGAAGCTCGCGACGGGCCGGACCGACGACATGGTCTCGCTGATTCTGAGCGCGGTGGACCGGGCGCGGACGCCGGTGCTGCTGGCGCCCTCGATGAACGCGGCGATGTGGGCCCAGCCCAGCACGCAGCGGAACCTGCGGACGCTCGCGGAGGATGGCTTTTCGTTCGTCGGCCCGGACGAGGGCTGGCAGGCGTGCCGAACCGTCGGCGCCGGGCGGATGAGCGAGCCGGAGGAGATCCTCTCAGCGCTCGCGGCCGCGGTGAAGGCCGGGCGGGCCTGACGGCGGGTTGGGTGGGGACGTGGGTGGGGTTGATGAGGGGGAGCGAATCTGCCGATAGTTGAGTCCCCGCGGTGGACCAGACTTGCGGGCCCAAGGGCCCTATACTCTGCCCCCCCGTGAGCCGTCACCCCCGGAGAGGTGCCTGAGCGGCTGAAAGGGCTGGTCTCGAAAACCAGTGTGGCGCTCGTCGTCACCGTGAGTTCGAATCTCACCCTCTCCGCTTGAAGCAGCCCCTGCACCCAGGGGCTGTTTTCGTTTTGGGGGTCCCCGTCGGGCGCGACGTCTCGAAGCCCTGCAAATGTTCCAGAGGCCGGGCCCCCGACGCCCCGCCCGGAGGGGAAACCTACCCCCGAGGCCCGTTTTCCACATTTGAAAGCCGGTCCTTGACAGGCCGGACGGCTTCCGCCATACTGAAACTGTTTCAGGAACCAGCAACAGGCCCAGGCATGGCGACGACCGGTTCATCCTCGACCGACCCGGCGGGCTTAGGCCCGGCGCGGTCTGCTGCGTCCGCGTCCACACAACCAACCTCCACCGCGGCCACGAAGGCGCCGGCGCACGCGCGCGAGCCGGGGGCGATGGGCGCGTGGGTGATCGTGGTGTGTGCGGTGCTTTCGGCGCTGGCGCTCGCGGCCTTCCCGGCGAAGAAGCCCGAGGGCCGCACGATGTGGACCTTCGCCCGCCCGCACGCGGACATGTACGCGCCGATCGTCGAGCGCTGGAACGCCGAGCGCTCGCCCGACTTCAACGTCGCGGTGCTCGCGCTGCCCGCGCTCGAGCGTCGGATGATGTCGGGGTTCCTGTCGCGCACGCCGGTGGCGGACCTGATCGAGGCCGAGCGGCAGATCGCGTCGCGCGCGTTCCAGGGCCCGATCGATGCCGTGGGCTTTGCGGATCTCACCGATCGGCTCGCGAAAGAAGGGCTCACGGATCAGATCGTTCCCGCGGCGTTCAGCCCGTGGACGAGCCGGGGGCGGATCTTTGGTCTGCCTCATGATGTTCACCCGGTGATGCTGGGGTACCGCGCGGACCTGGTCGAGGCCGCGGGGATCGATGTGTCGAAGATCGAGACGTGGGAGGATTTCTTCCGCACGCTTCGGCCGCTGATGACCGACGCGGACAAGGACGGGCAGCCCGACCGGTATCTGCTGAACATCTGGCCGACGGCGATGAACCTGATCGAGCTCTTGATGCTGCAGGCGGGCGGGACACTGTTCGACGAGCAGGACCAGCCGACGATAGACGCGGAGCGGAACGCGTTTGTGCTCGCGACGATCGTGTCGTGGTGCGTGGGTCCGGAGCGTGTCGCGGCGGATGCGCCGGACTTTTCCGCGTCGGGCAACAAGCTGAAAGTCGATGGCTACGTCGTGGCGAACCTGATGCCCGACTGGATGTGCAACATCTATCGGCGCGAGATGCCGCAGCTTGCGGGGAAGATCAAGCTGATGCCGCTGCCGGCGTGGGAGAAGGGCGGGCGTCGGACGAGCGTGTGGGGCGGGACGATGCTGGGCATGCCGCGGGATGCGGCGAACCCCGACGAGCTTTGGTCCTTCGCGAAGCACCTGTACTTTTCGCCCGAGCTCGCGCGGACGCTGTACGAGGTCGGCGAGATCGTGACGCCCGTGAAGGCGAACTGGACCGACCCGATCTTCGACCAGCCCGACGCGTTCTATGGCGGGCAGCCCAAGGGGCGGATGTACATCAACCTGGCGAACGACGTGCCCAGGCGCACGAGCTCGCCTTACAACGTGATGGCGCTGGACCGGCTGCGCGACGCGGCGGTGCGGCTCAAGCGATTCGCGGATGATCGCAACGCGCACACGGTTGAAGCGCTGTTGCCGCGGGCGCGCGAGCTGCTGGGCGAGGCGCAGCGCGCGGTGAAGCAGCAGATGGACCGGAACGTGTTCTGGAAGGCGGGCGAAGAGGTGCCTCAGGCGGGGGGTGGACGATGAACGCGGCGCTGCGGGGCCGGAGTGCGATCGCGCCGTGGGTGCTTGTGGCGCCGTTCGTGGTGCTGACGGGCGTGTTTGTGCTGTGGCCCCTGGGTCAGTCGGTGCTGATGGCGTTTCAGCAGACGTTCGGCCCCGGGCACGCGCGCTGGGTGGGGCTCGACAACTTCCGCGCGATCTTCGCCGATCCGATGTTCTTCACCGCGCTCAAGAACACGGCGGTGTACACGCTGGGCTCGGTGCTGATCCAGATGCCGCTGGCGCTGATGCTGGCGCTCGCGCTGAATCGGCCGGACATCCGCGGGCGGGCGTGGTTCCGGCTGATCTTCTTCGCGCCGTCGCTCGTCGGCGTGGTGTTCGTCGCGATGATGTTCGCGCTCTTGTTCGAGAAGCGGACGGGGATGCTGAACGTGCTGCTGCACGCGATCACGAAGCACACGCCCGCGCCGTGGAATCTCGACTTTCCGTGGCTGGAGAACTTCGTGATGTCGGCGCTGATCGTCGCGTCGCTCTGGCAGTGGGTCGGGTTCAACATGGTCTACTTCCTCGCGGCGCTGCAGAACGTGCCCAAGGACCAGATCGAAGCGGCCACGGTCGACGGCGCGGGGCCGATCGCGCGGTTTCTGGCCGTGACGTGGCCCGCGATCCGGCCTGTCGCGGGGTTTGTGGTGCTGCTCTCGATCGTCGGATCGTTCCAGCTCTTTGAGCTTCCCTACATCATGCTCAACTCGTCGGCGGGGCCTGAGAATCGGGGCCTCACGCTCGTGCTGTACCTCTTTCAGACGGGCTTCGGCGTCGGCGACCTGGGCTACGCCTCCGCGATCGGGTGGTTGCTCGCGATCATGCTGCTCACGCTCGCGGGCCTGCAGCGGCTCATCGGCGGCCGGCGGGAAGGAGACGTCGGATGAGCGAGGGCTATGCGAGGTCGATGCAGGGCGGCTTGGGAGGCCGCGCGGGCTGGCTCGCGGTGGTTGGCCTGCTGCTGCTGGGCGCGGGGATCACGCTGCTGCCGTTCGTCTGGCTGATCTGTGCGGCGTTCAAGAAGAACGAAGACTTTTTCGTGTCGATGTTCCTGCCGCCGGGCGATGGGTTTCTGGGCGTCGGATGGGACCGACTCACGTTCGAGCACATGGTCAACCTGACGACCAAGCTGGGCCTGGCGCGTGCGGCGCTGAACTCGATCTTTCTCTCGTCGGTCACGGCGGTCGTCGCGACGCTGCTGTGCGCGATGGCGGGGTACGCGCTCGCGCGGCTGCGCTTCAAGGGCAGCGGACTGGTGAGCGCGTTCGTCGTCGCGATGGTCGCGATCCCCTGGCCTCTGCTGCTGGCGCCCGGGTATCGCGTGCTGTATCAGATGGGCCTGCTGGACACGTTCACGGGGCTGATTCTGCCGGCGGTTGCGCCCGCGTTCGGCGTGTTTTTGTTCCGTCAGGCGACGCGCTCGAGCGTGCCGACGGCGATGATCGAGGCCGCGCGGGTCGATGGCTGCGGCGAGATCATGATCTTCTTCCGCATCGCGCTGCCGATGGTCCGGCCCATGATCGGCGCGTTCATGCTCGTGACGTTTCTGGGGATGTGGAACAACTTCATCGGGCCTCAGGTGGTGCTGCAATCGCCCGACAAGTTCCCGCTGGCCGTGGCGGTCGCGCAGCTGCGCGGCGTGTATTACCAGGAGTACGGCCTGCTGATGGCCGGGACGTTGCTGGCGATTGTGCCGGTGCTCGGGCTGTTCCTGATGCTGCAGCGCGAGTTCATCAGCGGGCTCACGTCGGGCGCGGTGAAGGGCTGAGCGGGCGTGGCAGAGTCGGGCTTTCCAAGAAAGGACGATCGCATGACGTTTGCACGTCGGCTGCTTCTCGGTGCCGCGCTTGTTCTGTGCCAGGGCGCAGCGTTCGCGCTGCCGCCCGAGGGTTTCAAGGTGCAGGCCGATGAGAAGGGCGTGTGGTGGTTCGTCGCGCCCGACGGGAGCAAGTTCATCTCGGTGGGCGTGAACAACGTCTCGCCTCGCGCGTGGAACCCGCGCGAGGGGACGACGTTCTACGACGGGCCCTCGCACTTCGGGGGCGACGAGAAGGCTTGGGGCGCGTCGACGGCGAAGCTGCTGAAGGATCACGGGTTCAACACGCTGGGCGCGTGGTCGTCGGGCGCGGTGCCGGATGCGGGGCTGTACCGGACGGTGGTGCTGTACGTCGCGGGGTTCGGCGCCGACCGGACGCTCGAGGGGTTCCGTCCCGGGTTTGAAGAGACCGCGCGGAAGAACATCGCGGAGCAGATGCAGAACGCGCCGGACCGCTCGCGGTTGCTGGGCGTGTTCTTTGACAACGAGGCGCCGTGGTTCGGGCGCAACGCATGGGACCGCACGCCGACGTACACGGTGCTGGACGTGGCGTTCTCGCTGCCGGCGGGCGATGCCGCGCGCCAGGCCGCGGTGAAGTTTCTGACCGAGCGCTATCGCACGCCCGCGAAGATGGGCGAGGCTTGGGGCGCGGCGCTGAAGTCGTGGAATGATCTCTCGGTCGAGTGGTCGGCCGCGTGCCTGACCGACGCGGCTAAGAAGGACCGCGCGGACTTCACGACGCTCGCGGCCGAGCGGTTCTTCGAGCGCGCGGCGAAGGTCGTGAGGCAGGAGCTGCCGGGCGTGCTGATTCTGGGGGCGCGCTTTGCGGGCGACGCGCCCGACGGCGTGTTCAAGGCCGTCGCGAAGCACTCGGACGTCATCAGCATCAACTCGTACCGCTTCGAGCCCTCGGTCGACGAAGGCCTGCTCGCGCGGTCGTGGTCGTTTGCGAACAAGCCCGTGATGTTCACCGAGTTCTCGTGGCGCGCGCGGGACAACACCTCGGGCAACCCGAACACCCGCGGCGCGGGCCCCGTCGTGCAGACGCAGGCCCAGCGCGGCGAGGGCTACGCGGGGTACGTCTCTGACGCGTTCAGCCATCGGATGGTCGTGGGCACGCACTGGTTTGAGTACTTCGATCAGTCGCCGCAGGGACGGTTTGATGGTGAGGACTCGAACTACGGGCTGGTGGACATCAAGAACAGGCCGTACGCGGATCTGCTGTCGCGGATGCGCGCGACGAACGGGACGCTGACGAAGCAGCACGCGTCGACGGCGCGCGCCGAGCCCAAGGCGAGCGAGGGGACGGGGAAGGCGAAGTACACGCCCGGGCAGCATCCGGACCGCGCGCCGACGGTGGACCTGCTCGGCGAGTGGATTCAGCCGCCCGAGATCTGGGGCGCGCCGGACGCGAAGGTGGTGTGGTCGCGTCGAGGTCGCGAGCTGGTGCTGGCGTACGACACGGGCGCGCAGTACGGCGGCGGGGTGAACCTGTTCGGGCCCGCGACGACGCGCGTGAAGAGCGCGCCGGCGCCGACGAGTGATCTGGATGGATATGCGGCGTTCGTGATCGAGTTCACGGCGCCCAAGGGCGTGCAGTTGAACGTCGTGCTCGCCGAGGCCGCGGCGGGCCCGCCCGGGCAGGTGAAGTACGACATCGGCGCGGGCGACGACGGCGAGGCGTTCATCTCTGAGCCCTTCGCGGGGACAGGTTCCCGGACGACGGCGCGGATCGAGCTGTCGGCGCTGGAGCGGCAGAAGTTTTTCGGGAGCCAGTCGGGGAAGAACGCCGTCGACACGCGCGCGGTGCGGAACTTCGGGCTCCAGATCCAGGGACGGCCGCAGACGGGCGAAGTGGCGATCCACCGTTGGACGCTGGAGCGCTGACGCCGCACGCATCGCACCCCCGGGCCAGCACCGGGCCAGGGTGGGTTTCACGCGCTTTGGAGGCCTGCGGGCGCTCTGGAACGCGTGTTTCATTGCGCGGTCGGGTGGCTCAGTCGCGTGCGTGGGGAACACTTGGAGCGTCAAACCCAGTCTGAGCGGGTAGTTGGAGAATTTTGTCAGAATCAGGCTCTGAGGGCCTTGACGGGAAGGACTGAACCAGTATTCTGAAACGAGTCTGAAACAGTTTCGGCTGTTGGCGGACGGGTGGTGGGAAAAAGGCCTGAGCGGGGTGTCGAGGAGGTTGGTCAATGGCGTCGGTCCGCGAGATTGCCAAGCGTGCG
>JANRKN010000114.1:0-55338 GCA_033763435.1 Planctomycetota bacterium
CGCGCGATCCGGTCGGCGTTCGCGTTCCCGCCGGCATCAATGAAGGTCCCGCCTGCGATAAGGTCGCCGTTGGGCATCACCGCGAGCGCCAACACGGGACCGTTTAGCCCCGCTCCCAAAGGCGACCAACGCCCAGCCGACGCATCGAAAATCGCGATGTTGGTTACGCCCGGCACGCCCGGAACCGAGAAGGCTCCACCCGCAACGATCGAGGCAGGGCGCGGGCCCGCCCCGTCTGGATCCCACGCGACGGTCGCGACCACGGTGCCGGGGAGACCAGGAATGGGGTCGCCCGGCAGCCATTGCTCCCCGCACGTCTGCGCACGCGCCCCCGGCGCGACGACCCCCAGCACGGCCGAAGCCAGCAGCAACCACCCACGCACCACATCCCGCCAGTTCGCGCGCCCCATCTTCAGCTCCACGAGCGCGGCAAACTGCCCCGGGCTCCGTCCAAGCACCCGTCCGCCGCGTGCTCGCCAAGGTAAGGGATTCCTCCCGAACACGCAATGGATTTCGCCCTCGACACCCCGCTTCACACCATCTTCACGCTTCACTCGCCCCGCAACGAGTTTCTTTGTCCCCCGCTCAGCCGAATCTCGCCCTCGCCCCACACGATTGCTGGCCCTCGCCCGAAAACTGCGGCACATTTCTCCCGTCCGCTTCGAGAGAGAGACACACATGAAGACCCTGCTCGCGTTCGCCGCGGCCTCCGTGCTGCCCGCGTCGGTCCTTGCTCAATACTCCGCGCGCGTCGTCGGCCTCGGGCCGGGCGACTCCACCTCCGCCGCGCTCACCCTCGGCCCGGGCGATGTCTTCTCCGCCGCCGTCCTCCTCGCAGGCCCCTCCAACATCCGCCACGACTCCGCCGTCTTCCGCCTCGTCTTCAGCCAGTCGGGCCTTCTCTACTCTCCCAACTGGTATCAGTGGGCCGCGCCGTACGTCACGGGCGGGCCCGACGATCTCTCCTCACCCTCCCGCGCCGCGTCGGGCATCCTCTCCGCCTCCACGCACCTCGACCCCATCCATCCCGGACAGGTCGACCTCGCCTTCGAAAACCTCACGCCCAACTTCGGCGATTACTTCTTCACCGGCGAACTCCTCCGCCTCACCCTCCGCGTCGCGCCCGACGCCACGCCCGGCTCGATCCAAATCTCTTTCGCCGACGGGTCCTTCACCAACGGCGCATCCTCCGTCTCCGTCGCGCCCGTCGCGGGCCTCACGCTCAACATCATCCCCGCGCCCGCGTCCTCACTCACCGGCGCACTCGCCCTCACCGCCCTCGCGCGCCGCCGCCGCTGACCCTCCGCGCTCGTTTCCGGCCGCATGCAACGCACGCCCGAGTTCACGCCTAGACTTACGCCCCTGCCAGAGACCTCAGGCGGATCACGCGACCCGCGTCAGAGCCGCATCACACTGGGATTCCACTGGCGCCGCTCGGCACGTGTTTCACTCGCCGCGCGTCCAACCCCAGTATGGCCTCTCTCGTCCACCTTGGCTCGGCGCCAAACCGGAAATCGAGATTCGCCCTACACCACGCACCTCCTCGTGCGCGCCCGCGGCCTCGCCCCGTGCGCCAACACCTGGGTGCAGGAGTCACGTTCTCGCTATGCCATTCGCTGCTCTTGGTCTCTCTGATCTCATTCTGCGCTCGCTCAACGAACAGGGCTACTCAACCCCCACGCCCATCCAAGCCAAGTCGATCCCGCCGATCCTCGAAGGCCGCGACGTCCTCGGCTGCGCGCAAACCGGCACCGGCAAGACCGCCGCGTTCTCGCTCCCGCTCATTCACCGTCTCAGCAACATGCCGATCGACAAGGCCCGCCGCGGCCCCGCGCTCCCGCGCGCGCTGATCCTCTCCCCGACCCGCGAACTCGCCGCTCAGATCGCCGAGTCCGTCGCCACCTACGGCAAGCACGTCGGCCTCTCCCACACCGTCATCTACGGCGGCGTCTCTCAGCACCATCAGGTCAAAGCCCTCCAGCGCGGCGTCGACATCGTCATCGCCACCCCGGGCCGACTCCTCGACCTCATGCAGCAGCGCTACGTCAACCTCTCCGCCGTCTCCATCTTCGTCCTCGACGAGGCCGATCGCATGCTCGACATGGGCTTCATCCAGCCCATCCGCACCATCGCCGCGGCACTGCCCAAAGGCCCGCGCCAAACCCTCCTCTTCAGCGCGACCATGCCCAAGGAGATCATGCACCTGGCCGAGTCGCTGCTGCGCGACCCGGTGCGCGTCGCCGTGACGCCCGTCGCCTCCGCCGCGCCGCTGATCGAACAGCGCCTCTACATGATCCCCAGCCGCCGCAAGCAGGCCCTGCTGGAACACTTCCTCGCCGACTCGACCGTCAAGCGCGCCGTCGTCTTCACCAAGACCAAGCACGGCGCCGACCGCGTCTGCAACAACCTCCACCGCGACGGCGTCGACGCCATCGCGATCCACGGCAACAAATCGCAGAACTTCCGCACCCGCGCCCTCGACGCCTTCCGCTCAGGCCGCATGCGCGTCCTCGTCGCCACCGACGTCGCCGCCCGCGGCCTCGACGTTGACAACATCTCCCACGTCTTCAACTTCGACCTCCCCATGGAGCCCGAGGCCTACGTCCACCGCATCGGCCGCACCGCTCGCGCAGGCGCCAGCGGCATCGCCATCTCCTTCTGCGACCCCGCAGAGCGCGGCCTGCTGCGCGACGTCGAACGCCTCCTCAAGAAACCCATCCCCTCCGCGCCCCTGCCTGCGCAGCTCCCCGAACCCGAGCCCGCGCCGCACCACCGCCCAATGGGCCTCGCCCCCGGCTCGCCCGCTTCACACCGCAACAACGAAGGCTGGGAAGTGCAGAGCGATGGTCGCTCGACCCACGCGCCAAGCGGACACAACGTCCGCACCCGCGGCGGCCACCGCGGCCAGCCTCGCCCCGGCCAAGCTCACCCCACCCACAACGCGCCGCGCGATCAGCGCGACCAACGTGACCAGCACCCCAACGCCCCGCACCGCGGCTCACGCGACAATCGCGACGCATACTCCGATCAGCCACGCTCGCGCTCATCCCAAGGCGAGCGCCACGCCGACACCAGAAAGCACACCCCGTCCGGCGGCTCCGACCGCAGCAGCCACTCAAGCTCGCCCAAGCCCCACGGACACAAGCCCGGCCCCAAGCCCGACAGCAAGAACCAGCCCCGCTTCGGCCCCAAGCCCACGCACGGAGGCAGCGCCGGTCATAAGTCTTCCGCCAAGGGCGGCAAATCCATCTTTTCGCGCCGCCCCCCTAAGCGCGGCCGCTAACGCCCGCCAAGAACAGCCCACCGGCCAACCTTCCTTATTCCCCGCCTTCCCAAAGCCCACGGGCTCCAGCCCGTGGGTTCTTTCTTTCCAGCACACCCCGCGTCGCGCTGCGTCGGGCCGCCTCGGGGGAGTTCGGCTCTCCGAGCCGACCCGTTCATCCCTTCCCCCTTCGCGGGTGCCACCGCTTGAGCGAGCTCGGGCGCCAAGCCGTGGCCCCCGGCACTTTGGACGACCTCTGCGCACGCAGGGATCGTTGCGTCTTTGCCACCGCCCGAGGCGCCCCAGCCCTCTCCCGCCTCCGCGCGCACACCCGTTGTTCCGACGGGTGGCCTTGCTCGGGTGCCCCGAGTCGCATGATCGAAGCCGCGCTAGCGGCGAGATCGTGCGCCTCGGGCCGAGCGCGGCACAACGCCCGCCGCGCCCTCGCCCTGCCTTCTCCGCCGCCTTGGGTGCCACCATGCCCCGAGGGCGCAGCCCGAGGGAGCGTGGTGCGAAAGTCTCACGCGCCCCATCTCGGGTGCCACGGCTTGGCGCTCGGGCCAAGCCGTGCAATCCGCGTCCATCCACGGCATGAGCGCCCAAGCCCGCTCACGCCACGCCCCGCTCTCCCAACCGCGCCTCCCACCACCCGACCTCGCATCTTCCGTTACACTCTCCCTCATGGTTGCCCCGGCCAGGGCCAGCTCACGCCGCACACCCTGCCAGAACTGGCGGGCAGACGTCTCGGCGATCCTCACCGACACGGGCGGCATGGTCGAGTGGATCAAATACTCAGCCTACGGCACGCCCACCGCCCTCCCCGACGGGTGGCCTTGCTCGGGTGCCCCGAGTCGCATGATCGAAGCCGCCCGGCGGCGAGATCGTGCGCCTCGGGCCGAGCGTGGCACAACGCCCGTCGCGCTTCCGCACTTCCTCACTGCGTCTCTGCGCCACCCGACCACTTGGCCACTCGACCACTTCCCCATTTCCGCCTTTGCGCGCACAACCGTTGTTCCGCCTCAGACCAAATCCGGAAAAATCTCCGCGCGCAAGTCCTTGCCGCACAAGGGCCCAAAATCGCCCCATGCCGCGGCGCTCACGTTTGTGCGCACCACGGTTGTTCCTCGCCCCTTTATAGAGAGGTCATGTTCGTATTCCTGGACCGCGGCCGTCGCCTTGGGAACTCGAGTCCGCTTTGCGGGCTCGACAGGTTGGCCGACGATCGCGCGCGTCAGGACCCTGCGGACGTGCCCACTCCCCAGCCCGATGCCGAGGGCGGCCAGCGATGGCTCAAGCTCGGCGTCAGACCACTGGGCGCGGCGGACCACGTGCCACCAAGGACCGAGGCTTTCTTCCCGAAAGCCCCGGCGCCAACCTCACGCCCTCCGCGGATCAACCTCGCAGCCCACCACACGCCGCTCACCGGCGCCCGGGTCATCCCGCGCGACGGCGCTGTCGCGAGCACGCCGAGCGCCAAAAACAAACAACCCCCTCCATCACATGAGAGGGGGCTCGCCCGCGATCCGCTGAACCAGAATGGGCAGGGCCGGACTTGAACCGGCGACACCCGCATTTTCAATGCGGTGCTCTACCAACTGAGCTACCTACCCGCGACTTTTCACCCGGCCAGCCCGCGTAGCGAAACGCCGCCCAACCGGTCCCTGTTCGGGAAGGACAAGGATACATCGGCCTGGGCTCAGGTCAAGTGAACCGCGCAGCACAGCATTCCACCCCCGGCCCAGCCCCGGCCCCCAATCACGTCCGGGAAACTTTGTGCCGACGTGGGGTGGTTCCTGCATCCGCCGTCATCCTGTCCCCGAACGTTCTCGGCCCGAGGTGCGGTCCGCCGTTCTGGCGTGTGTTCATCCCGCGGTCGCGTTGGGTCATGTCTGTTCGGGGCTGGGTGCGTTCGGCGCGTGAGACGCCTTCTCGCGCGGCCTTCGTTTTCCGGGTCGTCCCCGCCCATCACCTGGGGACGTGACTCGCGGGGTATCGGGCCGCGCACTCCGCGCAGCCCATCAGGAGTCGGCGCATGAACGCTCAGCGCAGCACGTCGGGTCGTCGAGTCGTGGTCTCCCTCGTGGCGGGCCTCTCCCTCGCCGGGTGGACGAGCATGGCCTCGGGCCAGACCCTCCGCGTGCCCGAGGAGTTCACGACCATCCAGGCCGCGGTCAATGCGGCCCCCGCGGGCGCGGTCGTCTCGGTCGCGCCGGGCACGTATGGCCCCGTGAACTTCAGCGGCAAGAACATCACCGTGCGTTCGCGCTCCGGCGCGGCTTCGACCGTGATCAGCGCCGGCAACCAGGCGCGCTACGCCGTCACCTTCGCGATGGGCGAGGGGCGCGCCGCGCTGCTCGAAGGCTTCACCATCACCGGAGGCCGGGGCACCATGACCGGCTCGCCCAACGGCGGCGGCGTCCGCATCGCGAACGCCTCGCCCACGCTCCGCGATCTGGTCATCACCGGCAATCAATCGATCCGCGGCGGCGGCGTGCATGTCCGCTCCGGCGCACCGATGCTCTCGGGCGTCACCGTTCGCAACAACCTCGCGCAGTTCGGCGGCGGAATCTACGCCGAATCCGCCGCGCCCATGCTCAGCCGCGTCACCGTCGACTCCAACGACGCCCGCAGCGATGGCGGCGGCGTCTACGCGCTGGGCGGCTCGATCACGCTGCACGACTCGGCCGTGCGCAGCAACGCCGCGCAGGGCGTGGGCGTCGGTCTCTTCCTGGGCGAGGCGCAGCTCGACCTGCTCCGCGTCACGATCGAAGGCAACGGCCTGCGCACGCTCGCGGGCGCGGACCCTGACACCCGCGCGTTCGGCGGTGGGGGCCTCTACACCTCGGGCCAGATCTCAGGCGTCATGAACGCGCTCACCGTCCGCAACAACGCCGCCTTCGCCGGCGCGGGCCTCTATCTCGCGGGTGAGGCCTCGGGCCTCACGGTCGCCAACGTGCTCGCGACGGGCAACACGGGCACGCTGGGCAACGGCATCTACTTCAACGGCACCGGCGCGACCGTGGTCCACGCGACGATCGTCAACAACCCCGGGGGCTTGGGCGTCTACGCCGCAAATGCCGCCGCGGGCTCGCTCGTCAACTCCATCGTTTCGGGCCATGGTCTTCCGTCCGACGGCTGGGACCTCGCGGGCGGCAGCACGGCGCGGATCGCGCTCCGCTCCTCGGCCGTCGGCGGTCGGGTGCTCTCGAACGCCGTGCTTGTGGGCGCAAGCGTCGCGCAGGACGCGGGCCTGCCGATCGACGCCGCGACGTTTGTCCCGCGCGCGGGCGGGCTGGCCGTCGATTCGGGCGACCGTGCCGCGGTGCCCGCGTTCCTGAAGAAGGACCTGCTCGGCAACCCGCGGATCTCCGGTGCGGGGGTCGACCTGGGCGCGATCGAACTTCCCCAAGCCCGGCGCATGATCTCCGGCGCGCGCTCGGCCGGGCCCGTCAACATCGCCGACTGAGCCCGCTTCCCGCAACCCACACGCGGCGTGCGACCCTCTCTGGGGGCTCGCTGCGAAGACCCCAGGCCCCGCGAGCCCACGCTCGCGGGGCTTGTTCGTTCGAGGATCGGCGCGTCCGGTTTCTCGCTCGCAGAGCACGCCCCGCACTCGCTACCATGCTCGGTATGACGACGGCGATCACCGCTCCTTCCACCGGCCCCACCCCGGGCCCCTCAATCTCCGGCGCGCTCACCGGCGGCCCGGCTTTGCTGGAAGTCCGTGACCTGCACGTCCACTTCCCCATCCGCGCGGGGCTGCTGCAGCGCACCGTTGGCTATGTCCGTGCCGTCGACGGCGTCTCGTTCGATGTCGGCCAGGGCGAGACACTCGGCCTCGTCGGCGAATCCGGCTGCGGCAAGACGACCGTCGGCCGCTCGCTGCTCAAACTCATTCCCGCGACGAGCGGGCGCGTCACGTTCGACGGGCGCAATGTCTTCGCCGCGACGGGCGAGGAACTCAAGGGCCTGCGCCGGCAGATGCAGATCATCTTCCAGGACCCCGCGGGCTCCCTCAACCCGCGCATGCGCATCGGCCAGATCCTGGGCGAGCCGCTGATCGTCCACGGCCTGCTGACCGACCGCGATCAGCTCCGTCACCGCGTCGAAGAACTGCTCGTCCGCTGCGGCATGCCCAAGGCGGCCGCGGACCGTTATCCGCACGAGTTCTCGGGCGGCCAGCGTCAGCGCATCGGCATCGCTCGGGCCCTCGCGCTCGAGCCGCGCTTTATCGTCTGCGACGAGCCCACGAGCGCGCTCGATGTGTCGATCCAAGCTCAGATCATCAACTTGCTCACCGACCTGCAGAAAGAGTTCGGCCTCAGCTACCTGTTCATCTCGCACGACATGAGCGTGATCCAGCACGTCTGCAAGCGCATCGCGGTGATGTACAAGGGCAAGGTCGTCGAGGCGGGCGAGCGCGACCAGATTCTGTTCAGCGCGCAGCACAAGTACACCCAGAGCCTGCTGAGCGCGGTGCCCACGCCCGATCCGCTGCGCAAGAAGTCGCGGATCGTCTTTGAGGGCGGGGCGATGTGAGTGGGGGATCTGCGCTTCGGCGTTCGGGGCGGTGCGCTGATCTGCCGACTGACGCGATCGCAGCGCGACTTGATCCTTGGATAGCGCGACCTGGGCTCGACGCGCGGGGGCGACTTCGGCTATGCTCCCGTCCTGAGACTGAGTCTCAGTCGCGATTCGTCGCGGGCCCTACAGACCGGAGGTATGAGCATGGGTATGGGTTGGAGCTTGCCGCGGCGGACGCCGGAGCAGCAGGGCACGGGAGCGGAGCACGGGGCAAGCTCGGCCGAGGCAAAGCCCGCGCCCAAGTGTCCGTTTGCGAGGCTGTTTGGTTCGCGCGGGGCGTCGTCGCTGGCCGACGAGCTCAAGGCGCGGACACGCGAGGCCCACGACCGGGCGGAGCGGCATCCGGTGCAGGCGCGGATGGTCCGCGGCACGCTCTCGCCCGCGGAATATGCCGCGTGGCTGGTGCAGATGCGGGCGATCTGGCGTGAGCTTGATCCGACGCTGGCGGGGCTTGCGCGGGTGGACCCTCGCGTGGCGGCTGTGTTTCGCGCGTATCACCCGCACGCCCATCGCGTGGACGAGGATCTCGAGTTCCTCGCGACGACGATGGGCGTGTCGGTGCCATCCATCGCGGTGACGCCGGCGGCCCGCGCGCTCGCCGGGCACATCGCGCATGCGGCGGGCGACCCCTCGCGGCGGGTCGGCGTGCTGGGCGTGTGGTACGTGCTCGAGGGCTCGGCCAACGGCGGGCGGTTCATCGCCAAGGCCCTCACCACGGCTTTCGGGTGGACCGACGGCGCGGGCGTGCGCAGCATGGATCCGCACGGCGACCAGCAGCGCTTACGCTGGCAGCAGTGGCGAGCGGACATCGATGCGCAGGCGTGGTCGGCCGACGAGCGGGCGCTGATTCTCGAGCGCGCCAACGCGATGTTCGAGGCGGTGCACGAGGCGATGGAGGAGATGGGGGCGAGTGTGTCGGTCGGCGAGGTGATGTAATCGCCCTCGCGTGCCGCCGGTAGGCTGTCTGCGCCGCGGCGTCGGGCCGGGGCCGCGGGAGTGTCGGCATGGGCACGTTCATCAAGGTGGCGTTGGTGCTTGGGCTGCTCGGGCTGGCGCTGGGCGCGCTGGTGGTCGCGCTCAAGCGGGCGGGCCTGCTTGGGGAGGCGGGCGGGGCAGAGGGTGAGAAGCCCGCGCCGGGCGAGGTGCTGCCGTATCGAGCTGCGCAGGCGCTGCTGACGCCCGCGGAGCGCAACTTTGCGGGAGCGCTGCGGCTTGCGCTGCCCATGATGGCGTCGATCGCGGGCAAGGCCGCGCCGCCCCTGATGCTGGCCAAGCTGAGGCTCGCGGACGTGATCGAGGTCGATCGCGCGAAGCTGCCTGCGCCCGAAGCTCAGGGCAAGGGCAAGCGCGACATGCGCTGGCAGACGGCGCAGAACCGCATCAACGCCAAGCATCTGGACTTCGTGCTGTGCGACCCGGTCTCGACGCGCCCGGTGCTGGCGATCGAGCTTGACGACCGCTCGCACGAACGGGCCGAACGCGTCAAGCGCGACGAGTTTGTCGATGCCGCGCTGCGCGAGGCCGGGCTGCCTCTCGTGAGGGTGAGAGCGAGCGATGCGTACGCGCCCGTCGAGCTGGCCCGGCAGTTTTTGTCGGCGCTGAGCCCCGGCGCCGCGGGCGCGCCGCGCGTCGTGGACCCGACGATCTCGGGACAGTCGCCGCGGGCGTGAGTTTTCAGCGCTCGGGTGAGCCTCAGTCCAGCCAGTCTTCCTCGGCGATGCGCTCGGGCACGTACGTCTCGCTGACGTACGAGATGTCCTTGGTGATCATGGCTTCGACTTCCATCTTGAAGCCGTTGTCGAGCATCGCCTGGATCTCGCGCTGCCAGGCCTTGTTGGTCTCGAACCACGGGTAGGCGCGGATCTCGTTAGCGCGCTTGATGTCGGTGTCGGTGAGGGTGATCTGCACGGCCTCGGGCAGGTCGCACTCGCGATAGTCCTTGGCGCGCAGGCCCAGGAAGCGCGCCTCGGGGATCGCCAGGCGCGAGCTTTCGAAGGCGAGCGAGATCGAGCCCTGCTTGATGACGCTGTAGATGTAATGGCCCCAGGGGTCACAGTCGAGCAGGCAGATGATGGGGAGCTTGAGTTCCTGGTTGAGGCGCTGGAGCAGGCGTCGGCAGCCTCGCGGGGGCTGGCCCGCGCCGTGGGTCAGGATGCAGTTGTTCTTCTCCCAGAACCGGTCCTCGTTGAAGCGGTTCCAGACCGTGCCCTTTTCGACGTGCAGGACGAACTTGGCCTCGCACTTCTTGAACTGGATGATGTCGGGCTCGACGATCGACGGCAGCGCGTAGCCGCCCGAGCCCATGCGCCGGCAGTCGATCTCGTCGCCCTTGTCGACGAGCGTGATGTTGCCGACCATCGCGCCGCGGTTCTCGGCGAAGACGTGCAGCTCTTCGCGCAGCGCGCCGAGCGTCACTTCGAGGTCCTCGAGGATCGGGTCGGACTCGTCCTGCGTGTCGAACGTGTTCTCCTTGGTGCCGGCGACGGTGTGCTTGGCCTTGTAGAACACACCGCGGAGGCTGGAGGTCTTGTTCGCGTCGATCAGGTCCTTGATGGTCGAGGCGTGGAGCATCGTCTGCATGAACTGCTTGGCCTGGTTGAGGTTGAATAGTTCGCGCTGGGCCTTGCCATCGCCCATGCGGAGGATGCCGACTTTCTTGTCCCAGATCGTGTTGCTCTTGGTGCGCGTGGGAATGTCGATGACCGGATCGCGCGCGGCCAGGGCGTTCTTCGCGACCATGTCCGCCAGACCCACGAGCTTCGCGCTGGTCTTGGCGTCGCGGGGCGAGTGCTTCACGGGGCCCTTGGCGGGCGCGGGCTGCGGCTTGGTCGTGAGTTTCTTGGCCATGGCTTTCGACACTCCGTTGCGAAAGGCGGGGAAGTTCGGTCGGGTGATTGGGCGGGATCGGGTTCGGCGCGACTACGAGACGCGGGAATACTCGAGCTCGCACGCGCCCGAGGCGAATCGGCGCGTGGTGGTGAGCGTGAATCGGCGTGGCGGCGCGCCCTCGGGCCAGAGGCGCGTGCCCCCGCCAAGCAGCGACGGAAGAACGAACAGCCGCACGCGATCGAGCAGGTCCGCCTCAAGCGCCTGGCGCACGAGCGAGGCGCCGCCGATCAGCCAGAGGGGCCGCTCTTGGCCGGGCGAGGCCTTGGCGCGCAGCTCCGACACGACGCTCGCCAGCGGCGCGTTCACGGAGCGCACGTCGGCGCTTGCGGGCCAGTGCGAGGGGGTTTCCATCGGGCGCGAAGAGAGCACGCGGACCGGCAGCGCGCCGTAGGACCACGGATACTCACGTGTCTGATCGAACGTCGTGCGGCCCATGACCGCCCCGCCGAGGGACGCGAGGAACGGCGCGAAGCCCTCGAGCGCGTCAGCGTGGGGCTCAAGGAATGACAGATCGTGCCCGGGGCCGCTGATGAAGCCGTCGAGCGAGCAGGCGATGTAGAGGATGAGCGGCGCGTTTGCGGTCATGTCCGGCGCCTCAGAACAGCTTCGGGCCGTCGCCCTCGGCGGGCACCAGCTTGCCGTTCACAAGCCTCATTTTGGGCTTCGCTCCCGACGTTTCGGCGGGCTTGGCTGCGGGCTTGGCGTCCGCTTTGGCCTCGGCCTTGGCGGGCGCCTTGCGGTCGCTCTTCGTGGGCGCGCTGCGGGCCTTGCTCGCCTTGGCGCGCTCGACCGGCTTGGTATCGATGAGCGATGAGGGAGGCGGCGGGGGAGGGGGCGTGGTTCCGGTCGGCGCGATCGATTCCGCGGCCTGCTCGACGATGATCACGCCGTCTTGGTCCGACGGGTCGTCCACCTTCTTGCCCTCATCGTCGAGTTCAAGGTCCGCGATCGCGGTCTTGGTCTTGGCCTGGGTCAGGAGCGCGTCGTAGAGCTTCTTGGCGTCGTGCTCGGTGATCGCGGCGACCGCCTGCGCGATCTCGCCGATGTACTTCTGGAACACGTCGCGCCGTTCGCTCTCCCGGCGCATCTTCGCGCGCTTCTTGAGATACGTCCCGAGCTTGCGCCCGGCCTCCATCAGCGCGAGCTTCATCTCCTTGCGGATTTCGTCATAGTCCGCGATGGCTTCCTTGCTCTCGCTCGTGAAGGGCACCCAGACGCTGGCCATGTGGATCATGATCACCAGCGGGCCCACCGGCAGCGACGAGCGCGGCTGCTGCAGGTCGTAGTTGCGCCAGTTCGTCTCGGTCACGGCCTTGAACGACGAGCACGCGCTCTGCTGGAAGAGCAACGGCACGCGGTTGGCAAAGCGGATCACGCGCGCGGTCTCATCGCCCGGAAGCTCGCCGCCGAAGGCGATCGCCGCTTCGATGAGGAACGGGCGGCCGCGGTACACGTCCGCCTCGCGCGACGAGGCCGCGTAGAACTCCGCCCGCACGCCCTTGAACATGCCCTTGAGAAGCTGCTGCACGCCGATGGGCGCGAGGCAGTCGGTCGGCGGCGGGGGAAGCTTGGCGTCTTGGAATTCCTTGTACAGCTTCTCGATCTGGGGGGACTCGACATCGCCCGCCTTGGTGCGGCTCGTCACGCCGATCTTCTGGCAGAACTCGCTGGCCGTTGAAGCGGAGATGCGGCAGAACTTTTCTTGAAGGAAGGTGTAGAGCGTGCCGGACTTGTCCGCGGCCTCGTAGTCCTTGACCATCTGAATCAGGGTGCCGAGCTCCACGCCGCGCGGGTGAGGCTGGATTTCCTTAGTCTCGGGCGGCAGCACGTCGACGCCCCGCGGGAAAAGCACGATCGGTCCGAGGTCTTCGGTAACTTCGATCCGCGGCGGGGTGGCCGGGCCGGGCGCGTTGCTGTTCGATGATTCCTGGCCCGCGACCTTGATCTGGGCCGGGGTGCGCTTGCCCTTGAGCAGCGGCGCGTCGTCGTCCTCTTCCGTCACGCGCGTGGGGCGGACGAGCGTGACGCGCGCGTGCGGGTTGGCGATCGCGGTGAGTTCCAGGAACTCATCGACCGACCCGCGCCCGCGCTGATACTTGCCCTCGAGCTCGATCGAGACGCTGGTGCCCGTGGGGTAGTCGCGCGTGGACAGGAACTGATCCCGTGCGGCCAGTTCGCGCGCCTGAGGCAGCTCGCGCAGCCGCGCGAGCGGGAAGTCGTCGGTCTCCTCGTCGACCGTGACCTCGGCGCGGTTGGTCTTGGTGTTCATCGCCAGTTCGATGTGGTGCGCGGGCGCGTGCGCCTTGGGGCGCGTCTGGATCAGCATCGGCTTGCCGGTGGTGATCAGGCCGTACATGCCCGCGGCCGAGATGCCGATGCCCTGCTGGCCGCGCGACATCTTGAGCCGGTGAAACTTCGAACCGAACAGCAGTCGCCCGAAGACGTTCTCGACCTGCTTGCGCACGATGCCCGGCCCGTTGTCGACGACCGTGATGCGGTAGCGGCTGCTCTTGGCGCTTGCGGGGCGCGAGGGGTCGAGGTCCTCGATCACGACGGTGATGTCGGGCAGGATCCCCGCCTCTTCGCAGGCGTCCAGCGAGTTGTCGACGGCTTCCTTGACGGTCGTCAGCAGCGCCTTGCGCGGGTTGTCAAAGCCCAGCAGGTGCCGGTTCTTGGCGAAGAACTCCGAGACCGAGATGTCCCGCTGCTTGGCGGCCATCGTCTCGGCGGTCGCGCGGCGCGAGCCGTCGTCTTTCTTGCGGGCCACGCGCTCGCGCGCGCTCTCGAGCTCGGCGGCTTCGGCGGGCGAAAGGGCAGAGGTGGGGGGCGCTGAGGCGAGCGTGGTGTCCATCCGTGAACCTTCGCGAGTGGGGGCCTGTTTTTTCGGAGCGTGACGGGCCATGGCAGGTCCGATCGCCCGAACTCGCCCGGATCCGACCGGGGCGCGTCCGCGCGGGAACGAATGCGTCAGGATATTCGTCGGCCCGCCCGCGGTCTGGCCTCGAAATCACGCTTCGTGAGCCGGGGTACGCTCTCGGGCGATGAACGAAGAGCCCACACACGCCCCGGCCTCCCCGGCCCCAGCCTGGAACCCCGACGAGCAGGACAAGCTGGTGTCCGAGGCCCTCGGCGCGCGGCGACTTGGGCTGGCCAACGAGCTGATCGCACGGGCGCTGGCGCTCGGTCCCGGTCAGGGGCGCTGGTGGGGCCGGGCCGCCGAGCTGGCCGAAGCCGCCGGGGTTCCCGCGCACGCCGAGATGTTCCGTGCACGCGCGGCGGGGCGTGCCGCGCCGGTGCCCGCGCCGCCCGTCGGGAGCGAGGCCGGGAGCGAGCCGAAGTATCTGGTGATCCGCGAGTGGGGCGCGGGGTTCTGGGCCGACGTGTTCTGCACGCTGGGCTGGACCATCGCCGCGCGGCTGTGCGGTCGCGTGCCGGTCGTGTTCTGGGGTTCGGGGAGCCGGTACCGCGCCAAGGCTGCGGGCGCGGACGCGTGGACGCAGTACTTCGAGCCCGCGTCGCGTGCGAGGCTTGCCGAGGTCGAGCGGCTGGCCGGCCCGCGGTTTCCGGAGCGCTGGAACGGGCGAGCGCTCACGGCGGCGATGGAAGGCCGATTCGAGGGCCCTCATTCGCGGCTGAGTTTTCCGGAGGTTCTCGCGCGGTCCGAACGGGTGGTCGTCGCGGACTATGGCCTGAACGTGCGGTCGCTGCTGCACTGGATCCCGGAAGGCGACGAGGCGTTCGGGCTGGGCATTCGCGACCTGCTCAGGCGCGAGATGGCGCGGTCGGCCCGCCCCGCGTCGTGGCACGTGGCGCAGGCGGCGCAACTCCGCAAGAAGCTCGCGGGCGCGAAGCCGCTCGTCGGCGTGCATCTTCGCGCCTCGGACAAGGGGGGCGAGTATCACGATCTCGGTGCGGCGCTGACCAGCGTGATGCGTGCGGCCGGGGCTGCGCTCGCGTCGCTGGGAGACGAGGCCCGCGCGCTAGTCGTGAGCGAGTCGGCGCCCGCGATCGCGCAGGCTCGCACTGCGCTGGGCCCGCGCATGGTCACGACCGACGTCACGCGGACTGACGGCGCGCGCGCGCCGCACATGGCGGGCATGGCCGACGGAGCGACGCTCGGGCGCGAGGTGCTGCTGGACTCGCTTCTTCTGGCGCAGTGCGAGATGTTCGTGGGCCTGGCGCCGTCGAACGTGGCCGCGGCGGTGAGCCTGCTGAGGCCCTGGCCCGCGAACCGCATCCACCTCGTGGGCCCCTCGTGCCTCGAGCAGTTTTTTCTCGAGATGTACGAGCGCGACCTGAGCAAGGCGCTCACGCCTGGCGCGTGATCCGAACCTCAACTCATGGCGACCGCGGCCTCTTCGGGCGCGACGAGATAGAACCGCCCGACGGCCGCGCTGAAACGCTCGCCCGTTTCGGGCTCGATCGTGAGTGTGCCTTCCATCGTGCCCCAGCGCGTGGGCAGCGGGCAGGTGGAGGCGTAGGTGAAGTGGTCGCCCGGGTTGAGCGTGGGCTGGAGGCCCACGACGCCCTCGCCTTCAACGACGCGTTCCTCGCCGTCGGCATCGCGGATGACCCAGCGTCGGGCGACGACGCGGAGGCGCTGGTCGCTCTGGTTGTGGAGGCGGAGGCGGTACGCGAAGGCAAAGCGGGGGCGCGCGATGGTCGGGTCCTCGGCCGAGGCGCCGGTGGGGTCCGACGAGTCGGGGAGATAGCGGGGCGCGACCTCGATCAGGAGGCCGTGGGTCTGGGCTTGGGATCCGTACGTCCGCACGCGGCGGTCTCCATCGCCGGGGCCCAACAACCCTCGCACACGTCGCGAGCCCCGGGGAGGAAAAGTCTAGGGCCCGCGGCGGCGGTCGCTCGCGCGGTTGGGCCCGGGCGGGGCGGCGCTGGGCCGGGGTTTGGGCCCGAAATCGAGCGTTCGCTCGCCTACGCTTGGCCCTCAATCGGAGTGGGTATTCCCGACGAGCCTGTCCGGAGTGGACGGCCGCGCAACGCAGGAGATTTGACGATGGAAACGACACTGATCATTCTGAAGCCTGACGCGGTTCAGCGCGGCCTGATGGGGCGGATTCTGTCCCGCTTCGAGGACAAGGGCCTGCAGATCGTCGGGTGCAAGCTGACCCAGATCCCCATGTCGCTCGCTGAAAAGCACTACGAGGCGCACAAGGCCAAGCCCTTCTACCCGGGCTTGGTGAAGTTCATGACCAGCAGCCCCGTGCTGGTGCTGGCGGTGCGCGGCAACGGCGCGATCACGATCGCCCGCAACATGATGGGCGCGACGTTCGGGAGCAAGGCCGCGCCGGGCACGATCCGCGGCGACTTCGGCGTCTCGAACTCGTTCAACCTGATCCACGGGTCGGACTCGCCCGAGGCCGCGGAACGCGAGCTGGGCCTGTTCTTCAACGCGGGCGAGGTTCTGAGCTGGAGCCGTCTGGGCGACGGCTGGATCTACGACATGGCCGGCGGCAAGCCCGAGTAACGCACGCTGCGGCCCGAAGACCATGCACGAATGCACAAGGGGCTCGGTCGAAAGACCGGGCCCCGACTGTTTTTGGACCGCGATGTTGAGCGAGAGACGCGAGCGAGGCGCGACCGTTCGTGGCCGTTACTGGTTCACGGCGGGCTTGATCGTGCCGGCGACTTCGGGCTCGGCGGCGGCGATCTCGTCGGCGATCTCGCGGCGGTTGACCTTTACGTCGCGCGGGAAATCGAACGCCACGCGGACGCGCTCGCCCTTGATCTGAGCGATGCGGACGACCCCGATGGGGTTCCGCGGGTCACCGATGACAACTTCTTCGCCTTCCCGGCGCGTAATCACGAGCATGGAACCGCTCCCATCCTGGCAGCTTCCAGCGAGCCACACACGAACCAGACCGCAGGCACCACCCTGCGGACACACCGGAGATAGGTATACCCGATCCGCGGGCGGGCCGGAAGGGGCGCGCAGGGAAATCCGTCGGATTTTTGTGTCGGGGTGCCCGGATGAGGCGGGTGGGGTGCTTTGGCGTAAGGCTTTGGTGGACCGAGGCTTGGGCCAGGGTCAGGACACCGCTTGCACGCCGCGGATCTCGGGGACATAGGTGCGCAAGTTGCGCTCGATGCCCATCTGGAGGGTGAGGCTGGAGGAGGGGCAGCCGACGCAGGCGCCGTGGAGGCGGATCTGGGCGACGTTGTCGGGGGTGATACCGACGAGCTCGACGTCGCCGCCGTCGGATTGGACGGCCGGTCGGATGAGGTTCAGCACCTTGGTCACGCGCTCGGTGAGCGTGCCAGCCTGAGTCGCCGCCGCAGAAGAAGCGGATGCCGCAGCGGGCGCCGCGGGAGCGGACCGGGGCGAAGCGGACGGGGCTTGGGGCAGCTTGTGCGAGGTCATGCGAGCGGTCGATTGTACGGGAGGGCAGGGGTTTCGGCTACACTCGCCGACCATGAGTCGGACACGGAGCGTTTCGGGCACGGATGCGGCGGGTGGATCGGGTCGCGGGCGGGTTTGGAAGCCGATCGGGTTGGCGGTGGTGGCGTGCGCGGGGCTGTCGGTCGCGATGGCGGGTTGTTCGAGCGGCCCTGAGACCAAGCCCGACGCGCTGACGACAATGCGGAATCCGGAGCTGGGTGTGAAGGTCCGCGTGGATGCCGCGGAGCAGCTTTGGAACGACGTTCAGGCGGGGCAGGCGAGCGGGGCGCAGGCGCGGCGGGCGATGATGGACCTGGCGTGGTCGGACCGCACGCCGCTGGACCTGCGCGTGCGGACGCTGGAGATTCTGTTCGCGGACACGGACGAGCAGGCGCAGAGGGACGTTCGGGAGATGGTGCGGCTGAGGCTGCCTCGCGAGCGCGACCGGTTCATCGTGAAGATGCTGAGTGAAACTGCGGCGCAGCGCGGGTGGGCCGAATGTGTGCCCGCGCTGGTCCGCGCGTACTCGCGCACGGTCGAGCGCGAGGCGGACCTGACGCGTCCGGAGCGGTTGGCGATCCAGACACTCTCGCCCGGGCGGGACGTTGAAGCGATCGTGTTCGGCGTGTTCCTGAGCCCGCCGCCCGAGCCCAAGACGCTGGGCATGTCGTGGGAAGAGCGGTTTCAGATTGACGCGTGGGACCTGATGAACCGGCTCGATCGTGACGGGCGCAGGCGCCGGGCGCTGGTCGAGGACCCCGCGCTCTCCAAGGACGCGTCGTCCCTCGGGCAGGCGGTGCTGGCGGACGTGCGGGCGATGGTGGAGAGCTTCGGCGTCATGCCCGCGACGGGGCAGGAGCTGCTGTGGGCGCGGCAGCTTCGGAGCAAGGACAAGCCGGGGAATCAGGCGTGGTGGGAGCGCACGAGCGCCGCGGTGAAGGGGCTGGGCGAGTCGCAGCGTTCGGGGCTGGCGATGCGGCACCTTGAAGCGGTGCGGTGGGCGTCGGTGAGGCGCCCGGCGTGGCTGAGCGCGACGCGCGAGGAGCTGCGGGCGGAGCTTGGGTCGCGGCTGGGCGCGCGCACGACGCATCAGCGCACGGCCGACACGCCGATCACGACCCGGCGCCGGGCGGAGAACCTGGACGCGTACGCCGATCGGCTGGTGTGGGCGGACTATCTCGCGATGCTGGTGGTGGATGAGGCGCTGGCGTCTTCGGGCGTCGCGGGGCAGCTCTTCGAGCAGGCGCGGCTGGACATGCGCGACGAGTCGACGGAGTACGGCGGGCTGATCGCTGCGCGGCTGAGCGGGCGCGGGGCGCTGTTTGCCGATGGCGCGGAGACGTTCGCGGTGACGATGTTCACGCCCCGCCCCAACCAGCGCGAGGGCAACGAGGTGTTCGTCGCGAGCGATGACATGGTGCAGCAGGGGGACCAGTCGCTGGCGCACTATCACTTCCACGCGCAGAAGTTCGAGAACAAGTCGTTCGCCGGGCCCAGCGAGGGCGACATGGCGTACGCGACGCGCAGCGGGCGCGGGTGCGTGGTGTTCACGATGATCGACAAGGACACAATGAACGCGGACTACTACCAGCCCGACGGCGCGGTGGTGGACCTGGGCGAGATCAAGCGGCCTGTGAGTGCGGCCGCGGGGGTGGTCCCCGCTGCGGAGCCGGGGCGGTGATCTCGTACGTCATCCCGACGCGCGATCGTCCCGAGCGGCTGGCGATGACCATCGCGTCGATCGACGCGCTTGGGCCGCACGACGCGGAGGTCGTGATCGTCGATAACGCGTCGGCGACGCCCGTGGGCGCGGTGCGCACGTTGGCGAGCGGCGTGCCGGTGCGCGTGGTGCGCCTGGACCGCAATCGCGGTGCCGCGGGGCGCAACGATGGCGCGCAGGCGAGCGATCCGCGTTCGCAGTGGCTCGTGATGCTCGACGATGACTCCGCGCCGACGGACCCGGGGCTCGAGCAGCGCCTGGCGCGCGTGCCCGACGATGTTCTTGCGGTGAGCGCCGACATCCGGCTGCCGCACATGGGTAAGCGCGAGGACGGCGGGCTGCCCGAGGTCTTTGTGGGCTGCGGCGTCGCGGTGCGGCGCTGGGCGTTTCTCGCGGCGGGGGGCTATGACGAGACGTTTCACTACTATGCCGAGGAGTATGACCTCGCGGCGAGGCTTCTGCTCGCGGGCGGGCGCGTGGTGTTCGATCCGGGCTTCCGCGTTGAGCACTGGAAGGACCTGAAGCACCGGGACCTGGGTCTCATCTGCCAGCGACTGGTCCGCAACAACGGCTGGATCGCGCAGCGCTATGCGCCCGATGAGTGGCGCCGGGGCGAACTGCGCGAAGTGCGTCGGCGCTATCGCGGCATGGGCGAGCGCGAGGGCGTGCTGCGTGCGTTTGGCCTGGGCTTGCGCGAGCTGCGCATGACCCTGCCCGCGCAGCGGCGCACGCCCATGACCGAGCGGATGTGGAGGCGGTTCATTGGCCTCGATGCCGCGGTGCAGGCGCTGGCCGCGCAGGGCGCGGGCACGCGCTGGCGCAGCGCGGCGGTGGTCGACACGGGCAAGAACGCGTGGGTCGTGGGGGCGGCGCTTGCGGAGCTGGGCGTGCGCGAGGCGACGCTCCGCGAGGGCGAGGCGCTGGTGATCGGCACGATGAGCCCCGGGCCCATGATCGATGCGAGATTGCGCCGGAGCGATACTGGGGCGATGGTGGGCGATGGGCGCCCGGTCGCGGTGCCGTGGCTCGCGGCGCTCGATGAACGCCTCGTGCCCGTCGAGGGCGCGGCGATCTCGCGCTGAGAACAGCTTCAGGCTTCGCCGAGCGCGACTTGGAGCCGGCCCTGCGCCTGGCTGAGCTTGAGCTGCGCGGCGGGAGCGTCGAGCCCGAGCTTGCCCATCACCACGGCGAGCTTGACGGACCCCTGCGCGCGGTCGAGAAGATCGAGCGCCGAGGCGCGGTCGAGGCCCAGCAGCGTCACGAGGATCCTCGCGGCGCGGTCGCGCAGCTTCGTGTTGCTCGCGCGCAGGTCGACCATCAGGTTCTGGTAGACGCGGCCTGAGCGGATCATCAGCGTCGTCGAGAGAATGTTCAGCACCATCTTGGTCGCGCTGCCGGCCTTCATTCGCGTCGAGCCCGTGAGCACTTCGGGGCCCGTCGGCGCGACGATGAGATGGTCGCAGCCCTCGGGCACGGGGATCGGCGAGCAGGAGAGCATCGCGGTGACGGGCCGTTCAGCGCGGCGCGAGGCCCACGCGAGCGCGCCGAGCACGTAGGGCGTCGTTCCGCCCGCGGCGATTCCGAGCACCGCGTCGCGCGCGGTCAGGTTCAGAGGCTCAAGGTCGGGCACCGCGCCGAGCGGTTCATCTTCGCGCCCTTCGCTGCTCAGGCGCAGCGCACGGTCGCCCCCGGCGATGATGCCGATGATCCGCCCCGGCTCGATCTGAAACGTCGGCGGTGCTTCGGAGGCGTCGAGCACGCCCAGGCGGCCCGAGG
This sequence comes from Planctomycetota bacterium, assembly GCA_033763435.1. Lineage (GTDB taxonomy): Bacteria > Planctomycetota > Phycisphaerae > Phycisphaerales > UBA1924 > JANRKN01. Next base: position 20,626 of record JANRKN010000114.1, read on the forward strand.
TGCCCGCGCCGAGGTAGATGAGCCGCCCGCCCGCGAGAAAGCCGGGCTCGATCGCCTCGATGAAGCGCGTGAGCGCGGGGCTCGCGGCTTCGACTGCGCGGAGCACCGCGTGATCCTCGCGGCGGATGAGGTCCACACACTCGGCGGCGCTCAGCGTGTGCAGGCGCGTGGTCGCGGGGTTTCGCTGCTCGGTCAGGATGTGCGAGCGATCGGGGATGGAACTCATGGCTGATTGTCTGCGCGAGAAGCCCGCGGGGTGGGGGTGGGGGCGGGAGTGTGCGTGCCCGAGATGGGCGCGTCGGCCACGCCGGTCACGGCGGGGAGCGTGATCGGCACGCGGTCGACGCAGAGGATGCCCAGCAGGGCGAACTCTGCGGCCTCGCGGAAGGCGCCGGGCAGGCCGTGGGCGTCGAGTGGCGCGACGAGCGCGGTCGAAGCGGACGCGATCGAGCGGGAGAGCGCGCGGTTGTGCGCGCCCCCGCCCGCGAGGAGGATGCGCGAGGCGTCGGGACACGCATGAGCGACAAGCGAGCCGATGGCTTCGCATGCCGTGGCGCAGAGATCCTCGGCGGCGACGCGGGCGCGGAAGCGGGAGATCCAGTCGAAGGCTTCGTCGCCCGTGCCGAGCGAGCGGGGGGAACTGCTCGCGCTCCGAGCGTGCAGGATGCCCTCGAGGTCTTCGAGGGCTTCGTCGTGGATGCTCCCGCGCTGGGCCGCGGCGCCGTCCGTGTCGTAGGGCGCGTGCAGGAGGCGGCGCGCGAGTTCGTCGAGCAGCTGGTTGCATACGCAGACGTCGCGCGCGCGGACGCGCGGGGCGAGGGTCTGGATCGGCTCGCCGCCGGTCGCGGCGGGCAGGAGCGTGATGTTGGCAAAGCCGCCCAAGTTCACGATCGCGGTCGGCGCCTCGGGCGAGAGCAGCGAGCGGAAGAAGAAGAGGTCGGCGATCGGCGTGATCGGCGCGCCCTGACCGCCCAGCGCGAGGTCCATCGCGCGGAGGTCGCTGACGACCGGCGTGTTCAGCGCAGCCGCGAGGAGGGCGGGAGAGAAGAGCTGCCACGAGACGGGGGGCGCGTGGAAGACGGTCTGGCCGTGGGCGCAGGCGAGGTCGGCGCGGTCGGATCCCAGCAGTTCGCGGCCTGTCTGCGCGTGCAGGAGCGAGAAGCTACGCGAGAGCGTGGCGATCTCGCGAGCGGTCATCGCGGCGCCGTTGGCGAGGTCTCGCAGAGGTTCGGCGAGCTCGCCCAGCGGGCGCGAGAGGCCGCGGAGGAACGTGGGCCGCGCGTCCCAGCCCGAGCCTTCGATGCGGACGAGCGCGGCATCGATCGCGTCGATGCTGGTGCCGGTCATGAAGCCCAGGGCCAGGCGCGTCATCGCTTTCTCCGCTTGCCGGCATGGCGCGCGGCAATCGTCGCGGTGCGGGCCTGATCGAAGAGCGAGAGCGAGTGCGCGAGGCCACCGGGGCGCGAGTCGAGCGCCCAGAGTTCGGCGTGCTCGCGCTGCAAGTCGCGGAGTTCACGGGCGATCGCGGCGCGCTGCGCGGGCGTGGGGAGGGACTTGCGCCGACGGTCGCGCCCGCGCCGCGCGGCAAGGAGGGCGAGACGCACGGTCCAATCGAGCTGCGCATCGCTCGCGGCATCGATCGAAGGCCGCGAGGCTGCGAGCGATTCCAGGCGCTCGACGGTGTCGTTCCAGTCGCGTGTTGCGCCGACGCCGCGCGCTTCGGTGATGGGCTTGAAGAGGTCGGCGTGGAGGGCGGTGCAGTTGGCTAGGCGCGTGCGGTCCTTGCGGGTGAGCAGGCCGCAGGTCTCGCGGAGGGAAAGGTCGGCGTCGCCGAGGTCGGCCAGCCACTGGGCGATCTGGAGGGAGCGATCGCCGAAGATCTGCAGCGAGATCGCGCGCGCGAGCGACGCGGCGTCGACGCCCGGCCCGCGCGAGGCAAACTCCGCGGCCTCCGCGAGCGCGAAGGCGGTGAGGGGCCAGGGCTGCCAGTGGCCCATGTCGCCCCAGTCGCAGACGAGATAGCCCTCGGCGGGCTGGCGTGCGGCGGCCTCGAGATTGCCGCGGCGCTCGGTGGTCCGCGCGGTGATCGCGCGCCAGGTGCTCGTGCCCGGGCAGACCCAGAAGGGGCGATCGAGCGCGCGGAGGCTCTGCGTCCAGCGGTCAAAGGGCGAATCGGGCTCGTAGCCCCAGGCGAGCGGCAGCAGATCGCTGGGCAGCTGCGCGAGAGATTCGGGGTGAGAGAGCGCGATGTCGGCCCAAAACATCGGGCGCTTGCCGCGCTCGCGGACGAGGGCGCAGATGCGCGAGACGAAGTCGGCGTAGACCGAAGCCTTGCCGCGGGCTTTGACGGCGGCCTCGGAGCGGCCCCAGCCGATGTCGTACGTCTCGTCGCAGCCGATGTTGACCAGGGGCGAGGTGAAGTTGGGGAGCAGTTGGTCGAGCAGCCCGGCGACAAACTCGGCGGAGTCGTCGCTCGTCGGGCAGAGCGAGAAGGGGCCCGAGCGGGGCCAGACGTCGAACATCCAGTCGCCGTGGGTTTCGGCGAGGTGGCGGTACTCGGGCAGGCGCAGCCAGTGGGCGAGATGGCCGAAGCAGTTCTGGTTGGCGGCGAGCTCGATGCCGCGCGAGGAGGCGAACGCGTCGAGAAGGCGCGCTTCTTCGGGCGTGACGGGCGAGCTCTCGCGCCATGCGGCTTCGTGACCGCGGTAGGCGAAGGAGTGCTCGGTGTAGAGCTGGAGGTGGTTGTAGCCGAGGACTTCGAGCAGCTCGACGATGCGGACGAAGTGGTCCATCGTCGGGATGCGGTCGCGGGAGACATCGAGCATGGCCCCGCGGACGGCAAAGTGGGGCGGGCGCGTGCGCTGGACTTCGATCGCGGGGGGCGTGGCGCCGTACTGATTGCGGAGCTGCGCGAGGACGACGATCGCGGCGCGCTTGGCGGTGTCGTCGGCCGCGCGGATCATTGTGCCCGAATCCGTCACGCGCACGCTGAACCACGGCGCACCGGGGGTGATCTCGATGCGCACGGGGTCGAACGCGCCCTCGGGCCCGGTGAGGCGCGCGACATCGGCAGTCGGGATCAAGAGCGGCGGGAGCGTGGCGAGGTTGTCGTGGTGCGTTGAGGTCATGGGCGGCGGAATGGTTGAGCGTCAGGCGGCGCGGAGATGCGTGCTGTTGGCGTGTGAGCGGCCCGCGAGGCAGACCCCGAGCGCGAGCGCTGTGGCGATCACGAAGCGCCAGGGCCAGGCGACGGTCATGTCGGGGAGTGCGTCGATGGGAATCGCGTTCCAGACGACGGGCTGCATGACGAGCGTCGCGAGGAAGCCGACGGCGAGGGCGGCGATCGCGGAGGCGCTGTTGCCCCGGCGCGTGAAGAGCGCGGTGAGGAAGACCGCGAGCAATCCCGCGTAGGCGAAGGTCATGATGCCCAGGGCGAAGGAGATGAGCGTTTCGCCCGAGCCCTTCTGCCACCAGACGCAGACGCCCGCGAACGCGCCGAGGATGACGCCCCAGATGACGACCGCCCACCGGCCCACGACGAGATAGTGGCGGTCGGACTTGTTGCGGACGCGCTTGGCGTAGACGTCATTGACGAACGTCGCGCCCATCGCGTTGAGTGCCGAGTTGAACGAGCCCAGTCCGGCGGCGAAGAGCCCGGCCATCATGACGCCCGCCATGCCCGAGGGCATGTGGTCGAGGATGAAGCGTACGAAGACCTCGCCCGACTTCTCCGGGGCGGGCGCCGCCGAGCCGCCCATCAGGTCGGGCCTCGTGTAGAACACCCAGAGCAGCACGCCGATGGAGAGGAAGATCAGCTGCATGGGGAGGTTGAGGAGGATGGCGACGATGACGGAGCGGCTGCCCTCGAGGGCGGACTTGCAGGTGAGCATGCGCTGGGCGATGTCGTGGTCGGTGCCGTAGGAGGCGAGGTTGAGCATCGCAAAGCCGATCGCGGCGGTGAAGATGGTGTAGACGACCGAGGGGTCGGTGTCGAAGCGAAGGATGGAGAGCTTCGCGCTGCCGTCGGGGGCCTTGGCGGAGGCGAGCGCGGACCAGACTTCGCCGATGGGCGCGGGGATCTTGACGAGGAGCACGACGACCGCGGCGACCGCGGCGAGGATGAAGACGGCGAACTGGATCACATCGGTGTAGATGATGCTGCGGATCCCGCCGACGAGGGTGTAGAAGATGCCCACGAGCGTGAGCACGGCGATCGCGGCGACGAGCTGCCAGTCTTTGGTCTCGTGGAAGAGAATGAGCGAGAGCGGAATCGCGGCCATGAACAGGCGTGAGCCGCTGGCCATGACGCGCCCGATCATGAACATCCAGCTGCTGGCTTCTTTGGCGGAGTGACCGAAGCGGACCTCGAGCAGGTCGTAGACGGTCATGACGTTGTGCTTGTAGTAGATGGGGATGAAGAAGCGGGCGACGATGAGGACGGCGATCACGCCGCCGATGTTCGTCGAGAGGTAGGTGAGGTTGCGGGCGTAGCCCTCTTCGGGGCTGCCGATGAAGGTCGCGGCGGAGGTGGAGGTCGCGAGCACGCTGATCGCGACGGCCCACATGGGCATCTGGCGGTTGGCTAGGAAGTACTCGCGGGCGCCTTCGAGTTCCTTGCGGCTGAACCACCAGCCGGTGACGGCGAGGATGGCGAAGTAGCCGAGCAGCACCGACCAGTCGAGGATCGAGAACGAGATCGCGGCGAGCGTCGGCATCCGTGCGGTGCTCCGGGTTCGGGGCTGGAGTCCGGGCGGCGCGCGACGTGCGCGGGCCCGATCCGAGCAGCGTATCCGGTTTGGGCGCCGCGCTGGCCCGAAGCAAAAAGCACGCGAGCCCGACCTGGGCCGGGCTCGCTTCAATCACGCCGATCCCCTCCGACCGGCGTGCTGGATTGTCGGGTTCGTCTCAGCCTCGCGGTGCCCCGCGGCTCAGCGTTCCCAAGAAAAAACCCAGCTGCGTGTTTCCGCCCGCAACTGGGTCATAGGAGGAGAGAGAGACAAGACAGCAGTAAGGTGCCACACGCCGTGCCGATTGCCAGTAAACGGGACGAGATTTGCGCAAGTTTCTGTTTGGTCAGCCTTTCCGGCGACAAGTCCGGCATTGGCGATAGGGCGGACAGCCCAAGAACGCCCGGAAGGCCCGATTTTGGGCCGCACGCCGGGGCCCAATCTGGCCAGGGCAAACAAAAACCCGCCAAAGCCTTGGGCTCGGGCGGGCGGGGTGTGCTGCGGTGCGTGGGGGATCTCCGAAGCCAAGCGGGTGTCAGCCGAGCAGGTCTCAGCCCAGGGCCGCGGCGTAGAGCTTCTCGACGAAGGCCCAGTGGATCACGTTGAAGAAGGCGTTGACATAGTCCGCGCGCTTGTTCTGGTACTTGAGGTAGTACGCGTGCTCCCAGACGTCGATGCCGAGCAGGGGCGAGGCGCCGGTGAGGAACAGGTTCTGCTGCTTCTCGCCCTGGATGATGAGGAGGCGGCGCGAGGTGTGATCGAGGACAAGCCAGGCCCAGCCGGAGGCTTCGACCTGCGTCGCCGCGGCCTTGAAGTGGGCGGTGAAGGCTTCGAAGGAGCCAAAGTCGCGTTCGATCGCGGAGGCGAGGGGCCCGGCCTTGGGCATGCCGCCGCCGCCGGAGGTGGGTGGGGCCATCATGAGCCAGAAGAGCGCGTGGTTGATGTGACCGGCGCCATGGAAGGAGACTTCGCGCGACCAGTGCTTGACGAGGGCGGGGTCGGCCTGGCCTGCGCGGATGTCGCGGAGGTTCTTGAGGGCCTTGTTGAGACCGTCGACATAGGCCTTGTGGTGCCGGCCGTGGTGGATGGTCATGGTCTGGGCGTCGATGTGGGGCTCGAGCGCTTCGGGCGCGTAGGGGAGCGGCGGCAGGACGTACTCGCCCTTGGCTTCGTCCCAGCCGAGCTGCGCGGGCGAGAGCACAGCGCCCGCGGGCTGCGCGGGAGCAGATTGGGCGATCGCGGAGGCGGCGAGGCCGGCGGTGGTGAGCCCGAGCGCGCCCAGCGCGGTCCGGCGGTCGATGGAATCGTGCGTCGTCATGGGAGTCTCCGGTGAGGGGTGTTCGAGCGTTGGCGTGGCCATCTGTTCATCATTGACCGGGCGGGGCGTGCGGTGCAACCAACGATCGCGGCTTCGGGCCCGCAGCGTGGTTGGATGCCCCGCGCTGCGAGCGTGCACGGGCAAGACGCGAGGCGAATCAAGAAGGCGACAAAAGCAAAGCCGCCGCGACGTGTGCCGCGGCGGTGGGGGGACGGAAAGATTGGCCTTGCGTGGCGCCCGCTCATCGCGGGGCCGAGGCGCGCGGGCCGGAAGAGTTAGACCTCTTCGCCGATCTGCCAGCGGGCGAAGGTGGTGACCTTGGCGCCGCCGACGAGGTCCTTGATCTTCTTGGCGGGGTCCTTGATGAAGGGCTGCTCGAGGAGGGCGATTTCCTCGAAGAACTTGCGCATGCCGCCCTCGACCATCTTCTCGGCGATTTCCTTCGGCTTGCCGGACTCCATCGCCTGCTCGATGCGGAACTTGCGCTCCTTCTCAACGATCGCGGCGGGGATGTCGTTGGCCGAGACGCCCTTGGGGGCGGGGACGGCGGCGACGATGTGCTTGCAGATGTCGGCGAGGACTTCATCGCCGACCGTGCCCTCGGCGACGACGACCGAGCCGGTCTTGCCGTCGTGGTGCAGGTAGCTGCCGAAGCGCGTCGCGCCGGGCGTGCCGCCGAACTTGTGGAGGCGGCCGATGGAGACGTTCTCGCCGGTCGAGATGCGGACGTCGTCGACGATGGCGGTCATCGCGGGCGTCGCGGTGACGGCGCCCGCGGGGGCGTCGAGCACGAGCTCGGCGAGCTTGTTGACGGCGGCGATGAACTTCTCGCTCTTGGCGGTGAAGTCGGTCTCGGCCTTGACCTCGACGAGCGCGGCGGCGGCCTTGCCCGCGTCGACCTTGATCCCCAGCCGGCCTTCACCAGCCGAGCGCGACGAGCGGGCTTCCATCTTGCCCTTGAGCTTCTTGCGGAGGAGTTCCTCGGCCTTCTCGGTGTCGCCCTGGGCTTCGGCCAGCGCGGCCTTGCAGTCCATCATGGGCAGCCCGGTTTTGTTCCGGAGGTTCATCACGTCTTTGGCATTGATTTCCATGTCTGCGTGCTCCCGTGGGAGGTGTCCGAATCGAGAGAATACCGTGTGCGTGCCGGGCGAATGTCGTCCCAGTTGGTCCGGGGGTGTGAAGCCTCGTCCCGGCGCGCGGGTTGATCGGCGTGGACAGCGTTACTGCGCGACGGCCGGGGCCTCAGCGCCCGAGTCGTCGGCACGGAACTGCGCCCGGCGCGAGCGACGCGGGCCGCCCTGATCGCTGCCAGCCGCGCCAGCGTTCGCACCCTCGGCGGCCTTGGCCTCGGCGCGCTGCTGCTTGCCCTCGGCGATCGCGAGGCAGAGCTCGCGGATCACGACGTCGATGGAGCGCATCGAGTCGTCGTTGCCCGGGATCGGGATGTCGACCTGATCGGGATCGCCGTCGGTGTCGATGAGCGCGATCGTGGGGATGCCCAGCTTGCGGGCCTCGCGGAGGGCCGTGACTTCGTGGCGCACGTCGATGATGACCATCACGCCCGGGAGCTTGTCCATGTGGCGGATGCCTTCGAGGTTGCGCTTGATCTTCTGCTGCTCGCGGCGGAGCTGCGACTCCATCTTCTTGGAGTAGCTGGCGTAGTTGTCGCCCTGCTCGATCGCCTCGAGTTCCTCAAGGCGCTTGAGGCGCGAGCGGATGGTGCGGAAGTTGGTCAGCGTGCCGCCCAGCCAGCGCTCGATCACGTAGTGCTGCTTCACGTCGGCAACGCGCGTCTCCAGGACGCTGCGCGACTGGCGCTTGGTGCCGACGAAGCAGACGTCGCGGCCTTCGGCGACGGTCTTGGCGACGAAACGCTTGGCGAGCAGCAGGCCCTTGAGCGTTTCCTTGATGTCGATGATGTGGATGCCGTTGCGCTTGCCGTAGATGTACGGCGCCATCTTCGGGTTCCAGCCCGCGGCCCGCTGGCCGAAGTGGATGCCCGCTTCAATCAGGTCCTGCACAAGGGTGTTTGCCATGATCCAGACTCACTCGTTCAGCGTCACCGGCGGGGAGGATGCCTCGGCCGAACTTCTTTGTGGGAAGCACGACCGTCCGCCGCTCAAGGGCGCTTCGGGTTGCGGGCGTTCCAGCCCGCGGGGGTTGTGGTCCAAACCGGGGCCCGCGCTGAGTCGCGCCCGCGGCGTCCGGCATCACATCCAGAAGCCAGACCCCCAACAATAGCCAAGCTCATCCGCCCGGGCGAGGCCCGGCGACCCGCTGATGTCTGAGGCTGCCGCCCCCAATTCCGCCGCTGCTCTTCCCGGGCGCCTCAATTTGGCGATCCGCGGGATGCATTGCGGCGCCTGCGTCGCGAGCGTGGAAGGGGCGCTCCGGGAAACCCCTGGTGTTCGTGACGCCCGGGTGAATCTGATGGACGGGTCGGCCCAGGTGGAACTGGAGGGCGGGATCGAGGCGGACGGGGCGTTCAAGGCGCTGGCTGAGGCGGTGAGGCGGGCGGGGTTTGAGGCGGCGCGGCCTTCGGCGTCCCCTGAGCCCGCGGTCTTTGACACCGAGGCGCGTCAGTGGGGGCGCATCGCGGCCGGGGCTCTGGCCCTGGCGGGGGTCGTCATGGTCGTCGCGATGCTGACGATGCGGACCGATTCGCACGCGGGTCACGCGATGCCGGTGTGGTCGCTGACCCTGCAGGCGGTTCTCACACTCGCGCTGATGATCGTGCCGGGGGGCAAGTTCATCGCGGGCGCGGTGCGAGCGGCGCGGTCGGGGCGGGCGACGATGGACACGCTGGTGGCGGTCGGGACGCTGACGGCGTTCGCGTGGTCGGCGATCGAGGCGCTGCGGGGCGGGCACAATGTGCACTTTGAGTCGGCGGCGGTGATTCTGGCGTTGATCGCGGTCGGGCGGTGGCTTGAGGCGCGGGCGAAGGCCTCGGCCGCGGGAGCGATCGGCGCGCTGCTGGCGCTTGCGCCCGTTCGCGTGACGGTCGAGCGGGCAGTTGGGCCAGCGAGTGGGCCGCCGCGTGATGTCGCGCTTTCGGAGGTGGTCGCGGGCGATCTCGTGCTCGTGCGTCCGGGCGAGCGCGTCGCGGTCGACGGGGTCGTGGTCGAGGGTTCGTCGGCGCTGGATGTGTCGCTGGTGACGGGCGAGTCGATGCCGGTGGAGGTGAGCGCGGGCGCGACCGTCGTGGCGGGTGCGCTGAACTCGTCGGGCGCGCTGCGTGTGCGTGCGACGGGCGTGGGGCGGGACTCGACGCTCGCGCGGCTCATCGAGGCGGTGCGCGAGGCGCAGGGGCAGAAGGCGTCGATTCAGCGGCTCGCGGACCGCGTCGCGGGCGTGTTTGTGCCGGTGGTGATGGCGATCGCGCTGCTGACGCTGCTGGTGTGGGGGCTGGTGCGGAAAGATTGGCCCGCGGGGATCGAGGCGGCGGTCGCGGTGCTGATCATCTCGTGCCCGTGCGCGCTGGGGCTGGCGACGCCGACGGCGGTGATGGTCGGGACGGGCGTGGGTGCGCGGCTGGGCATCCGCGTGCGCGATGCACGCGCTCTCGAACGCGCGGGGCGGGTGTCGGCGATCGTGCTCGACAAGACCGGAACTCTCACGCGGGGGGCGCCCGCGGTGGTTCGGCTTGTTCCCGAGGGGGGCGTGTCGGAAGTCGAGCTGCTGGCGGCGGCGGCCTCGGCGGAGGAAGCGAGCGAGCACCCGATTGGCCGCGCGATCGTGGCGCTGGCGCGCGCCCGCGGCATCGACTGGCCCCGCGCGAGCGGCTTGGTGAACACGCCGGGCGGTGGTGTGGAGGCGATGGTGCCGGGCCGGGGCGTGGTGTCGGTGGGAAGGCCCGACGATTCGGGCGAGGCGCGGGCGGTCGAGGCGCGGGCGGGCGAGACCCTCGCGCTGGTGCGGGCGCGGACGCGCGGGCCCGACCTCAAGCCGCGGGTGCAGACGCTGGGGTTGATCGCGCTGAGGGACGAACTGCGCCCCGGCGCGCGCGAGGCGGTCGCGCGACTTCGAGAGATGGTGGGGGACGTGCGGCTCGTCACGGGCGACAGCGCGCCCGCGGCGTCGGCGGTCGCGCGCGAGCTGGGGCTTGATGAATCGGCGGTCGTCGCGTCGGCGCGCCCGGAGGACAAGCTCCGCATCGTGCGCGAGCTTCAGGCCTCGGGCCGGTTGGTGGCGATGGTGGGCGATGGCATCAACGACGCGCCCGCGCTCGCGGCGGCGGATTTGTCGATCGCGATCGGCACGGGCGCGGATGCCGCGGCGCGCGCGGGGGATCTGGTCATTATGAGCGATCGGCCCGAGCGGCTGGCCGACGCGCTGAGGCTGAGCCGCGCGATGATGTCGCGGATTCGAGCGGGGTTGGGGTGGGCATTTGTCTACAACGTCGTGCTGATCCCGGTCGCGGCGGCGGGGCTGGTGAACCCGATGCTGGCGGCGCTGGCGATGAGTTTGTCCTCGGTCAGCGTGATCGCGAACGCGCTGTGGCTCAGGCGTTTCCGGGCCGGGACGATCTCCGACCCGCGGGTCTAGAATCCTCGCGGAGGAGAGATTCCATGAAGATTCGTGATGCGTTCCGCACGGCGATGCTCGTCGGTGCGGTGGTGAGTGGTCCGGCGCTCGGCTCGGTGACGTACAGCTGGGACGACGGCGCGGGCAACGTGCGCCTCGGGCCGACGTTCGCCGCGGAGTACATGTGGGGCAACATCTACACCGCGCAGGCTGGCGGCGAGTGGATCAACAGCATCTCGGTGTCGTTCGGCGCGATCCCGGCGGGGCAGGCGCTGACGGTGTATCTGTTCCAGGACACGACGCCCGGCGATAACGACCCGCGCAGCGCCGTGCTGCTCGCGAGCGCGACGGGCGTGACGCCCGCGAGCCCGCCTTTGAACTCGTTCTGGACGTATTCGATCGCGCCGACGCAGGTGACGGGCGATTTCTTTGTCGCGGTGTCGACGCAGGTGTGGGGCCGGTTGCCCAACAACACGACGCCGGACACGCCCGCGCGGCTCGATCCGCAGGGTGCGCCCAACGCGGCCAAGAGCTGGGTGTTCGGCGCTGACTCGTACCTGAATTCGCCGACTCCGCTGGCCAGCGCGCCGTACTCGCTGCAGATGAGCCAGAACGCGATCCAGGGCGTGTTCATGGTGCGGGCGAACGGTGTGCCGACGCCGGGCGCGGTGGCGCTGGCTGGGCTGGCCGGGCTGGTGGCGGCGCGGCGTCGTCGCGGGTGAGCCGGCGGCGTGAGGAAGACCGGAATCGACCGAGCTACCATCTCCGTCCGCGCGGCGGGCATCTCCGTTTGCGCGGAGAAGGCCGGCCACGAATGGGGGCCGAACGTCTCTGCTCGGTCTGGCTTTGTGGGGCGCGGTCCGGGGCTGGTGGTCGGGGGGCCGGTGTTCGGGGGCTGACGGGTTTGGGGGCGGAGCGTTCCGGGCGGTGGTCTTCAGTCTGTCGAGGGCATGCACACCATGGCGACGATGTTTGCGACCGAGCTTCCCGACTTCACGGCCGAGCTGCCCGCGTTCGACGCGGCGCCGGGCGCCGAGCGCTCGATCCAGTTCCGCGAGGCGCTGCGAGAGGCCATGAGCGAAGAGATGCGCCGGGACGCGCGGATCTTCCTGATGGGCGAGGAAGTCGCGCAGTACAACGGCGCGTACAAGGTGTCGCTGGGCATGCTCGATGAGTTCGGCCCCAAGCGCATCATCGACGCCCCGATCTCGGAGAACGGCTTCGCGGGTCTGGCGGTGGGCGCCGCGATGTACGGCCTCAAGCCGATCATCGAGTTCATGAGCTGGTCGTTCAGCCTGGTGGCGGCGGACCAGATCCTCAACAACATTCCCAAGATGCTGTACATGTCGGGTGGGCAGTGGGGCTGCCCGGTGGTGTTCCGCGGGAACGACGGCGCGGGCGGCCAGCTCGGCTCGACCCACAGCTGGTGCGTCGAGGGCCTCTACTCGAACGTCCCCGGCATGAAGATCGTGATCCCGAGCAACCCCTACGACGCCAAGGGCCTGCTCAAGACCGCGATCCGCGAGAAGGACCCGGTCTTCTTTCTCGAGAGCGAGCGCATGCTGGGCGACAAGGCCCACGTGCCGGCCGAGGAGTACTACATCCCGTTCGGCAAGGCGCATCTCCGGCGCGAGGGCCGGGACTGCACGCTGGTCAGCTTCGGGCGCCCGGTGAACTTCTGCCTCGAGGCCGACGCGATTCTGCGGGGCGAGGGGATCGAGTGCGACGTGCTGGACATGCGGACGATTCGCCCGCTGGACATCGATTCGGTGCTGGCGAGCCTGCGGAAGACGGGGCGGATCGTGGTGGTCGATCAGTGCTGGCCGTTCGCGAGCGTGGCGAGCGAGGTCGTGACGCAGGTGTGCGAGCGCGGGTTTGATTGGCTGGACCATCAGCCGGTGCGCGTGAACACCGAAGACGTGCCGACGCCGTACGCGAAGAACCTTGAGTACGCGTACCTGCCGAACAAGGACAAGATCATCGCGGCGGTGAAGAAGACGCTGGCCTGAGATTCGTGCCCTTCCGACGCACGTTGGTTGATTGATCGCCCGATTTCCGAGGTCCCCGATGCCCATCAAGATCGAGATGCCCCGACTGTCCGACACCATGCAGGCCGGCACGGTCGTGAAGTGGAACGTGAAGGAAGGCCAGAAGGTCAAGAGCGGCGACGTCATCGCCGACATCGAGACCGACAAGGCGACGATGGAGCTTCCGACGTACGAGGACGGCGTGGTCGCGCTGATCGCGACGCCCGAGGGCCAGAACGTGCCGATCGGCACGGTGATCATGGTGCTCGCGGCGCCCGGTGAGGACGTGAACGCGGTCAAGGCCGCGGGTGCGGGTGCGGGTTCGGTGGGTGGTGCGAAGGCGCCTGCGAAGGCGGCAGCTTCGGGCGGCGCTACGACGTCCGCGACGGCGGTCATCGAGGCCGCGCCGGCGACTAACGGCACGCATGGTGGTGGTGAAGTGGGCGGCGGGCGGATCTTCGTTTCGCCTCTGGCGCGCAAGATCGCCGAAGAGTCGGGCCTCAATCTCCAGTCCATCCGCGGCTCGGGCCCCAGCGGCCGGATCGTCCGCAAGGACGTTGAAGAAGCGTTGCGCTCCGGCGCGGCGCCCGCGACCTCGGCCCCGGCCCGTGCGGCGGCGCCTCAGCCGACGGTGCAGATGGCGCCCCAGATGTCACCGTCGCTCTCTCCTCTGGGAGCGTCGCTTCAGGGCAAGGTGATGCCGCTCTCGAACATGCGCCGGACGATCGCGCGCCGGCTTGTCGAGAGCAAGACGACCATCCCGCACTATCAGGTCACCGTCGAAGTCGACATGGACGCGCTGCTCTCGCTGCGGTCGCAGCTCAACGAGCAGCTCGGCGCGCAGGGCGTCAAGCTCAGCGTGAATGACTTCCTTGTGCGGGCCTGCGCGCTCGCGATGCATCAGCATCCGTACGTGAACGCGCGCTGGGTGCCGACGCCCAACCAGGAAGCGATCGAGTTCCTGCCGAGCGTGAACGTCGGCGTTGCGATTGCGCTGCCCGTCAATTCCGACGGCTCGGGCGGCGGGCTCGTGGTCGCGACGCTCCGCAACGCGGACCAGATCGGCCTGCGTCAGATCTCCTCGCAGACCAAGGCGCTGGCCGACAAGGCCCGCGGCAAGGGTCTGAGCGTGGAGGACATGAGCGACGCGACGTTCACGATCAGCAACCTGGGCATGTTCGGCGTGGATCACTTCACAGCGATCATCAATCCGCCGAACGCGGCGATCCTGGCTGTGGGCGCCGCGCTGCAGAAGCCGGTCGTCCGCAACGGGCAGATCGTCGTGGGCCAGGTGATGTCGATGACGCTCTCGAGCGACCATCGGATCATCGACGGCGCGATGGCAGCGCAGTACCTCCAGACCGTCAAGGGCCTGCTCGAGAAGCCCGCGACGCTGCTGGTCTGATCGGCCTCACGCGTGAGCGACACCCAGAACGACACAAAGACTCCGCCGAGCGAGCCCGGGCCGCCGGCGCCGGTGTCGCTGCGCACGGATGAAAGACAATCCCCGCGTGATGAGGGCGTGCCGTGGGTCGGCATCGTCGTGGTGGCCGCGGCGCTGGTCGGCACGATCGCGCTCTGGATGATGCCGCTGCGTCACCCCGCGTTCTGGCCGACGGCCGCGGTCGTCGCGCTGGCGGTCGTCGGCGGAACATGGTTCGGGAAGCGCACAGGCCGCTGAGTCGACTCGGTACACTCGCGGCATGAAGCAGATCCGTTGGGCGTGCCTTGCCGCATCGCTGGTCGGGCTTGCGGGCGCGCCGATCGCGCGAGGCCAGTCCGAGTCTGTCGGCCTGACGCCCAGACCCGGCGCGATTGCGCCTACCGAAGACAAGGGATCGGGTGAGGCCGAGATCAAGGGCGTGCGGCGAGCGCTGCTTGTGGGTGTTGCGCAGGGCTCGGCCAACGGAGTGGCTCAGAGTCCGCTCCCACAGTGCGTGATCGACGCCCGCACGCTCGATGCCGTGCTCACGCCCCGCGGCTACAGGTGCGAGGTTCTTGTCGATGGCGGCAAGACCGAGCCCACCGCGCAGGCGATCCGCGACGAGGTCGCCGCGATGGCGGGGGCGTGCGTGGAAGACGATCAGCTGCTCGTGTACATCTCGACGCACGGGGAAGCGAAAGACGGCGCCTCGAGCGTGGTTGCCAAGGACGGTCTGGTCGACGTGGAGTGGATTAAGCGCCACATGGCCGCGAGTCGTGCGAAGGTGAAGATCCTGATCCTCGACTGCTGCCGGGGCGATAAGGAGTTTGGGCGCGTCACGAGCGAGGTGCGCGACGTGCATGTGATTCTCGCGTGCCGGCCCGATCAGTTGTCGCAGACGGGCGGCAGCGGCATGAGCATCTTCACCGAGGCGATGGTCGACGGCCTGGTCGAGTGCCGCGCGGATCGGCTGAAGGATGGCGTGATCGAGCTCGATGAGCTTCTTCAGTTTGTCGAGGCCGAAGTGCCGAAGAAGGCTCTTCAGCTCAAGCCCGATCAGCCGCAGAATCCCACGCGCAGCGTCGTCGATCCGAAGGTGATGAGCCCGGTGTTCGCGCAGTGCACGGTGCTGGACCGGCTGACGTTTGGCGCAGACGCGTACGTCGACGCGCCGCCGCCCAAGGCCCGCAAGTCGCTGCGGCTTTCCAACCTCGCGCTGATGACGGTGCAGAAGGGACAGACGGTGGCGGAGCTCGAGAAGGCGCTCAAGGGGCGGCTGGACGAGGCGCCGAGCTTTGACGCCGCTGGCACGGGGCGTGGCCTCAAGCGCGACACGCCGAGCGAGGGCGAGCTGCTCGTGGTGGAGTTTGCGTCTCGCAAGGTCGCCGAGGCGCGCGTGCTGTATCAGGGCCTGTGCGAGGGCGAGTACAACTCCGACGCTGTGCGGGGGATGATCAAGAAACTCATCGGCGACAAGCCCCTTGTCGAACTGCTCGGCGTGCTCAAGGGCCTCAGCCCTACCGAAGTGCAGGAGAAGCTCGGCTGCGCGAAGTCGGCGCTGCTGCCGACGGCGGGCTTTCCCGAGGCGCTCGGTGAGTTGCGTTACCCCGGCGTGCCTCGGCCCGGGCAGATGTTCGTCGTGATCTTCAAGGACGGCACGTTCGAGACGCTCGACGTCGTCGCCGAACCGTGAAGACGGGGAACGCGTGACCAGACGACTGCCCGCCCGCGTGCGGACGCTGACGGAACGAAGAAATCGCCGCGGCTAAGCCGAGGGTGGGCAGAAGCGCAAAGACACGGGGAAGTGGGCGCAACAGGATTCGAACACCCCCGCAAAACAAGGCGGTTTTGGGGGGTGCTGGCGAAAGCGGCGCAAAATCCGGCGCACTTTCCCACGGCTCACCACCTGCCACGCCTGCCGACGCGGAGCGCGCCCGCGAGCCCGAGCGCGGCCCCGAGCCCGCCACGCCGGCCATGAGCCACGCCCCGACGCCGGCGCGCCTTGCCGATCCGGACCTGTCCGCGATCCTCGCGGCGTGGCCCACGTTGCCCCACGCGGTCCGAGCGGGCATCGTGGCGATGGTCCGGGCATCGACGCCGGCGGGGGGCCCCGGCGCGCCCTGAGGCCGCGAGGCGCGCCCTGAGGCCCCCGGCGGGCCCTACTCATCCGAGACGGTGCAACAGCGACAATTCGGGTGCAACGGCTCGTGGTGGTAGTCACGGCGCGCAATCCACGGCTTGCCTTTGCCGTCGATGAGCACCTCGCCCTTCCGCACGAACGGCGTGCCGATCGGGACCGGCCCACGGGCGGCAACTTGCTTGCACAGAGGGCACGATCCACCTGCATCAAGCCATGAGACGGATTCCATGCCCGCGAGCTTTGCCGCTTCCAATCGCGCGGCCCCAAGCACGTAGGCCGAAGCGGTCCGGGCGATCCTCTCTGCGCGGAGCGCGTCGAAGCCGAGGCGCATGAGCCCGCGTTGCATGTCGGTGATTGATTGCCCGCGTTCCACGCCGACGGCAATCACCTCGGCGACGGCGGAGCCCGGCGCGCCCGTAGGGGATGGGCTGCGCATGAAACCTGATTGCCGGGCAATCTCGGCTGCGCGCGAGGGAACGTCGATGAACTCACCCGCTGAGGGCTTGTCCAGACTTCGCAGAATGTCGAGCCCGCCGGCTTGCCAGATTCTCGCCAAACCTAGATCCACAATGTCATCCAGCAGGGCATCAAGGTCAATCGGCGTGCCTTGGGCATCGGTAACTGGGCCCGCGCTCGGGGTACGGTTCGCAAGCTGGAACCACTGCTGCAACTGAGCGTTCAACCGTTCCACCGCGCGATCGAACTCCGGCTTGCCCATTCGCGTGCCCGTCCTTTGCTTGTCCGTCTCCCGCGCGATCCACACAGTCTACACGCGCTCCAGCGGCGCGAAACGCAACAAGCCCGCCACGCCGGCGGGCCCGTTTCGGGCCTGTTTCTCAACACGGCCCCCCGGGGAATGTTATGGGTTTCGGCGCTCGCGCGGGTGTGGGCGGTTCGTCGGCCCCCGACGCCGGCGCGCGGGGTGTGCTACCAATCGAGTAACCGGGGAGCGGGCGGGGTTGCAAACCCGCCCGCGCACGGGAGGGCGGCGGCGGCGCTTCACCGTCGCGCGGCCCCGCCCCCCGCCTCGGCCTCGGACGGTGAAGCATGGCGCGCGGCGCGTGGTACGTCTACATCCATTTTTTTCCTGAGTGGTTTGAGTTTGTAGCCAAAACTCCAAATGAAGACGATGCCCGGCGCGTTGCGAAGATTGTGCGCGGTCGAATCAGGTCTGATACCGGGTGCGGCTGTTTCGTTATCGCGGAGTGGATCAGCGAGCGCATGGCTCGACGACACGCCCTTGACGACCAGATAGCGCGACACCAAGAGAGTGCGCGACGCGGCGTGCCGACGGTTGAAGCATTCGCGGCGCGCATAGCGGCGGAGCTGCTGAACCCGCAGTCTACATCCCCCGATGCGAGTGCATCAGGCCCGAAATCGGAGACGACTACACCCGCACCGGCCCGGGCCGACGCCGGAGCGAGGCCCACGGGCGAGCCCAAGCGCGTTCAACCAGTGGTGCTGTGGGAGGGTGCCGAAGCGTCGGCGCGAAACATCCGACTTGCCCGCACCCGATCCGCGTACTTGGAAGCCCACGGGAAGGCGGAGAGGGCCTTGGCTGCGCTGAGGGATGAGGGGTATCCGATCGCGCGACGCACGTTCTACAACCACCTGAGCGCCCTGAACGAAGCGGATCCGGGCTGGCGGCGGGAAGTGCAACTGTGCAAGCAACCTGCACAAATGCACGGGATGCGCACGATCGGATCACGCAAGAAATCGCGTGGTATCTCGGGGTAGTGCGGGTGTGCAAGCGCGTTGCACACTTGCACACGGTGCGAGTCTTACGCGGGCCGCAATGGCGCGGCCCCCGCGCGTAGGACTCACAAATGACGAAGGACAGGCAAGCGCCCCAACCTGCGGCGCTCACGATTCCGGAAGCGGCGCGCCGGCTCGCGGTTTCTCCAATGACCATCCGCCGGCTGCTCGCGCGGGGTGAACTCGGGCGGATCGCGGTCGGGCGCGCGGTGCGCGTGCTGGCCCGCACGGTCGATGAACTCGCGGAGCGCGGGGGGGTGCCCCGTGCGCACTGAGCCCTCACCCTTTGAGGCGCAACCGCCGGCGGACGGGCTCGTGCTCGCGCTGCGGCCCCGCGAGGCCGCGAGGGCGTTGGGAATCGGACCGCGAACGCTGTGGGGCCTCACCACCCCACGCGGGCCGATTCCGTGCGTCCGGATCGGCTCGGGCGTGATTCTGTACCCGGTGCCGGCGCTCGCGGCGTGGCTCGCGGATGAGGCCGCAAAGGCGAAGGGGGGCGAGGCATGAGGCCCCCAAGAAACGACGCGGCCCCGCTGGCGGGCGGGGCGTGCGTCCATCGACCTGAGCAAGCCCAGTCTATCGAACCGTTCCTGTTTCCGCCGGCTGGGCGGAGCGCGCCCCCGGGCACGTCCGACGTGGCGGCGCGCATGATCGCCCCGCACGCGGGCACGCTGCGAGCGCGGATCCTCGCGTTCATCGACGCGCAGGGCCCCGCTGGCGCTACCGACGATGAGGGCGAAGCGGCGCTGGGGATCAAGCCCCAAACCTACACGCCCCGGCGCGGTGAACTCGCGGCGCTCGGGGTGCTCGTGGACACGGGACGCCGGCGCAAGACCGCGAGCGGACGCCCTGCGGCGGTGTGGGCCACGCCCGCGCACGCGAGCGAAGGGCGGTGCGGATGAGCAACGGGGGGGATGCATGGCCATGGCGCGCGCATAAGCGGCTCGCCGACGCACCCACGCAAGGGCTGGCCGAGCGGTCGGTGCTGCAAGCGGCGCTCGCGTGGGCGAATCGTGAGGGCGAGCTGTGCGTGGGGAACAAGCGCTGGGCGGCACTCGCGGGCGTGGACCCGCGCACGTTGCGGCGGACCCTCGCCGAATGGGCCGAGCGCGGGATCATTCAAGACTTGGGACCGGATCCAAAGTACGGGAACACCCGCCGGCGGCGGATTCCGTTTCTCGTGGATCGTGCGGAGGGCGAGGGCGGGGTGGTGGAACCGGCCCCCCGGACATTCACGCCCGAAGCCCCGGGCACTACGTCCGGGGGGGGCGGGCATAGCACCCCCCAAACAACCAAGAAACAACCATTGAACGACCAACAACAACAGGGCGCTGCTGCTGATGTTTTTTCTCGGCTCGGCATCGACCCGAGCCTGCGCGGACACGCGAACGCCACGCCCGAGCGGCTCGCGTGGATCGAACGCGAAGCGCCCGCGAAGCGCAACCCTGGCGGCTGGGCGGCACAGTGCATCCGCGCGGGCTGGGACGTTCCCGCCCCGACCGGGGCCGACGCGAAAGCGGCAAGCAAGGCGAAGTGGGACGCGATCCGCGAGCGATTCAACGCCATGCCCGACGCGGAGCGGGAAGCGCTGGTAGCGCGGGCGCGCGTAGTGAATCCCAACTTGGACAGTGCGGAGCAGTACCCGAGCGATTCACCCGCGATCCTGGGCGCGGTGGCGAAACTCGCGGGCTGGAACACCAAAGGCGCGGTAGACTCGCGCGGACAGGGGAACTGAAATGGCTTCAATCTCACGGGACAAGAACGGAACGCGGCGGATTCTGTGGACCGATGCCGACGGCACGCGGCGCACGCTGCGGCTCGGCAAGGTGAACGGCACGATCGCGGAGCGGATGCGGTTGCGCGTCGAAGCGCTGCTGGCCCTGCGCGAGTATCGGCACTCGCCCGATGCCGAGCTGGCCTCGTGGCTCGGCTCACTCTCGGAACGCGCGCACGATCGCCTCGCGCGCCTGGGCCTCGTGGATCCGCGCGTCCGCGAGCCCTTGCCCACGCTGGGCACGTTGCTCGCCCGGTTCGATGCCACGGCCACCGTGAAGCCCGCCACGCGAGCGGCCTATCGGCAAACCACCGAAAGCCTGCGCGCGTTCCTAGGCGAGCACACGGCCCTCGCGGCGCTCACGCCCGAGCACGCGGACCGTTGGCGTAAGGCCCTCTCCGAGCCCGCCGGCGCACGCGAGCCCGGCGTGGGGGCATCCTCGCCCGCCAAGCGCCTCGCCCCGGCCACGATCGCCAAGCGCGTTCACGTCGCGCGGGCAATCTTCCGGCGCGCGGTGCGCTGGGGGCTGCTGGCGTCCAGCCCGTTCGCGGACCTGCGCGCGGGCTCACAAGCCAACCCCGAGCGCACGGTGTACGTGGACGCGGACACGATCCGCGCGGTGCTCGCGGCGTGCCCGGACGCGCACTGGCGCGCGATCGTGGCCCTCTCGCGGTTCGGGGGGCTGCGGATGCCAAGTGAGGCCCTCGCGCTGAAATGGTCGGACGTGAACTGGGAACGCGGGCGGCTCACGGTGCGAAGCCCCAAGACCGCCGGCCATGAGGGCCACGCGGTGCGCGTGGTGCCGATGGGCCCGACGCTGCGGCAAGCGCTGCTGGACCTGTTCGAGCAAGCCGAGCCCGGCGTGGATGCGGTACTCCCCCGGCTCGCGGACGCGCGGGTGAACCTGCGGACGCACTTTCAGCGGATCATCGAACGCGCGGGGTGCGCGCCGTGGCCCCGGCTGTTTCACAATCTGCGGGCCTCGTGCGCGATGGACTGGGCCGAGAACCACCCGGGGCACGTCGCGGCCTCGTGGCTCGGGCACTCGCCTTTGATCGCGGCCAAGCACTACCTGCGGACGCGGGACACGCACTTTGAGGCGGCGTCGGAATCGGACGCGGGCACGCCGGCGCTGGGGGCCGAGCGCGCGGGCTCACGCCCCGAGCCCGTTCCGATCCTCGCGGCCCCGGAAGCGGCCCCGGACTCGGACGCGGAACCGGGCCCGGAAGCGGACTCGGAAAGCGGCGCAAAAAGCGGCGCGCGCGTGGCTCAAAATGCGGCGCAGCGGGCTTTCGCGTCGGCTCGCGTGGAACGGGCCGATCGATCGGAAGTGCCTGTATTTACAGGGGTTTTGCGGCCTCACGCGATCGGACGCGAAACGGCTGCAAAGGGGGGCAATGGGCGCAACAGGACTCGAACCTGTGACCTCGGCTATGTGACAGCCGCGCTCTAGCCAACTGAGCTATGCGCCCGTGGGGGCAGAAGAATAGCCCGCTGTTCGGGTCTGTCCAGTCGGCCGAGCATGGCGTTGGTTCGGGGACGTTGAGCGGGTGTGCGGGCGGCGTGAAGATTCGATGGCGCGAGTCCGGCGGTATCGTTCTGGGGCCGAGGGAAGGCCGCCGGACGCGATAAATGCCAGAGGAAGTGCTTGGTTTGGATCCAGTCTCAACAGATTCCTAGCGCAGAACAGGCAGATTCGGCCGGGGCTTCGGGTATCCTTTCGGGCGTCAAGAGAGGGGTTCGGGCTGGTCGTTTCCGCGGCCAACCGGGCTCAGATTGTTTCCGTTTGGTCCTTGGGTCCACATAGGGAGGATGAGATGAAGAAGGCTCTGACCGTGGCCATTCTGGCCACCGCGGGTATCGCCGCCTCGGCGAACGCGAACCTGATCGCGTACTGGAACTTCAACAACAGCACGCCGAACACGACGAGCGGCCAGCTCGGCGTGCTCAACAGCGTCACGGCGAACGCCGGCCTGAACGGCGCTTCGGCGACGATCTCGCTGGGCGGCGGCCTGACGTTCAACACGGTGTCGGCGGGCACGGCGAACGGCGCGGTCGGGACCTTCGCCGGAGATGCCGGCGTGATCAACGGCCAGCCCGGCGAGGTCCAGGGCGGCGCGCTCTCGATCCAGGGCCGCATCGGCGGCTCGGGCTCGCAGACGGCCAACACCAACGGCGGCACGGTGACCTTCAACATCAACACGGCCGGCTACAGCGGCATCACGATGGCGTGGTCCGGTCGCGGCACGGGTTCGGGCTTCAGCAACAACAAGATCGAGACCTCGGTCGACGGCGTGACGTGGGTGACGCAGGTCGCTTCGTACAGCTCGACGGCCAGCTCGTTCAGCCTGTTCAGCTACTCGCTGAACTCGGCTGCGGACAACGCCGCGAACCTCCGCGTTCGCATCACCTTCAACGGCGCGACCACCGGCGCTGGCAACAACCGCCTCGACAACGTCAGCTTCACGGCCGCGATCCCGACTCCGGGTTCGCTGGCCCTCGTCGGCGTCGCTGGCCTCGTGGCCGCCCGTCGCCGTCGCGCCTAAGTCCTCGGAACTTTGCCCCGGTCTGTGTGACGGGGCTTCCAAACTCAGACCCCGCCCGACGTGTCTCAACGGGCGGGGTTTGTTCTTTTTGTCCCGGACGGTCCCTGCGGGGGGTGCCGGACAGGCCGCCTGCCCGCCTGGGCCCGAGTCGGATTTCCGTCGTTCGGGGTGGCTTTTTCCCCGGAGCCGATGTAGCGTGGAGCCTGTCCCCGCGAGGCGGCACCCCCGCAGGCGGGGCGCGCGGAGGCCTCACGCGATGCATCACCCGAAATATCAGACCATTCTGCTCTTCGGCGCCCCCGGTGCTGGCAAGGGCACGCAGGGCAAGATTCTCGGCCAGATCCCCGGCTTCTACCACCTGTCGTGCGGTGAGGTCTTCCGCACCATCGACACCGGGTCAGAGCTTGGCCGCACCTTCCTGCACTATTCGTCGCAGGGGCTGCTCGTCCCCGACGACGTCACGATCAAGATGTGGCAGCACAACATGCACGCTCGCACGGTGCTGAGCGACTACAAGCCGCGCGCGGACGTGCTCGTGCTCGACGGCATCCCGCGGAACGTCAACCAGGCCAAGCTCCTTGAGAAGCACCTCAACGTGCTGCAGATCATCCACCTGGTCTGCCCCGACAAGGAAGAGATGATCCAGCGCCTCCGTCGGCGTGCGCTGAAGGAAAATCGGATCGACGACGCCAAGGAAGATGTGATCCGCC
Organism: Planctomycetota bacterium; assembly: GCA_033763435.1. Taxonomy (GTDB): domain Bacteria; phylum Planctomycetota; class Phycisphaerae; order Phycisphaerales; family UBA1924; genus JANRKN01. The sequence goes on from JANRKN010000114.1 coordinate 43,570, forward strand.
GGCGCTGGCAGGTCTACGAGCGCGAGACGTTCCCGGTGCTCGAGTACTACCCCAAGTCGATCATCACCGAGGTTGAGGCGACCGGCTCGCCCGCCCGCGTGCTCGAGCACATCCTTGAGGCGGTGGTGCCGATCCAGGAGTCGCACTTCAACAACCCCATCACGGGTGAGAAGATCGACACCCCCGCGACGCCCAACGGCATCCACCCCGCGCCGCCCGCGCCCTCGGCGCCCGCGGATCGCAAACCGGCGAAGACTCCATCGAAGCCCGCGCGCAAGCCGGCGAAATCGCGCGGCTGATCGTCGGCCCCGGGCCCGGCCCGGCTACATTCAACTCCGCATGCTCAGGTTGTCCGGCCGCGCGGCCCGTGCGTTCACGCTCATCGAACTGCTCGTCGTCATCGCGATTATCGCGCTGCTGATCGGCATCTTGCTCCCGTCGCTCGGAGCGGCGCGCCAGTCCGCACGCGTCGCGTCGTGCGGCTCCAACCTCCGCCAGATCGGCGTGGGGCTCCAGCTCTACCTCAACGACTTCCCCGACCGCCTTCCGCAGGCCAAGGGCCCGCTCCCGCAGGGCGGAGAGAGCGTGATCGGCGCCCTGTTCGCGGGCGTGCGCGGGCGGCTGCCGTTCTACGGGATCGACACCATCGGCCCCGCGCGCCGGCCTCTGAATCGGTACGTGGTGGACGTCGCGATTCCACCCGATGAGAACAACGAGCGATTCGATCTTGCGATCTTCCGCTCGCCGATTGACGCGGGCGCCGAGCGCACGGGCGTGCCGATCCCCGGGCTGGACCGCACGGACTCGATGTACGCGCTTGTTGGCGCGTCGTACACGCTGAACGATCATTCGCCGCGGGGCGATGAGTTCGCGACGCTGGTGCCGCAGGGGGGCGGGCGCATGCCCGAGGTGGCCCAGCCTTCGCGCACGTGGGTGGTGGGGACGCACACGATCTACGCGCATCAGCAGGGGGGCGACCGCGGGATGGACTGGTTCCGCGCGGGGCGGGGCTCCGCGGCCAAGACTCGCGCGAACCTGCTGTTCCTTGATGGCTCGGTGCGGCTGTCGCTCCCGGTGCCGCCTGACGGGGCGGAGACCACGCCCGACTTCACGTATCTGCCTGGGCCGGGGTAGACCGTCTTCGCGGGCGCGCTGGCCGCGTCCGAAGCTTCCCGGGCCGCGAACACTCTGACCCATGAACCTGCGCCCGCGCACGCTCGACGACCGCGGCACGCCCGTGCGACTGCACTGGCGCGGGCTTATCGACGTACGCCCCGCGCGGGGCCCGCGGCCGGCGTCCTCACGCAAGCTCGCCCGCGTCCGGCATGTCGGCGCGCTCGCACGCCACTCGGCCCGCAATCTGTGGCGCGGCATCTTTTCCATGCCCGCGTTCTTTGCCGTGCTGCTGGTCACGCTCGCGATCGTCTTTGCCTGGTCGCTCCGCGAGTTTGGGCCTCAGGCCATCGCCTTCGTCCTCTTCTCGCCCGTCTCTTCGACGATCCTGCTCGTCGCGGTCACGGCGCTCATCACCTTCCGCGGCGCGCTCGGCGCACGCGGAGAACGCATCCGCGACGGACTGCTCCATGCGGGGAGATGCCCCGTCTGCCTGTACCCGCTCGAAGACCTCGAGCCCGAGCCGGACCGCTGCACAGTCTGCCCCGAGTGCGGCGCGGCGTGGCGTCTGGACACGCTCGATGCGCCTGTTCAGCGTGTGGTCATCCGCGAAGAGGCGCTGAGCCACGATCAGAGCATCCGCCCCCGGCAGACGGTCATTTCGACCGAGTCGCCGCCCAGCTCGTAGAGCATCTCGCGCTCGTCGGTGTGGCGCAGCAGCACGAGGTCGGCGTGATTCCCGGGGCGGATGCGCCCGGAGCGCCTGAGCCCGAGCAGCGCCGCGGCATTGGCGGTGCCCGCGACGAGCGCCTCGGCGCATGAGAGCCCGCACCAGCGCACGGCCGCGCGCATCGCGTCCTGCATGCTCAGGCAGGGCGCCGAGCCCGGGTTGTCGTTGGTCGCGAGGGCGAGCTTCGCGCCTGCATCGATGAGTCGGCGCCCGTCGGCGAAGCTCGGGCCCGAGAGCCCTGCGCGCCCGGCGTGCATGCCGCACATGGGCAGGATCGTCGCGAAGGTTTCACTCGCGGCGAGAAGATCAACGTCCGCGGGCGTCGAGGCTTCGAGATGATCGACGCTGAGCGCGCCGAGGCGCACGGCCTCGCGTGTCATGCCGAGGGAATTGAACTGATCCGCGTGCACGCGGAAGGGGTGGCCGAGGGACTTGGCGGCCTCGAACAGGCGCACGGTGTCCTCGACGCTCCATGCGCCGCGCTCGCAGTACGCGTCGATCGTGATGCCCGGGAAGGCCTTCGAGATCTCGGGGAGCGTCTCGTTGATCGTGCGGTTCACGAAGGCCGCGTCGCCCGGCTCAAGCGCGTGGCCCAGCAGCGCGGAGGGGACGATGGAGCCGGGCCACTGCGCGCCCACGGCGCGGATCGCGCGGAGCATCTTCAGTTCGGCCTCGAGCGTAAGGCCGTAGCCGCTCTTGACTTCGATCGCGGTGGTGCCCAGGTCCAGCCGGCGCCAGAGCCGATCGATCAGGTGCCGGGTGAGGTCTTCTTCGGTCGCTTCACGCACCGCGCGGACGGTGGAGAGGATGCCCCCGCCCGAAGCAAGGATGTCGAGATAGCTCTCGCCCGCGAGGCGGCGCGTCCACTCGTCGATCCGCGAGCCGGCCCAGCAGGCGTGAGTGTGAGCGTCGACGAAGGCGGGCAGCAGCACGCGGCCCATCGCGTCGAGGATGTCGATGCTGTTGTCGAGCTCCTCGCGCAGGCCGCTGGGCGCGGGATCGATCGAGACGATCTGCTCGCCCTCGATGAACACGTCGGCGCTGGGGAGGATTTCGAGGGAGTTCATCGCGGGGCCGCGGAGGGCCCCTTCGCCCGCGGGAGAGACGACGCGGGCGTTGGTGATCAGGAGTCTCACGAGCGGTCTTTCTCTCCCCGGGACTTGGAGGGCGTGTCGAGGGCCATGAACCGGAAGTGCAGGCCGCGGAGCGTGGTCAGGAGCATGTGGGCGGCGACGCGCGCGGTGCGCCCTTCGGGGTCGTGCGCGGGGCAGAGCTCCATGAAGTCGATGCAGCGCAGGCGGGGTGACTGGGCGAGGGCGAGCAGCATGCGGGTCGCGGTTGCGGTGCTCCAGCCTGCGGGGTTCATCGCGCTCACGCCCGGCGCGTGCGAGGCATCGAGCACGTCGAGATCGAACGAGACGAAGAAATCCTTGGTGAGTCGGGGCAGGTTGCGCTCGGCGTCGCTCTCGTCGAGGTGGCCCGAGCGCAGCCGCCCGCCGTGGGACTCGAACCACCGCACGTGCTCGGCGCTGTTGACGAGGGGGTTGGCGCCGAAGACATCGACGCGGGCGACCTTGCAGCGCTCGATGAGCGCGCGGTAGACCATGCCCGAGCCGGGCTCGGGGCGGACGTCGAGGTGGGCGTCGAAGGAGACGCCCGCGAGGCCCGGGAAGCGTGAGGCGGCCGCACGAACGAAGGCGAAGGTCAGGTCGTGTCCGCCGCCCAGGCCGATCGGGAAGAGGCCCTGATCGAGGAGCCACCCCGCGGCCTCGGTGACGCGGTCGTGGGTCTGGGCGAGGGCCTCGGGCCCGGTGCCGGGGGCGGGGATGACGTCGCCCGCGTCGTAGATGGTGGGCCAGGCCCAGTCGTCGGGCTCTGCGACGCCGTAGCGCGCGAGCGCCGCACGGATCGCGGCGGGGCCCTCTGCGGCGCCCGGCCGGCCTGCGTTGAGTCGCACGCCGAGGTCGTCGGCCAAGCCCAGGAGCGCGACGCGACAGCCCGCTGGCGCGTCGGTGCGGATGCGCGAGGCCAGACGCGCGGGGCTGAGGCTCGCGGGCCAGACGCCCGGCCGGCAGTGGGGGGGGCGACTGGGCGCTGCGGAGTTGGGCGAGCCCGAGCTCATCGTGTGCAGAATAGCCGACGTCGGGGCCCCGGTGCGGTTAGGATCGCGGGCCATGCTGCGTTCTGCCTCGACTCTCTTTGCCTCCGCACGTTCCGCCCGCGCTCTGGCCTGCCTCAGCGGCTTGGCGCTGGGCGTCGGGGCGTTCGTACCGGGCGAGGCGCGGGCACAGAGCGTCACGGCTTCGTCCGTCGACGCGGGCGCAATCTCCGGGCGTGACTTTGCGGGCGTGCGCTTCCCTCTTGCGGCGGCGTCGGGTGAGCTGGTCTTCCGCGCCGACCAGGTCTCGAGCTGGGTCGAAGCGGGTGGGCTCTCGTCCAGCGGCGCGGTGAACCGGCTGGTGCTCTCGGGCGATGTGCTCGCGCGAATCGGCACCTTTGAGTTCCGTGCGCGTCGGGCGGCGATCTGGCTCGAGCGCCTCGACGACGCCGAGGCCGCCGACGGCAAGGCCGTCTATCAGATCTTCGCGTACTTCGACCGCCTTTCGACGCCCGATGCCGACGCCGCTCAAGCCGTGTCGATGCAGTCGGCGAACCTGCCGGTCCGCGGCATCGTCGAGATCGACGAATCGCCGAGCGCGGGTGGGGGGAGTGGCGGGGGCGTGCAGCTCCGCGCCGACTTGCTGCGACAGGGCCCCGTCAGCGATCCCTTCACGGCCGAGGCCGAGCGCGCGCTGGCCGACACGCTGCGGCGCCAGCTCACGGGTGTCTCGGGCGCCGCGCCTTCGGGTGAGCCTTCGCCGGATCAGGCGCCGCTGATTTTCCCGACCACCGGCACGATTTCGGTCTCGGCGGGCGACATCCAGATGATCTCGGGCGAGCAGGAGCGGTCGGTGATCATCACCGCGCCCAGCGCGCCCGCGGTCGGGCCCGACGGCGGGACGATTCAGTCGCTCGCGCGCGGCGGCATCGTCGTCATGTACAGCGACCGCGCGTCGGGCCGGACGCTCGAACTCACCGCCCAGCGCGGCGTGATCTATCTCGCCAAGGACACGGGCCCGACGCCCGACCTCGCGGGCCTGCCCGCGGGCGCGGTGCGGGGGATTTATCTCGAGGGCGGCGTCGTCGCGACCGACGGGCGCTTCACGCTCCGGGGCCCGTCGATCTACTACGACCTGCAGGCCAACCGCGCGGTGGTGCTTGACGCGGTCTTCTGGACCTATGACGCCAAGCGTCGCCTGCCGCTGTACGTGCGAGCGAGCGCGATCCGCCAGGAGTCGGCCGACCAGTTCACCGCTGAGAACGTGCGCCTGGCGACGACGGGGTTCTTTGAGCCCGACTTCACGATCGGTGCGTCGAAGGTGACGATCACGCGTGACACGCGCGAGGTTGAGCGGAGCGCGACGCGGCGCGGGCGGTTCGGGCCGGGCGGGATTCGCCTGCCCGAGACGATCGGCGGCGGGACGGGCTTTGTTGACGAGGCGGGGCCGCTGACGACGACGTCGGTGGAGCAGGGCGTGCTGATCGACGCGCAGGACATCACGCTGCGTGCGGGCGATCTGCCGTTCTTCTATTGGCCGCGTTTCCGGGGCGATCCGTCGCGCGTGCCTCTGAAGGACATTCGGGTTGAGAACCGCACGGGCTCGGGAACCGCGCTGCGGACGCGCTGGAACGCGTACAGCCTGCTGGACCTTGAGCCCGACGAGAACATCGACGTCGATCTTCTGATCGACGGCTACTTCCGCCGGGGCCTGGCGCTGGGCCTTGAGGGTCGGTACGCCGACGAGGACACGGTCGCGTCGCTGTGGGGGTACAGCGTCTTTGACGACAAGGGCACGGACATTCTGCCCTCGGGCCGTCGGCGTTCGTGGGAGGGCACGACGCGTGGCGCGGCGAACCTTGAGCTGGTCTCGCGCCTGGACCCGAACTGGATTCTCGCGGCGCAGGCCTCGCACGTGGGCGACGAGGTATTCCTCGAGTCCTTCAAGCAGCAGTGGCCCCGCGAAAATCGCGAGTTCACCAACCGCGCGCAGCTCCGCTACACGGAGGGCAACAACGCGCTGTGGATCGAGGGCTCCGGGCGATTCTTTGACGCGGTGCCCAATCAGTATCTGCTCCAGTCGCAGGGGTACTCGGTCTCCAAGGCGCCCGAGGTCGGGTACACGCGCCTGAGCGACGACTTGTTGCGCGACTGGCGCCCGGGCCTGCTCACGTGGAATCAGGAATACCGCTACACGCGGGCGCGGATGCAGTTTGACGAGCCGCGCGCGCGCGAGCGCGGGTATGACCTCGCGTCGCTCTCCCAGCGCGCGTTCGGCATCGATCCGAATCAGTCGATCGCCGAGCGGCTGCGTGCGGAGGGTTACGAATCCGACAGCATCCACCGCTTCGACACGCGCCAGGAGCTGAACAGCCAGCTGCTGGTGGGTCCGATGATGATCAACCCCTATGGCGTCGGGCGCGTCACGGCCTACGATGATCGATTCTCGCGCTTTGCCGCGCTCACCACCGAGCGCGAGCGCCAGGAGAAGCAGCGCTACTGGGGCGCGGTCGGCACGCGGTTCTCGACGCAGTTCCAGCGCGTCGACAACTCGATCTCCTCGAGCCTCTTTGACCTCAACCGCATCCGGCACATCATCGAGCCCTCGCTCACGCTCCAGCAGGCTGGCACGAACCGCGACCGAATCACGCTGCCCGTGTACGACGACGAGGTCGAGAGCCTCGCCGAGGGCGGGCTGATGCGAGCGGGCGTCGCGCAGACCTGGCAGACCCAGCGCGGCGGCCCCGGGCGCTGGCGCTCGGTGGACGTGCTTAAGTGGAACTCCGACGTCGTCTTCAAGTCACGCGATGTTGACCCCAAGTCGACCCTCACGCGCTTTGCCGAGTACCGCCCCGAGCTTTCGATCCCCGGCAACGCCTGGCTCAACGAAGGTCAGTGGCAGGCCTCCAACTCGCTCGCGCTCACGGGCTCAAACATCTTCGACTTCGATGCCCAGCAGTCCCAGCGTTCAACCGCGGGCGCGATCCTCCAGCACACGCCCGACTTTGCCACGATCGGCGAGGTGCGCTACCTCAACGCGCAGGAGTCGACGGTCTTTGACTGGTCCGCGCAGTACCGCATGACCAGCAAGTACTTCATCACGGGCGGCGTGACGTACGACCTCAAGGGTGGCGGGTTCCAGAACACCAACGTCGAAGTCCGCCGCGCGTTCCAGGCCGTGCTGTTTGGCGTCAACCTCAGCTACAACAACATCACGGGCGAAACCAGCTTCGGCTTCCTTCTGCGGCCGATGGGCACGCGCTCGAGCGATGCGCGTCTCGGCGGCGTGCCCGAGTCCGTCGAACGCTGGCAGAGCGAACTCTGGACCCAGGAGCAGGGCCTCAATGGCCTCGGCCGAACCGCGCCCGGCGGGTTGTTCGAGTGAATTGGCTGTTATCATGATTCCGGCGTGCCTCCCAAGGGGGCTGCCGGAAGCGCATGGCGGCCGCGGTATTCATCTTCGTTGCACTCATCGCCTTCGTCGGAGGGTGGGGGTTGTCGCTGCTCTGGCGTGGCCTGTTCCCGCGGGCCAAGGTGGGCGCGCCTGAGCTCGGCCGGTGCCCGTCCTGCGGCAAGGCTCTGGACTATCGCGCGGGGCTGAAGTGCGCCTGCGGGAATCGCGCCCGCAGCGCCGAGGACCTGTACCGACCCGTGCGCTCGGCGAAGGTGGTGCTGCTGGGGCTGGTGGTCGTCGCGGCGGCGGTGGGGCTGATCGCCGCGCTGCCCTGGCTGCAAGCGTGGATGGCGTGGGACTCGAGCGGCGCGCGGGCGAGTCTGTGGGCCGCGGCCGCGTGGGGCGTGGCAGGCTTCGGCGGGCTGCTGATCGTGCGAGCTCTTGTCGGCGAGCCCTCGCGCGGCCGGCGGCGCTGCCCCAAATGCTGGTACGACCTGCTCATCGATTCGCGCACCTGCTCGGAGTGCGGCTTCACGTCCGAACTCGAGCGGGCGTTCTATCGCGCGAGGAGGCGCAAGGGTCCGGCTCTGCTGGGGATGGCGGTGCTCGTGCTTTCGTACGGCGTATTCGTGACGCCGCGCGTGCGCGAGGGCGGCTGGGTCGGCGCAGTGCCGACGGCGGTGCTGATCGCGGGGTATGAGTGGTGGCCCGCAGGAATTCTGCAAGGATCGGTGTCCGGCGACTCCTGGACGCTTCTCGAGCGCTTCGAGCGTGCGGACAGGCATGCAGAGTGGGAGCGCCGATGGTTCAATCGGCGGATGGACGCTTTGCTCGAACGTCCGGAACGATGGAAGACCGGCCAGATCGGATCTCTTGTGGGCACCAGATTCCGCGGGCGCGAGGGCGAAGCCGTCCGCTTTCTTGAACGTGCGATCACCTTCCCCGACACTCCGGCGACGACCCAAGCCATCGGTATCGCGTGCAATTCTCTGCACAACTTCAACACGTGGGCAAAGTGGTCGCGCTCTGCCGACTCAACGCAGGCGATCATCCGGAGCGTCGGCGGCACGAACGTGGTGCGGGTCCGAGCGGCGCTGACACTCGGGCAGTTCTCCGGCCCCAACTCGGGCGAGATGATGGACGCGATCGTGCGCGAGATCCTTCGGGGGCCCGCCTCAGGTTCCGTCGCGGCGACGCTCGAACTCGAGACTGCGCTTAGCACGCTGGCGGTGCTGACCGTCGCGGATCCGGACCGAGCCGAGCCGGTTCTCGATGTGAAGGTCTTCGCTGGCGTTCCGGGGCCAAGGCTGCTCTGGCGGTTTCTCGCTTTGCAGGCTGAGCGGGGCGGGAGACTCCATCGATCGTCGCGAGCGAGAGAGCTGATCCTCTCGCACGTGCCCAATGGAGGCGGTGGTGCAAGCGCGGCCCTCTGCGTCCTGTACCTCGAGGGCGGGCATGACCGAGCGTCGCTTGTCCAGACGCTCGCAGGAATTGCCCAGCAAAATCAAGGCTTGGCACGGGCTTTGGCGATCAACTTCACGGCGTACCGGCGTCCGGGAGGGGAGCTCCTCGCCGATCTCGTTCGAGTGTGCGATGGGCCGACGCGGACCTACGCTCTGGAGCGCCTCGTTCAGGTCGCCCGAGAGCGCAAAGGTGTTCGTCGCAGCGACTGGCTGGGCCTCGTGCCCGAAATGAACCCAGAAGATGCACGATGGTCCGATGCTGAAGCAGCCTTGCTCAGAGAGCTGCGTCAGATTGAGGCCGAGCCCGCCAACCCCTGATCAGCCGCGCCCGTTCTCGATTGCCGCGAGCCGCAGGATGTTGGTCTGCGTCATCTCATCGCCGCGGAGTTCGCCGGTGAGTCGGCCATCGGCCATCACGACGACGCGGTCGGAGAGCGCGAGCAGTTCGGGCATTTCGCTCGACACGAGCAGCACGGCGGTGCCGGCGTCGGCGGCGGCGCGCACGAGCTTGTAGATCTCGGCCTTTGTGCCCACGTCGATCCCGCGGGTCGGCTCATCGAGCAGCAGCACGCGCGTCGCTTTGCCCATCCACCGCGCGAGCAGCAGCTTCTGCTGATTGCCGCCTGAGAGCTCGCCGGGCTGGCTCTTGAGCGATGCGGCCTTGACCTGGAAGTCGGCGGTCTTCTCGAGCACGACGCGCTTCTCGCCGGTCATCGAGCGCAGGCCGAGGAGCGACGCGAGGCGCGCCATGAACGGCATCACGATGTTCTCGTCGATGCCCAGCAGGAAGAAGAGGCCCTGGTTTCGCCGATCCTCGGGCACATAGCCGACGCCCGCCGAGACCATCGCGCGGACTTCGCGGGGTACTTCCTTGCCATCGACGCGCACCGTGCCGGTCGCGTCGGTGTCGAGGCCGAAGATCGCGTTGAGCAGTTCGCTGCGCCCGCAGCCGACGAGCCCGCCGATGCCGAGGATCTCGCCCGGCGCGACCGACAGCGAGATATCGGTGAGCCGTCCGGGCGAGGAGACGTTTCGCACTTCGAGCATCGCGCCGCGGGAGGCGTCGACAGCGGGGGGCGTGCGCTTGGCGCCGTGGTCGAGGCGTCGGCCGATCATCTGTTCGACCAGCCCGGCCTCGTCGATGGACTTGACGTCGCTGGTGGCGATGAACTTGCCGTCGCGCAGCACGCTCACGCGGTCGCACACCGCGAAGATCTCGCTCATGCGGTGGCTGACGTAGATGATCGTTAGGCCTTCAGCGGCAAGCTGGCGCGTGATCTCCAGCAGCCGGTCGGCCTCCGCGACCGAGAGTGAGCTGGTCGGCTCATCGAACACGATCACGCGGGCGCGCGAGCCCTGGCCGTGCCCTTCTGCGCGGTCGTCGAGGCTCGCGGCGATCTGGCAGATCTGCCGATGACCCGGCGAGAGCATGCCCAGAGGCGCGTTGACATCGATCCCCGGCTCGATCTTGTGGACCAGCCGCGCGGCGCGTTCGATCATTGCCCGGCGGTCGATGAAGCCCGGCCCGCGCGTGGGCATCGCGTGCAGCGACAGGTTCTCCGCGACGCTCAGGTTCGGGCACTGGGCCAGTTCCTGATGCACGATGCGGATCCCGGCCTCGAAGGCCTCTTCGATGGAGCCGGGCTCGAGCGTGCGGCCGCCGATCTCAACCGTGCCCTCATCCTGCCTGTGCAGGCCCGAGATGACCTTGCCGAGCGTGCTCTTGCCCGCGCCGTTCTCACCCATGAGGGCGTGAATCTCGCCCGCGCGGAAGTCGACGCTGACGCCGTCGAGCGCCTGAGTGATGCCGAAACGCTTGCTGAGCCCGATCGCGCGGAGCAGGACGGCGCCCCGAGGCGCCGAGGCCGCAGAGGTGGGCTGGTGAACGGATGGTGCCGCCTGCGTCTGCATCGTGGGGCTCGGGCTCGCGTGTGGTCGCTGAGAAAAACCGTCCCGCGTCTTTCGGCGCGGGACGATGAGGGTTTACTTCTTGCCGCCCATCCACTTGTCCCACTGGCCGGCCAGCTCGCCCATGTTCGCCTTCGTGACGATCTGGGGCGTCGCGGTCACGCGGTCGGACGCGGGGTTCTTCTTGTTGTGCACCTTGTCGACGATGAGCTTGACCGTCTCGTAGCCCCAGCCGAAGTACGGCTGGCCCACGAGCACCTGCACCTCGCCCTTCTCAAGGTACTTCAGGGGCAGCGGCAGCGGGTCCATCGACACCACCTTCGCCTTGCCCGCGATGCCCGCGAGCGCGTTGTCGGTGTACAGAGGCCAGCCGCCCACAAGCGCCCAGCCCGTGATGCCCGGGTTGGCGGTCTGGACCTGCTGCATCTTCGCGACGGCGTCGGCGGCGGTCTCGGCGTGATAGAACACGTCCTGGATCGTGATGTCCTTGTACGCCGCGGCCTCGTCGCGCACACCCTTCACGCGGGCCTGGAGGTTCGTCGCGTTCTGGTTGCCGGCCAGCACCGCCACGGTGCCCTTGCCGCCCATTTCGCGAGCGAGTTCCTTCATGACGGCCCTACCGGCCTCGACGTCGTCCACGCCGTAGTAGACAAAGCGCTTGCTGCCGGGGACGTCAGAGTCAAAGGTCGCGACGGCGACACCCGCCTCGACCGCGGCGTTGACCTTGTCCATCACGACCTTCGCGTCGGTCGCGGAGATCGAGATGCCGTCGACGCCCGCGGAGACGAGCTGCTCGATGAACTGGGCCTGAGCCTGCGCGTCTTCCTTGTTGGGCGTGCGCCAGTCGATCTTGATCGAGATGCCCAGCTGCTTGCTGAGGTCCTCCGCCGCGGCCTCGGCGCCCGCGCGGGCGGCCTGGAAGACCGGGTTGTCCTGGCTCTTGGCGATCACGCCGATGACCAGCGCCTTCTTGCCGCCGGCCGCGGTCGCGCCCGCCGCCGCGCCGCCCGTGGCCGCCGCCGCGCCGGTTGCCGCGCCCGTGCCGCCCGCTTTGGTCTCGCCG
>JANRKN010000115.1:0-20681 GCA_033763435.1 Planctomycetota bacterium
CCATCCGTGCATGCCGCTCTATGTCTTGAAGGCCATCCGCGGGCAGTCGGGCAACATCGCGCTCGGGCGTGAGAAGATCACGTTCGGGCGCCACCCGGACAACGCGGTGGTGCTGCAGGACGATCTGGCGAGCCGTCACCACTGCACGATCGAGCAGGGCGCGCTGCCCGGGCAGTTCATCGTGACGGACCTGGGTTCGCGCAACGGGACGAAGGTCAACGACGTGCGGGTCAAATCGCAGGCCGTCGCGCCAGGCGACATGATCCGCATCGGGCACCACGAGTACCTGCTCGAAGAAGAGGGCGCGGACGCGGTCGTGGCCTCGGCGGATGACTCCAAGGCCGGCGACGACAACGGGCACGAAGGCGAGGGCAAGGGCCCGCCCGCGTGGGTCACCGAGCTCACCGAGCTGCTCAACTCGCTCCCGCCCGCGGCCGAGCCCGAGGCGGTCGCGATGGTGGACTCGGGGGGCAAGTCCTCGAGCGCGCTCTCGGCGGGCAGCGACGGGTCCAAGGCCGTCAAGCTCCTGCTGCAAACGTCCAGCAAGGCCCGCGCGACGGATATTCACTTTGAGCCCAAGGGCGACGTCTACCACATCCGCTTCCGCGTCGACGGCGGGATGGTCTCGATCACGAACCTGCCCAACCGCGTGGGCGAGCTGGTGTACGGGCTCATCAAGACCGCCTGCCAGATGAAGCTCGCCGGTCGCGACGCGGTGCAGGAAGGCCACTTCTCCGCGAAGTTCCCCGATCGGCGGGTGGAGTTCCGCGTCAGCTTCACGCCCAGCGTCCACGCGCAGAAGCTCGTGCTCCGGATCCTCGATCAGCGCTTCATCCCCCACGCGATCGGCGATCTGGGCATGGCGACCTACATGACCGACCGCATCCGCCGCGTCTGTCAGCAGGACCACGGCCTCCTGCTCGTCTGCGGCCCCACGGGCTCGGGCAAGACCACCACCCTCTACAACGCCCTCCGCGAGATCGACCGCGATACCCGCAACGTCGTCACCATCGAAGACCCCGTCGAGTACCAGCTCGAGGGCACCACGCAGATCCCCGCCGACCACGACCGAGGCAACACCTTCGGCAGCCTCCTGCGCAGCGTGCTGCGTCAGGACCCCGACGTGATCTTCGTCGGCGAGATCCGCGACGACGAAACCGCCCGCACCGCGATGCAGGCCTCGATGACCGGGCACCTGGTCTTCTCAAGCCTCCACGCCAAGGACACCGTCTCGGCGGTCTTCCGGCTGCTGGACCTGAAGGTCGAGCCTTACCTGGTCGCAAACTCGCTGGATCTGGTTCTCGCGCAGCGCCTGGTCCGCACGCTCTGCGAGCATTGCAAGCGCACCGTGCCCGTGACGCCCGGCGTCGCGACGCGCCTTGGGCGCTGGATTCAGGGCAAGACGGAGATGTGGGTGCCCACGGGCTGCGGGCGCTGCCTGCGGACGGGCTACCGGGGCCGGCGCGCGCTGTTCGAGCTGCTGGACTTCAACGACGAGCTGCGCGACGTGGTGCTCAAGGAGCCGACGATTACCGCGATGAAGAAAGTCATCGAGCAGGGGCTGTTCACGACGCTCGCACAGTTCGGGTGGAAGATGGTCGCCGAGGGTCAGACGAGCCTGGACGAGATCGACCGCGTCGCGGGCCAAGGCTGAACGAAGAAGTTACGACAGAAGGCGGTGCTCTTTCCACGCGGGGAATGCGCCGCGCCATGCGCGGAGCGTGCGGGGGTCGATCTCGACGCTGAGGACGCCCTCGTCGGGTCCGAGCTCGCCCAGCACCTGGCCCGTGGGATCGATCGCGATGGTGCCGCCTGAGTACGTCACGCCGGGCTCCGAGCCCGTGCGGGTGACGCCCAGCACGAAGGCCTGATTCTCGATCGCGCGGGCGATGAGCAGCGCGCGCCAGTGATGGATGCGCTTGGCGGGCCAGCACGCGCCCACGGCAAAGACCTCCGCGCCCTGCAGCAGGCCCTTGCGGAAGAGCTCCGGGAAGCGCAGGTCGTAGCAGATGATCGGGCAGACCTTGAGCCGATCGCGCCCGGCGCCACCTTCGGCGCCCGAGTCTGGAAACTCCCAGTCGTAGGTTTCGATGCGCGTCCCCGGCGCGATCGCGCGGTCCTCGCCCGTCAGCGTGAACAGGTGGACCTTGCGATACTCGCACAGCAGGCGCGAACCCAGCGCGGCATCGTGCGCGACGACCGACATCGTGTTCGAGCCCCGGTCGCAGTGACAGTCGTGGACCGTGCGCCCGCCCTGGACGGTCACGCGGTGTTCCTGCGCGATCTCGGCGAGGGCGTGGAGCGTCGCGTTGCCCTTGTCGGCCGTCGCGGCGAGGTTCATTGAGAAGCCCGTGTCGAACATCTCGGGGAGCAGGATCAGGTCGCCCTCGCGCGGCGCGGGGTCGATCGTGTCCAGCAGGTCGAGCAGCTTCTCGCGGTTGGCCGCCGGGTCTTCCCACGTCGAGGCGATCTGGACCAAGTGGGCTCGCGGGCCGGCGTGGACAGAACCGGATGAGGGGCTGGCGGTCATGCATCGCTCCGTCGGCGCCCCGCGAAGAAATGCAGGGGGCTCGATTCCGAACATGGTGATGCGACGGTAGCGCGGCGGGGGGATGGCCTGCCGCGGTTGGTCGCCTTGCGCAGATTCTGCCCGATGCGCCTCAGGCCGTGTGCGGGCCCGCCGGACTGTCATCCTGGCGGCTGGACGCCCGCGCACGGGACGGGTATCGGACGGTCGGGCGCGGGTGAAATCGGAAACCGTCGCGCGGAACTCGTGGTGAAGAAAGACTTTGCAATGTTCGAGTGCAACTCTCACACGTCCACGGCGTTGGAGTCATTACAGTTCTGGCGCTCGCTACGGAAGGCGGGCGTGCCCGAAGGCCCAAGGGCCCGGGAAGAGGGTGAAGGATCGGGGAACCCGCGTCGGCCGCGTGCGTGTTGCGGCTTGATGGACATCGATGCCGGATCTGGGCACGGTGCGCATCAGATGATGATGGACGGGAGCTTCGAGGGTGGCGAGGGCCTCGGCACGCATGCCGGGGACGTTTGCGGGGGCGGCGGACGATCACGGAACGGTCGGTCGGGAGGGATCATGGTGTCGCAGGCAGCGGAAACCAGCGGGATTGGGAGTGCGGGCAACGGCGGGCTTGGTCGCGTGATTCTCGCGAGCCGCAGCCCGCGCCGGCGCGAGCTGCTGCGCGAGGCGGGCATCGACCACGAGGTGATGCTGCCGGGCTTTGACGACTCGGCGCTCGAGCCGGGCGATGTCGCGGCCGAGGCGTGGGTGAGCTCGCTCGCGTATCTCAAGGCCTCCAGCGTGGCGCGTGAGATGATCCGCGCGGGCGTCGCGACGGGCGACGCGTTCATCGTGGGCGCGGACACCACCTGCGTCGTGAAAGACGCGCGCGGGCGCGAGCGCTTCGTGGGCACGCCTCAGAACGAGCAGGAAGCGCGTGAGATGATCCGCGAGTTCGTCGGGCGCGAGCACGCGGTGGTCACCGGCGTCGCGATCGTGCGCGTCGAGAACGGGCGTCTCAAGCGCGAGCTGTTCGTCGACCGCGCGACGGTCACGCTGGGTGAACTCAGCGAGGCGCAGATCAACGACTACGTCGCCAGCGGCGCATGGCGCGGCAAGGCCGGCGGGTACAACCTGACCGACCGCGTCGAGGCCGGCTGGCCTCTCACGTGGTCGGGCGACCCCGCGACGATCGTCGGGCTGCCCATCGGCAAGCTCGTCGCGCGTCTGCGCCGGTCGCCCCGCACGCCCCGGCCCAGCGGCACGCGGACGCTCTCCCCGGCCGCGGCGTGAGTTCGGGCGGCTTTCGCGCTCGCTCGGCTCTGACGGTCTGACCGGCGAATGATCCCCGGTTGCTCGGCGGACTTGTTCCCATCCTGATCCTCGCGCAGGGCCCGATCTCGGGTTCGGGCACGCTCGCGCCCGCGTGGCTCGTGCTGCCGATGGCCGTGATCGCGCTCGTGACGGTGGGGGGGCACATGCGCGCGGTCGCGCGGTCATCGATGCCCGCGAGCCGCAAGCGCAACCGCACGGCCAACGGTTGGCTGATGCTGATGCTTATCCCGCTGCTGGCGTACGGCTTCGGAATCGCGACGCCCGCGCACAAGGGCGTGTTCGTGCTGGTCTGGCTCGCGGCGATCGCGCTGCTGTGGATGGTGGTGATGCTCGCGGGGCTCGACATGCTCAACTCCTGGCGGCTGGGCCGGCGCGAGCGCGAGTCGCTCAAGGCCGAGATCCTCGCCGCGCGCGCGTTGCTGAAGCAGCGGATTGAGCGCGATCTGGCCTCACAGGATTCAGAACGCGAGCCGCCCCGATGAGCCGCGAGAAGCCCATCGTGCCGGGCGTGGTTGGGCGGGGCCTTGCGCGGGTCTACGGCGCGGTGGTCGCTCGGCGCAACCGCGCGTTCGACCGCGGGCACGGCGTCGTCTCGTTCGATCGCGCGTGCATCAGCGTGGGCAACCTTTCGGTCGGCGGCACGGGCAAGACCCCGATGGTCACGTGGCTCATCGCGCAGCTCCGCGCCGCGGGGCACGACCCCTGCGTCGCGATGCGCGGCTACGGCGCGGTCGATGGCCTCAGCGATGAGGCCGCGGAGTACCGCGCGACCTTCGAGGACCTGCCCATCGTCGCGCAGCCTGACCGCACCGGCGGCTTGATCGAGCTCTTCGGCACCGAGCGCGGTGCGCGGGTCGACGCGATCGTCCTCGACGACGGGTTCCAGCATCGCAAGGTCGCGCGCGAGATCAACCTCGCGCTGATCGACGCGACGCGGGATCCGTTCGCTGACGAGCTGATCCCGGCCGGGTGGCTGCGCGAGCCGGTCGCGTCGCTCGCGCGCGCGACGCACGCGGTGATCACACGCGCGGACCGGGTCGATGCGCGGACGCTCAGGGAGCTTCGCGAGCGCGTCGCGGCGCTGGTGCCCGGGCCCGTCGCGACCGCGAGGCACGCGTGGACGGGGCTGGAGATCTTCGAAGGGCCAACGGTGCGTTCGGAGCCGGTCGCGGCGCTGCGGGGCCGGCGGGTGCTGGTCGTCTGCGCGATCGGAAATCCGAGGGCGCTGGTGGCGCAGGTACGCGAGGCCGCGGGGCCCCAGACGCCCGCGCCCGAGCCGATCCTGCTGCGCGATCATGATCCTTACTCGAGCTCGACGGTGCACATGATCGAGCGCGCGGCGCTCGCTGCGGACGTGGTGCTGACGACGGGCAAGGACTGGGCCAAGCTCGGCGCGCGCTGGACCTCCAACGTGCCGGTCGCGGTCCCGAGGCTCGCGATGGAGCTTGACGCGCAGGGCGAGGCGATCCTGGCGGGCGCGCTCGGGGCGATCCGGGCCGCGTCGGCCGAGCGCGGCGCGGAGGATCATCCGCCGGACGCCTGAGCTATTCTTCGGGCGTGGATCACCTGCTTGATCGGCTCACGAACTGGAAGCCCTTCCGCGCGCTCGTGGTGGGCGACTTCATGCTGGACCAGCTTGTGTACGGGCATGCCGAGCGCCTGAGCGCCGATGCGCCCGTGCCGATCCTGCACGTGCGAAAGACCGAAGACCGTCCGGGGGGCGCGGCGAACGTCTGCCTCGATCTGCTCGCGCTGCGCGGGCGCGTCGAGGCCTTCGGCGTCACGGGCGCGGACGAGCACGCGGCGCGGCTCCGTGGCGCGCTGAGCTCGCAGGGCGTGGGCGTCGCGGGCCTGATCGCTGACCCCTCGCGCCCGACGACCGTGAAGCAGAACCTCATCGGCCTCGCGCAGGCGAGGCACCCGCAGAAGATGTTCCGTGTCGACTTTGAGAGCCGCGAGCCGATCGGCGCCGAGGTGACCGAGAAGATGCTCCGCGCGTTCCGCGAGGCGCTGCCCGGCGCGGATGTGGTCTGCATCGAGGACTACGCCAAGGGCGTCTGCGGGCAGGAGCTGTGCCAGGGCGTGATCGAGGCGTCGCGGCGCGCGGGTGTCCCGGTGTTTGTCGATCCCGCGCGGCTCGAGAGTTACGCCCGCTATCGCGGCGCGACGAGCATCACTCCCAACCGCACCGAGGCGCAGGTCGCTTCGGGCCTGGACGCCTGCGAGGACGGCTCGCCCGAGCACAACGCGCGCCTCGCGCGCAAGCTCATGGACGTCATCGCGGGCGAGACGGTCGTCCTCACGCTGGACCGTCACGGCGCGCTGCTGCTCGAGCGCGAGGGCGAACCCGTCGCCGTGCCGACGGTCGCGAGGCAGGTGTACGACGTCACGGGCGCGGGCGACATGTTCCTCGCGGGCCTCGCGGCGGCGCGGGCCAACGGCTGCGGATGGGAAGATTCCGTCCGCTTTGCCAATGCCGCGGCGGGGCTCGAGGTCGAGGTCTTCGGCGTGCAGCCCATCCCCTTCGAGCGCGTGCATCACTCGATCCTCGAGCAGAACACGCGGTCGATGGGCAAGGTGCGGTCGATCGAGCAGATCAAGGTCGAGATCGCCGCGAGGCGCGCGAGCGGGCAGAAGATTGTGTTCACCAACGGGTGCTTTGACGTGATCCATGCCGGGCACGTCTCGCTGCTCGAACAGTCCGCGGCGCTGGGCGATTTTCTGGTCGTCGGCATGAACGACGACGCCTCGGTGAAGCGCCTGAAGGGCCCGACGCGGCCCGTGAACGGTCAGGACGACCGGGCCCGCGTTCTGGGGAGCATCGCGGGCGTGGGCGCCGTGGTGATGTTCGGGCGCGAGGGCGACGACACGCCGCTGGAATTGATCCGCGCGGTTCGGCCCGACACCCTGGTCAAGGGGGCGGACTACACGAAGGACCGCGTGGTGGGCGCGTCGGACGTGGAGGCGTTTGGGGGGCGCGTGGTTCTGGTCGATCTGGTCCAGGGCCGGAGCACGACGGGCACGATCCAGAAGTTGGCCGCGTCGGCTCCCGCCGGGAAACCAGGGGCATGATCCACGCGGCGATCGTCCGACCCGTCTATGCGCGGGCGATTCTCTCAGGGGCCAAGAAGGTCGAGGCGCGGCTCACCGTGCGCAAGAAGGCGCCCTGGGGCCAGATCGCGCCCGGCGAGTGGGTCTACTTCAAAGCCACCGGCGGCGCGTTCGTCGCCCGCGCGCGCGTGCTCCGCGTCGCGCTCTTCAAGGACCTCACGCCCGAGGACGTGGACAACCTCCGCCGCGAGTACAACGACCAGATCGGCGCGCCCGATTCGTTCTGGGCGCACAAGCGCTCGGCGCGGTTCGCGTGCCTCGTCTGGCTGGAACACGCCGAGCCTGTGAGCTTCGGCCCCGAGTACCGCAAGCACGAGAGCTTCCATCCGCGCGAGGCGTGGTTCGTGCTGCCGGCGAGCTTTGAGCCCGCCAGCACGGCCGTGGCCAGCGCGGCCTGAATCTCAGAAGTTGAAGATCGCCTCGAGGATCCGCGGGATGATGCCCTTCTCCGCGGCGTCCTTCACGCGCCCTTCGTTCTTGACCATCACGTTCAGGTCCGCGAGCTGGCTCGAGAGCACGCTGTTGGCGTTGGTCACGTCCTCGCGCCGGACCGAGCCCGAGAGGATCAGCGTCGAGGACTCGTTGTCCTTCTGGATGCTCTTGCGCGCCTCGAGCACGAGCACGCCGTTGGGCTTGACGTCGATCACCTCGGCGGTGATCCGAGCGCGGAGATTGTCGGAGCGGTTGTACGTGCCGTCGCCCTTGAACTTCTGATTGCTGCCGGCCTCGACCTCGGCGATCGGGCTCGTCTGGCCCTGGGCCAGCTCGAGATCATCGAGGAAGCGCTGGACGCTGGGGAAGTCGACCAGGCGCGAGCGGAGGGTGTAGTTCTTCTTGGTGTCGAGGGTGGCCTTGCTGCTGGCGGTGCTGGATTCGTCGATGACGATGGTGACGAGGTCGTGGACCTTGAACTCCTTGGGCTTGGGGGGCTCGACGAGGTACATCGAGGTGCCGCGGAGGGTGTGGTTGTAATCGGGCTGGCCGTCGGCGGTGGGCTGTGACACGGCCGCGGGCGAGCGCATGAGGCTCTGGGCGCCGGCGTGGGCGGTCAGGATCGACATCGCAGAACAGATCGCCAGGCGCTTCATTGGGCACTCTCCTGCTGTGTGCGGGGCTGGGGCGCATCGGCGATCACCGCGCGGCCCGAGGCGTCGAGCCGTGCAAAGAACCGGCGCCTGCGGTCTTCGGGCGCTGAGAGTTCGATTGTCTCGCCCGCGCGCCCGTCGGTGAGCGCGCGCCCGCGCGAGCGGATCACGATGCCGCCCGACAGCGAGTTCACTTCGATCACGTCGCCCTTGCGCACGACGACCGGCGGCTCCACGTCCGCGCGCGTCAGCACCGCGCCCTTGTCGCGCTTGGCCCGCACGGAGAGGCCCACCGCCTCGCGTGCGTCCACGGGCTTGAGCACCGCGGAGACCCAGCGACGCTCGGTCTGAATGTCCTGCGCGCTGATCACCTGCCCCCGGCGGACATCGCGCGCGAGCACCGCGACCTCGCGCTGAGATTCCGTCTTCACCGTGATCGTGTCGGTCGCGACGATGCGGTCGCCCTCGTACACGCGCACGCTCAGCGGGACGTCGATCGACTCGCCGGCCGCGCGAACATCCACCACGCGCCCCGCGACCGGAAGATCAAGCAGCGCCTGGTCCTTGGAATCGAACGTGAGCCGCACGCGCGTCGCGGGCAGGCCCGCGAGCATCACAAGCCGCTCGGCGACCGCGGCGCGGACGGTCCCCGGCGCGATCGTGTCGGCTGTGGGCGCGGGCGCGTGCGCCGCGGGTTTCGCGGCAAGGGCCTGAGCTGGTGCGGCGCGGACCAGCAGCACCGTGCACACGGGGCCTTGGATCGGCGTCTGCTCAAAGCGCGTGCGGAGGCCCAGATCGCCCAGGCGCCGACGGAGATCGTCGGGCGAGATCGAAACCTGGCCCGAGGGCCCGGCCTCGCGCGCGAGGTCGGCGATCAGGATCGTGTCAGCAAGACTCGGCTCGATCGAGACGCCGGGCGCGAGCACGTCGCGAAGACGAACGGCCGCGGGGCCCGACGCGGGCGGAACGATCCGCGCGGTCGAGCGAAGCGTCAGCGGCTCGCGCAGACCCAGAGACACCGTCCTTGCCGGCTCGGGCGCAGCGACGCCCGCGCTCGCGCCGCCCGCGAGCACCAGAAGAGCGAAGATGGAAGCGTGGAGCGTCACGGCGAGGATCAGGTCAAGAACGCTTACCGGCGGAGCTGGGCGACGGAGCGGAGAGTTTCGTCGGCCGCGCGGATCGACTGGGAGTTCATTTCAAACGCGCGCTGGGTGCGGATGAGTTCGATGAGTTCGCGCGTGGGGTCAACGTTGGAGGCTTCGAGCATGCCCTGGCGCAGCGTGCCGCGGTTGTCGGCGCCGGGGTTGCCGGTCTGCGGCGCGCCCGACGCGACGGTCTCGACGTACAGGTTCTCGCCCACGTTCTTGAGGCCCGCGGGGTTCACGAACGTCGCGGTCTCGAGCTGAGCGAGCTCAGTCGGCACCGGGTTGCCCGGCTCGGTGATCAGCACGCGCCCGTCGGACGAGATGGAGATGCCCGTCGCGGTCTCGGGGATCGTGATCCCCGGGACAAGCCTCCGGCCCTGGTCGTTCGCGAGCACCAGCTCGCCCTCGGAGTTCACCGCAAAGTTGCCCGCGCGGGTGTACGCGTTGCCCGACGCGGCAAGGTCGGTCTCGACCGTGACCTGGAAGAACCCGTCGCCTTCGATCGCCACGTCGAGCTGGCGCCCGGTGGTCTGGAGCGCGCCCTGGGTGAAGTCCAGCTGCGTGCCCGAGACCTTGACGCCCAGGCCGACGGCCAGGCCCGTGGGGCGCTGGTCGCCGTTGGCGTTCTCGACGCCCGGCTGCTGCTTGTGCACGTAGAGCAGGTCCTGGAAGTTGGCGCGCATCGCCTTGAAGCCCGAGGTGTTGACGTTCGCGAGGTTGTTCGCGGTGACGTCCAGCGCGGTGTTGAGCGCGCTGAGGCCGGACGCGGCGGACTGAAGTGCGTTGATCGCCATGGCGGAAGGAAACTCCGGGAGAGGGTCAGGAGATGCGGCCCAGGCCGTTGATCGCGCGGTCCATCATGCGGTCCGCGGCCTGAACGATCGCGACGTGCTGGTCCACCTCGCGCGAGGCCGACTGCAGCCTCATCAGCGACTGGACTTCATCCGCGCTCGAGCGCTCGATCGCGCCCTGACGGATCAGGCCCGTGCCGCGGGTCCGAGAGGCAAGCTGGTCGGCGGTGGGGGCGAACAGGCTGTTGCCTTCCTTTTCCAGACGCGCGGTGTCGGCGACAGAGATCAGCGAGAGCTGCCCAACCGCGGCATTGCCCGAGCGCACGACGCCGTCGGACGAGATTGAGAGCTTGGCGTCGTCGGGGACGGCGATCGGACGGTTGTCGACGCCCATCACGGGCATGCCGTTGGACGCCGAAACGAGCAATCCCTGCGCGTTTCGCGCAAAGCGCCCGTCCCGGGTGAGCCGGATGCGGTCCTGGGAGCCGCTGGAGGATTCGCGGAGGACGAAGAAGCCCTCGCCTTCAACGGCGACGTCGAGGGGGCGGCCGGTGATCTCGAGCGAGCCCTGCTCGAAGTCGACGCGGTTGGGCATCAGGTGGACGCCCGCGCCGAGCTTTTCGAGCAACTGGTTGGAGGGCAGGAAGTTGAGGCCATCTTCTTGGCGAGCGGCGGCGCGGAAGCGCGTGGCGGGGACATCGGCCTTGAAGCCGGGGGTGTCCATGTTGGCGAGGTTGTTGGAGAAGACGTCCTGCCGGTACATCGCCGTCAGCAGGCCGGAGGTCGCGATTTGGAGCGCGTAGTTCATGCGTGAGAGCCCGGTGGGGTCGGGGGAGCTCTCACAACCGGCGTGCCACTCGCGGGGGAATCGGGCGTTCGGAGGCTGGACGGGCGTGGTGGACAGTTAGTTGCGGTTCATGCCGCAGGCCCCGGCCGACTTGCCGCAGGGGCAGCAGCCACCCGCCCCACCCATCGGCAGGCTCATCGAAGCGCTGCCCCCGGTTGCGCCACCGGTCGCAAACGTCGAGTGCTTGCGGACGAACGATCGGCCCTTGCCCTCGGGGTCGTTGACCGGGGCGTCCGCCTGAGAGATCGGGCGGAGCAGTTCGATCACGGTGCCGTCCTGCTCGCAGACATACTCATACAGCGGCATCGGTCACTCCTTGCTCTCACTCCTGGCTCTCAGTCATCCGCGGGCGTTCGCTCAGCCCCGGATGACGTGCTCGGTCGGCGTCAGGGTCTTATCGACCTGTCGGCGGAAGTCTTCGTAGCCCTTGCGGCCCATCAGGCCGAAGGTCGCCTGCTTGCCCAGCTCCACCGCGGGCTGGTCGTACGCGTCGATGTTCAGCAGCAGCCCGGCGTACGCGGTCGCGTTCTGCCAGAGTTGGATGAACTGCCCGACGTGGTATTCATCGATCTTCGGGAACTTGATCGTGAAGTTCGGGCGCTCGGATTCGACCAGCGCGTACTCGGTCGCGCGCTTCTCGGCGTTGAGCAGCGTGCCGAGCGTCGAGCCTTCGAGGTACTCAATCGCCGCGACGCCCATGCCGGCGGGGATCGTGACGTCGTTGATCGGCGCGGGGGCGCGTCCGAAGTTCTCGACCTCGAGGAACCCGATCACCTTGTCGTTGGGGCCCTCGCGGTAGAGCTGGATCTGCGAGTGCTGGTCGGTCGCGCCCAGCGCCTTGATGGGCGTGAAGCCTGCGAGTACGTTCTCGCCCGTGACCGTGACCTTCTTGCCTAGGCTCTCGGCCCAGAGCTGGCGGTACCAGTCCGCCAGCAGGTAGAGCGCGTTGGAATAGGGCATCATGACGTGGTTGGTCTTGCCCTTGTTCTGCCCGAGCTCCACGAGCAGGAACGCGAGCATCGCGGCAGGGTTCTTCGCGAGCTCCGCGCGGTTGCAGGCGGTGTCGATGTCCGCGGCGCCCTGGAGCAGCGCGTCGATATCGAGGCCGCACATCGCCGCGGAGAAGAGGCCCACCGGCGAGAGCACGCTGAAGCGCCCGCCGACGCCATCGGGAACGGGGAGGGTGACGAAGCCCTCGCGGTCGCAGATCTGGCGCATGGTGCCCTTGGCGGGGTCGGTGATCGCGACGATGTTCCTGGCGTAGTTGCTGCCCAGGGCGCGCTTGAGTTCGTCGCGGATGATCATGAACTGCGCGGCGGTCTCGGCGGTCTCGCCGCTCTTGGAGATCACGTTGAAGAGCGTCTTTTCCAGCCCGCCGTGCGAGCGGCAGAACTCCATCACGCGCCCGAAGCCGTCGGGGTCGACGTTGTCAACGACGAACATGCGGGGCCCGCGGCGCGTGCCCGAAGGCAGCAGGTTGTACGTCGCGGGGTTCAGCGCGCTCTGCAGCGCGATGTTGCCCAGGGCCGAACCGCCGATGCCCAGCACGATCATGTTCTCAAAGCGACCCTGACACTGCTGGACCGCGGCCTTGACGGCGCGGGTGTGTTCGGAGCGCACCGGGTCGAACGGGAGCTGCGTCCACCGGCGCCAGCCCGTGCCGCGGGACTTGGCCAGGCGCGCCGTGTGAGCTTCGACGGCCCGCGCGCCCTCCGAACCCGGGGCGAATACGGCAGGGTCGAGCCCGTGCGGGCCCACGCGATCGGCAAGGCAATTGGCATAGTCCAGCGTCAGCATGGCGAGAGGGTACACGGGCGGACGCGCAAGGAAAGCACACGTCTTGAGCCCCGCGCGCGGGGGCCTACCCTCCGCCATGATTCACCCCTGGCATCAGGTGACGCCCGCGATCGAAGAACTCGCTCTTCCCGAGGGGTTCCGGGCGCTGATCGAGATCCCCAAGGGCTCGAGCAACAAGTACGAGCTGGACAAGCCCTCGGGCCTCCTGCAGCTTGACCGGGTGCTGTCGAGCGCGGTCTACTACCCGGCGAACTACGGGTTCATCCCGCAGACGCTCGCGGAGGACGACGATCCGCTCGACGTGCTGGTGTACTGCGTGGAGCAGATCCCGCCGCTGACCTTGTGCAACGCGCGCGCGGTCGGCATGATGACGATGATCGACCAGGGCAAGCCCGACCACAAGATCATCGCGGTGCTGTGTCAGGACCCGATCTACAACGAGTTTAAGAAGGCCTCGGACTTCCCCAAGCACATCTTCAAGATGCTCAGGCGGTTCTTTGAGGACTACAAGACGCTTGAGAACAAGCGCGTTGAGGTTGACGACATCCTGCCGGCGGAGGCCGCGTTCGCGGTGATCGACGACTCGCTCGCGCGGTACTCGCGGGCGCGCCAGTCGGGCGACATGCCGGGCCTGCGGGGCTGAGAGCGGAGTGCGCAAGCGATGCTCGTGGACCTTGAGAAAACACTCATCAGCCGCCAGCAGATCGCAGCGCGCGTTCGCGAGCTCGCCTCGCGGATCTCGCGGGATCTCGCGCTCGTGCGCGGCGGCGACGCGGGGCCCACGCAGGTGGTCTTCGTCCCCGTGCTCACGGGCTCGGTGATCTTCGTCGCCGACCTCGTCCGCGAGCTGCCCATCAAGCTGCGCCTGCGGCTCGTGACCGTCAGCTCCTACCCCGGCAAGAGCGTCCAGAGCAAGGGCGCGGCCATCCGGGGCGAGCTGCCCGCGGACCTAGGCGGCAAGCACGTCGTTCTCATCGACGACATCCTCGACTCGGGCCAGACCCTCGCGATCCTCCAGCAGGCCATCCGCGAGCAGGGCCCCGCCTCGCTCCGCACGTGCGTGCTGCTGCGCAAGCCCGCGAACTGCCGGAAGGGCGAGGGCGCGAGCGTTGAGCCTGAGTACGTCGGCTTTGACATCCCCGACGAGTTTGTCGTGGGCTATGGCCTCGATTACGACGGCTACTACCGCAACCACCCCGAGATCGCGACGCTCAAGCCCACCGCGCGATGAGTACTGCCCAAGCTCCACACGCACCCCGCCCCGAGCGCACGCCCTCGTTCGTGCCCGCGGGCGAGCGGGTCCGGCTCTCGATCAAGCCCTCGCCGCTGTTCATTGTGCTTGCGCCGCTGCGCAGCCTCGTCGCGACCCTGGGCCTCTCGCTCGGCGCGTTCGCGCTGCTGCGCAGCGGATGGCTCACCAAGTCGTGGGGCCTCGATCCCGCCCTCGCGCTCTGGATCGGCGCGGGCATCGCGTGGCTCCTGCTGATCGGCTCGATGCTTGATTGGCTCGGGAGGCGTTATGTCCTGACCGATCGGCGCGTGCTGCGCCTGCGGGGCATCCTCCGCCAGCACGTTGCCGATGTTCCACTCGACCGCGTGCAGAGCCTTGAACTGTCCCGACGCCTGCGCGAGCGGCTCTTTGGGCTGGGCTCGATCGGCGTCTCGACCGCGGGCGCGGGCGGGGTTCCCGAGCTGTGGTGGTCGATGGTGCCTAGCCCGCACGCCGCGCTCGAACGGCTCAGGCAGGCTACGTCCGCGCGCGACGGCACCCAGGATCAGACCGACCGCGATCCGCGGGCGATGGTGATCGGCATCGTCGGCGGCATCGGCTCGGGCAAGTCCACCGTCGGGCGGCTCATCGCCGAGATGGGCGGCGGCATCGTGATCGACTCGGACGCGCTGGCCAAACAAGCGCTCGAGCGCGACGATGTGCGGGCGCAGCTCGTGCGGTGGTGGGGGCCCGGTGTGCTCGCGCCCGATGGACGCGTGGACCGCGCGAAGGTCGCGGCGATCGTCTTCGAGAAGCCCGAGGAACGCACGAAGCTCGAGGCGCTGGTGCATCCGATCGTCCGCCAGTCGCGCGCCGAAGTGATCGCGCAGGCGAAGGCAGCCGGGCTGGATGGGCGCGATGGCGGGCGCACGCTCGCGGTGATCGACGCGCCGCTGCTGCTCGAGGCGGGGATCGACAAGGAGTGCGACCTGGTCGTGTTTGTCGACACGCCCCGCGAGCGCAGGCTCGCGCGCGTGAGCGCAACGCGCGGCTGGACCGAGGCCGAGCTCGCCCGGCGCGAAGCGGCGCAGTGGGACTTGGACAAGAAAAAGGCTGCGAGCGACGCGGTGATCTCGAACGCGGGCGACGAGGTCGCGCTGCGGGAGGGTGTTCGCGCGTTTCTCGCTCGGATCGGCCGGGCCGGGGCACGCGCTGTCGGGCGTGAAGGTACGATCGGAGCATGATGCGGAACACGCGGCAAGTCACGCGGCAATTCTGGTGGTCGGCGCGGATGGCGGCGGTGTTGCTCCTGACGGCGTGTGCGCTCGCCTCGCTGCCCGCGTGCGAAACCGCGCCCGAGGGCAGCCCGTTCACCGAAGTTGCGGTCTCGGTCGGCTCGGCGCGCGAGTCGGCGCAGGCGGTCAAGCGAGATCTGACGTTGCTCAACATCGATCAGGCGGTCAAGGACCCGTACCTCACTCGCGCGGACGAGCTGGAGCAGGCCGCGCTGGAGCTGGACACCGCGATGCAGGCGGCGCTCGCGGCGCCCAAGACTCCGGGCGCCGAGCGGTTTCAGGAGCAGGCGCGCTCGAAGGCGCGGTCGCTTAATCGCGAGCGCATCCGCCTGCTGGACGAGTACATGGAATTCAACCGCCGGCTTGGGCGCACACGATGAGCCCGACCGCGCAGGAAATGATCCGCACCGACGCCGGCCCGCCCGCGAGCGTGCTGCTGGCGGTGAAGGTGGTGCCGGGCGCGAGGCGGTCGGAGATCGTGGGCGTGATCGAGCTTCCCGATGGCCCGCGGCTGCGGGTTCGCATCTCGGCGCCCCCCGAAGAGGGACGCGCCAACCGCGCGGTGTGCGAACTGCTGGCCGAGTATGTGGGCGTGCCAGCGCGGGACGTGACGGTTGCCGCAGGACTGACGCGCCCGGAGAAGCTGGTGCGGTTCGCGGGAGTCGATGAGGCGCAGCTGCGCGAGAAGCTGGGCGACAAGCCGGGCGAGAAGCCGGGCGAGAAGCGGGGCTGATCGGGAGCCTGTGCGCACGCGGGCTGGGGATGGTGTATACTTGATGCACGCGGGAGGCCCGCTCGCCAGCGCGCGACGGCCCCGCGGATCGACGTTCACCCCTGTCACTTGCCAGTCGTGAAGCTCGGGCCCCGAGGGGCCCAGGCCGAGCATTTCCGCTCAGGGTCGATCGCAGATGTTCCGTGCCGTGCCTGCCCCGAGTGTGCGTGCGGCCCGGCGCACGCCCCGCCGTTCGCGGGCGCGTGAGTTTCCTTTTCCCCCTTTGAGAGCACTGGGTGTATGGCTAAGAGTTCTTCGAGCGGCGATTCCTCCAAGCCTTCGCGCGGCGCTTCGTCCGATGCCGTGGGCGTCCCGGGCACACCGCTCAAGCCCCCGCACAACCGCCCGCGCCCGCTCCGCGCCACCCGCGCGACGAGCAAGCCCGCGGAGAAGGCGGTTGAGAAGCAGGCCGAGGCCCCCGCCGAGCGCCCCGCGCCCCACACTCCCCGTACGCCCGAACCGAGCGCCGACCGACCCGTCGACCGCGCGCCCGTGCGCCCCACCGATCGCCCCATTGATCGCCCGACCGAACGCCCCACCGAACGCCCAATGGAACGTCCGGTGGAGCGGTCGGACGACCGGATGGTTGACTTTGACTCGCGCGACGATCGCCCCCGCGAAGACCGGCCCCGTGACGATCGCCCCCGTGAAGACCGGCCCCGTGACGATCGCCCGCGCGGTGATCGTCCGCCGCGGGACGACTGGCGTCAGGACCGCTATCGCGACCGCGGCCCGCGCCCGGAGGGGCATCGCGACCATCCGCGTGATGGCATGCGCGACGGTGGCCCGCGCGATGGGACCCGTGAAGGCCAACGGGAAGGCCAGCGCGACATGAACGCCGGCGGCGGCGAAGGCGACGGGCCCACCGGCGGCGAGGGCCAGCGCAACGACGCCCGTCATGAGGGCCGGAACGAAGGCCGAGGCGAAGGCCGGCCCGACTTCCGCGAGGGCCGGAACAACTTTGGTGATCGTGGGGGAGATCGTGGGGGCGACCGTGGGTTCGATCCGCGAGGCGACCGGGGCATGGGCTTCGGCGGCCGGCGCAATAAGAAGCGCCGCCGGGGAATGGGTGGTGGGATGGGCGGCATGGGAGGGGGCAATCCCGGTTTCCAGCCCAGTCGCAGCTTCCGGCCCGCGGACTATGCCCTGCCCTCGGACGAGGAGCTCGAGCGCGAGGCGGCGGAGCTTGAAGCGACGCTCCGCGCGACCGACTCGAGCAAGGCGCTGAAGGAAGCGCTCTCGATCAACGAGCTGCAGCGGATGGCGATCGAAGAGCTGTGGAAGATCGCCGAGGGCGAGGGCTTGCAGCAGGTGCATCAGGTCCCCAAGCAGGACCTGATCTTCAAGATCTTGAAGAGCCGCGCGCTCAAGCAGGGCCTGACGATCGGCGAGGGCACGCTGGAGATCATGCCCGACGGGTTCGGGTTCCTCCGCTCGGCCGAGCAGTCGTACCTGCCGGGCCCCGACGACATCTATGTGTCGCCGACGCTGATCCGCAGGCTCGGTCTGCGGCGCGGCATGGTCGTGCGCGGCATGGTCCGCCCGCCCAAGGAGAACGACCGCTACTTCGCGCTGCTGAAGATCGACTCGGTCAACGGGCGCGACCCCTCGAAGGTTGCCGACATCGTGAACTTCGAGGACCTCACGCCCCTGCACCCCGAGCAGCGGTTCGTGCTCGAGACCGAGCCTTCGGAGATCGAGTGCCGGATCGTGGATCTTGTCACGCCGATCGGCCGCGGGCAGCGCATGCTGATCGTCGCCCCGCCCCGCACGGGCAAGACCGTGCTCATGCAGAAGATGACCAAGGCGATCTCGAAGAACTACGGCGAGGTCAAGATCATCGTCCTGCTCGTCGACGAGCGCCCCGAAGAAGTCACCGACTTCCGGCGCAACTGCGGCGGGCCCAACATCGAGGTCGTCGCCTCGACCTTCGACGAGACCAGCGACCGGCACGTCGGCGTCGCTGAGATGGTCATCGAGAAGAGCCGGCGCATGGTCGAGTTCGGCGACCACGTGGTGATCCTGCTCGACTCCATCACCCGCCTGGCCCGCGCGTACAACTCCAACATGCCCCACTCGGGCAAGATCATGACCGGCGGCTTGGATTCCAACGCACTCCAGCGCCCCAAGAAGTTCTTCGGCTCCGCCCGCGCGATCGAGAACGGCGGCTCGCTCACCATCATCGGCACCGCGCTGGTCGACACGGGCTCGAAGATGGACGAGGTCATCTTCGAAGAATTCAAGGGCACCGGCAACAGCGAGCTGCACCTGGACCGCAAGCTCATGGACAAGCGCATCTACCCCTGCATCGACATCCCCGCCTCGGGCACCCGCCGCGAAGAGCTGCTGCTGGACCCCAAGGAGCTCGAGCTGGTCTACCGCCTGCGCAAGGTGCTCAGCGACATGAACGTCGTCGAGGGCATGGAGCTCATCAAGGCGCGCCTGAAGAAGGTCAAGACCAACGCCGAGTTCCTGATGACCATGGCGATGGGCTGAGCCTCGCGGTCCGGTCTCCCCAGCGAACGCCGAACAACGCCCGAGCTCGCAGAATCCTGACGGAACCCTTCGCACGCCGATCCGAACAAGGTCGGCGTGCTTTCTTTCGTGCCCGGCACGCTTTGGCCCGCCCGTTGCATTCAGGGGACCCTCATGAACACCTTCCGCTCGCTTCTGCCCGCGTTGGTCCTCGCTCTTCTCGGTCCCTCGGCGCCCGCCCAGCCCGGACCGCGTGCCGATTCGGCAGGTACCCGTCCCTCGGCCAGGCCCGAGGCCTCCGAACCCGGCAGCGGTTCGCCCCTGGCGGGGCCCGCGGTGAGCGTTCGCGCTCAGGGCGGCCCGAGCATTGTCGAGCGCGATGCGATGGGGTCGGTGAGGCTGCCCGAGCCCACGCCCGAAGAAGCGGCCATCCGGGTGATCGACCTCGAACCGGCCGCGCGGGCCCGCGTGGAGCGCGTGCTGACGCGCCGATCGCTCGTGCTCGACGAGTTTGTGCTCGACAACCTTGATCTGCTGACGAAGTTCGGCCAGGCCGAGGCCTCGGGGAACAAGGTCGATCAGTTCATCCTGCTCGACGAGGCGGGCCGGCGGCTGGGCCCGCTCTGGAAGCAGGGCAAGCTGGCCGACCGGCTGCGCGAGGCGCTGCCTGAGGCAAGGCGCGCCGAGTTCGACCGCGTGCTGCGCGAGTTCTGGGCCGAGCTGGTGCGCGACCGGCAGCTCAAGCCCAACGACAAGGGCCAGCGCCGGAGCGCCTTCGAGATCCTGATCGAGGCGCGGCTGCAGGTGCTCGGTCAGGAGCTTCAGTCGGCGTTCCAGCGTGCGGAAAAGTCGGGCGAGCTGGTCTTCCGCGTGCTGTTCAAGGGAATCGAGCTGACCGACGATCAGCGCGCCCGGGCGCGCGAGCTGATCGGGGCACACGTCGAAACCTATGGAGATGCCGCGGGCGAGAAGGAGAACGCCGCGCTGTTCTTCGCGCTGCAGGGGATGCTGACGACCGATCAGAAGCGTCAGCTCGTGAACAACCTGAAGGGCTTGGCGAGCTGAGTCCAGCCCCGGGCGCAGCCGGGACGGGCCCGGTCATGGCGGGCCGTCCGCACGGGCGCGCACGTCCGGAAACCCACCGACACCGCGAAAGCGTGCCCGAAGGGTTCGCCCGCAGCGGCGGAAGAATCGATGCTCTGCCACGGCGGTTGTGAACGGACGTGCTCGTGGTGGGTGCGCCCCGCGCGGAGCGACTGCGATGAACCCTGCGGACATGGGCCAAGGCCTCGGTCAGAGCTTCGGATTTGGTGACCTCGGCTCGGCGATGTCGACCCTGATCATCTCGGGCCTGGGCGCGGCGATCTTCCTCTACGGCAAGAAACAGGCCTCGCTCAAGCCGCTGGTCGCCGGGCTGGTGCTCAGCGCGCTTCCGTTCTTCGTCACGTCGCTGCTCGTGCTCTGGCTCTCGACGGGCGCGTGCCTGGGCGGGCTCTACGCCTGGACGCGCGGGGACTGAGTCTGTTTAAGCCCTCAGCGGTCGGCCATCCGCGCGCCGCGGGCTTCGAGCCCGGCGCGCACGGTCGGCCATTCCTCGCGCAGGATGCTGAACATCACCGTGTCGCGGAGGAACCGTTCGGGCTCATTGACGCGGTGCCGGCGCAGCACGCCCTCGCGCACCGCGCCGAGCTTGGCGATCGCGCGCTGGCTGATGATGTTGCGCCCGTCGCACTTGAGCTGGACGCGCTCGGCGCCGCAGTCGAACGCGTGCGCGAGCATCAGCAGCTTGCACTCGGGGTTGACAACCGTGCCGCGGGCGTTGGCCGCGTACCAAGTCGCGCCGATCTCGGTCATGAAGTGCGCCTCGTCGGTGTCGTAGTAGGAGCTTGAGCCGACGACCTGCCCCGCGGCATCGCGCACGACAAAGCCCATCGCGCCCGGGCGCGACTGAAGCTTGATGAGCCACTGCGAGA
The DNA here is from genome assembly GCA_033763435.1 of Planctomycetota bacterium. Lineage (GTDB taxonomy): Bacteria > Planctomycetota > Phycisphaerae > Phycisphaerales > UBA1924 > JANRKN01. The sequence goes on from JANRKN010000115.1 coordinate 20,352, forward strand.
ACGCGGACAGCGTCCACTCCGGGGGCTTGGAGAGAAACCAGTCGAACGTGCCGGGCGGCGTGATCGCGAACAGCGCGGGCGCGTCGCGCTCGAGTTCCATCGGTTCGAGCGTAACGTGCGCGCCGCGCAGGGGCCTGCGCACGAGCTTCATGGTCTGGCCGGGGGGAACGATCACTTTACGGCTCCGATGGTCTGCGCGTCAATAAACACGTCCACGGCCTGACCGGCAAAGAGCGGCGAGCCCGGGCGTTTGGTCACGCGGAAGAGCACATCGACGACGCGGGTATCGACGCGCTCGGCGTTCGCGCCTGTGAGCTCGTTCTTGGGCCG
>JANRKN010000116.1:0-21555 GCA_033763435.1 Planctomycetota bacterium
GGAGGGTCCTCGATGGTGACCAGCCTCGGGGGTGCGCTCGATGTCTTCGGCCAGCTTCGCACCGCTTCGAACGCCTCCGCCGATCTCAGCGCCGATTCCTTCCGCCTGGGCTCGCGCGGCATCCTCACCGCACGCACCGGATCCTCGCTCACCATCAACGCGCCCGTCGCCAACCTCGACGGCCAGACGCGCCTGGAACAGAACGCCTCCATGACCTTCGCCGGCAGCGCCACGGCCATCGGACCCACCACCGCGAATCTCAACGCCTCGCTCACCGCGGGCGGAACCTTCACCAACCTCGACACCTTCACCATCACCAGCGGCACCATCTCCGCGCCGCTGTTCTTCAACCGCGATGCCGCCAACATCTTCGGCACGTCCGCGCTGTTTGGTTCCTACACCAACGACGCCGGCGCCACCACCACCATCCGCTCCGGCACGCTCTTTGTCTTCGGCAGCCTCACCAACAACGGCACGATCGTCGGCACCATCTGCGCCGGCTGCGCGGGCTCGCCCCCCACGCTCGACCTCACCGGCTCGCTCGTGCTGGGCCCCGACGCCAACCTCACCATGCCCTTCGTCGACGCGCTGGTCCGCCTCGGCGGCAACTTCGACGCCGCGATCAACAACAACACCCGCTACGACATGGCCCGCGCGATCCTGCAGCTCGAAGGCACCGGCGCGCCGCAGACCCTCGAGGCCATGAGCCTCGACCGCGGCCAGGACCCCACCGCCCTCGACCGCACCATCGCGGGCAACTTCCCGATCGGCACCCTCCGCGTCGGCCCCAACCCCTCGCTCGTGCGGACCGTTGACACCCGCGACAACGACGGCCAGCCCGGCTGCGAAGCGATCTACGTCGACACGCTGATCATCGAGGCGGGCTCCACGCTCGACACCAGCGCCTGTGTCACGATCTACTACAACACGCTGGTGAACAACGGCACCGTCACCGACGAAACGAAGCTCGTCCCGATCGAGCCCTGCGCGGCCGACTTCGACGGCTCGGGGTTCCTCGACTCCGACGACTTCGTGTTCTATCTCGATCAGTTCACGCTCGGCTGCGTGGGCCCGGGCGAGGACGTCTTCGGCGCCAACCCCAGCTGCGTCAAGAGCGCGGACTTCGATCAGTCCGGGTTCGTCGACGTCGATGACTTCGTCGCGTACCTCGCCGCGTTCGAAGTCGGCTGCTGAGAAGAAGGCTTCGGGCAGTGGGCAGTTGGCACCGCTTGACTCAGAGCCGGCAAGCCCCGGCGCCCGAGGGCTGTTCCTCGCTCAGAACGGCGCGGGCTCGCGGTCGTCCTCGTCCTCGTCGTTCTGCGCGGGCCTGGGCTGGCCGGCCTCGGAGCGTTCGAGGTCCTTGTTGAGGGTCTCGACGCGCTGCTCGGCCATTTGCAGGATCTCCCGGCACGCGCGGATCATCCGCACGCCGCGCTCGTGCTCAGCGAGCGCCTGCTCCAGACCCACCTCGCCGCGCTCGATGCGCTCGACGATCGCCTCGATCTGCTCGAGCATGGTCTCGAAGCTGTCCGTCGCCCCACCGGTCTGTCCTCGCTCGCTCGCCATGCCCAACAGTACGCGCGAGGGCGGCCGGATCGGGGTAGGTCGGCGCTCCGAGCCGACACGTGGCTGGGTGGCACGGGTTGAGCGGGCTGGGTCGCTCAGGCTTTGTTTAGGCGTCCGCAGACGCAGAGATTGCCCCGAGTCTCGGCCTGCATATGGGTTCTCTCGCGACGCGAGAGGACTGACTTGAGCGACTTCCGCTTGATCCGTTCCTCGGGCCCGATGCGCGAGAGTGTGCTCCACGCAAGCCAACTACGGTCTTGCTATCCTTAGACTATGTCGACAAACGCGTGGCTTATCCTCATGTCTTGGGAGAATTCGAACCTTGAAAGGAAGTGGGCAGAAAAGCATTCCACACACTTCTACTCAATCCCAAAGGGGCACAAGCATCCGATGAAGGGCGACATCCTTTACGGGCGGGTCATGAGCGAAGGTGCTGTAGACGGTGGATGGCTTGTCTGCCGTGCCGAAGCGGTCTCCGGACTGATCGAGCGGCCCGCACAATATCCACCACCCACCAATCGAAAGGGCAAGACGAAGGCCAGGTCTCGAACAGCGCAAGGGATCGAGTTTGCCGACGTTCAATGGATAGCTGACTTCAATCTTTCTGACACCGAACTGAGAAGCAGGGGCATCGAACTTCCCGACGGAACAGAAGGAGCTCACGCGTTGCCGATTGATAGCGCCGATGTCGTGAAACTCGCTGAGTGCTTCAACGAGTTTCTTCACAATCCCTCGACCGCAACCTAGGCGCGGCCGTTGCGTTTGCCCGAGTCTTGATTCTCGACCTAGCGGTCGACTGCAATGGCCTTGTCAGGCATTTGCGCTCACCTCGTGCATGCACTACCTTTGCACCGCTTGGCCCAAGCGCCAAGCCGTGGCACCCAAGGCGCGCACGATCAGCCCGCTCACTCCCCGCCGAACAGCCCCGGCCCGCTCGGCTCTTCGCGCTTGCGTTTAGCGGGCCTGAGGGGTTCGACCTTGGCACCTTCGACGACCGAGCGGACGCTGCCGCCCGCGAGCCGCGTGGTCAGGGTCTGGCCAGGCCGAACGTCGCCGGGGGCGCGCACGACGCCGCCGTCCTCGCGCAGCGTGACGGAGAAGCCGCGGTTGAGGACACTCTCGGGCCCCACGGCGCGGAGTTGTTTCTCGAGCGAATCGAGCCTTGCGAGCGCCGACGAACACCGCGTTGAGCTCGCGCGCGCGAGCGCCGCGGATTCTTGAGCAACAAGCGCCCGATCGTGCGCGAGGCGCGCGGGCAGCGCGCGGGCGAGGCGGCTGGTCGCGAGGCTCAGGCGTTCGCGCATGCGTGCGAGCACGGCCTGGGGTTTCTGGCGTTCGACGCGGAGCGCGAGCCGATCGAGCCGCGCGAGCGCCGTGCCGATCCGCCGCTGCGTCGCGTTGACCAGCCGCGTGCCCAGCAGGTGCACATCGCGCGCGGCGTGCGTCGCTGCGCCCTCGGAGGCGGTTCCGAGCCTGCGCGCCAGCGACGTGAGCTGGCGCGCGAGCGCGGCCGAATCGGGCGTGACGCGCATCGCGGCCTGCGTGGGCGTCGCGGCGCGTTCGTCGGCGACGAGCTCCGCGAGCGTTGTGTCCGTCTCGTGCCCGATCGCGGCGACGACCGGCACGGCGCACTCCACGATCGCGCGGGCGACCTCGCGGTCGTTGAAGCACCAGAGGTCTTCCATCGAGCCACCGCCGCGGGTCACGACGATCGCGTCGACGCCCAGGCGCGCGTGATTCCGCGACAGACTCCTGATCGCGCGGGCGATCTCGGGCGCCGCGCCCTCGCCCTGCACGCGCACGTCGGCGACGAGCACGCCCACGGCCGGGCATCGGCGGTTCATCGTGACGAGCACGTCGGCCAGCGCCGCGCCCGTGCGGCTCGTGACCACCGCGACGCGCCGGGGAAACACGGGCAGCCGACGCTTGCGCGCGGGGTCGAGCCAGCCCAGCGCGCGCAGCTCTTCGACCAGCGCCTTGAGCTGCTCGGCGAGCGTGCCCGCGCCCGCGGGCTCGATGCGCGTGACGACGAACGTGACCTTCCCGCCCGGCGCGTAGAACTCGGGCTTGGCGGTGATGATCACCGACTGCCCGTTCTCGGGTCTGAAGGGCGCGCGCTTGGCGACGCTCGCGAACATCGCGCACGAGACCACCGCGTCGGCGTCCTTGAGGTCAAAGTACCAGTGCGTGCGGTCGCGAAAGCCGCTGACCTCGCCCCGCACACGCACCGAGGCGGGAAACCCCGCGCGGATCGAGCGGTCCAGCCGCTGCGCCACGGCCGAGACGCTCAGCGCGTCGTCAGGCTTTGCGCCTTCGCTGGGCTTGTCGACCGGCGGCGCAGTCGGAGGCACAGTGGGCGGCGGCGGTGCGGGTGGTGTGAGGGGCGGCGACGGGATCAGCTCCGGCTGCGCAGCGCGCGCGACCGCCATCCGCTTGGGGTCAAACTTGGGTCGGGCGGGTTCGGGCCGGGCTGGGCGCTCGTCAGGCACGCGAAAAGGATACCCCAAAAACGACCGTCCCCCCCGGTGCACAGGGGGGACGGCCTCACGGACGCATCACACAGTCCTTGAATGTCGTTACTTGGTCACCACGCGGATCACGCCGCTCGCCCCACCCGCCCGCGCTTCGGGCGCGCTCAGGCTCTTCTCAAGCCGCGCGATCATCGCGGGCGTCGCCGCGTGCGGAACGCTCACGCGCGTCGCTTCGCCGGGCGCAAAGCGCGTCGGCCTCGCGTCGACCCGCTGGCGCGCGCGGAACTTGGTCACCTCGGGCGAGAGCTCCAGCACCGCGCGCGGCTCGGGCAGGCCCGAACGAACCGCCGGGGGCTTGGAACGCAGGATCGTCGCGTCGCTCGGCACCGTGCCCGAGGTCTGGAGCGTGTTGCGGAACTCACGCACCGCGCCGACGTAGCCGTTCTCGCGGAGCCACTGCTCCCGCGCCTCGCGGACCTGCTTGATCTCGCTGGGGAGCGCGACGTTGAAGTCGAGCCTCACGCTCTCGTCGGGCTGATCGATCCAGGGGCTGAAGGCGACGAGGCGGTTCTTGGGTCCGACGCGGACATAGACGAGCGAGGCGTCGGTCTCGGCCGCGCCGTACGCCGCGGGGCCCTGCGCGGGCCAGCCCAGACGCTGAGGCAGCGGCTGCCCGCCGAGGACGGAGCGCGAGATCCACTCGGGGCCCGTGACGACCTGCGAGGTGTGCTCGACGACGGTGTTGACGGCATAGGGCGGGATCGTGGTGAGCAGGCGCCCGTGGCTCGTCACCGCCGGGCCGGCCTGCGCCGCGCCCGAGAAAGCCGCACCCGCCACCACCATCACGCCAAGGAACGACGCGCGATCCATGCCACGCCTCTCTTCAGTTGTGCGCCCCGCGTTCCTGCGGCGCGCTGTCCCCGGGCCCTCTGCGAAAGCCCTCTGAACAGAGAGTGCAACACAAACCCCGGATTGCCAGCAAACAGCGCCCGCGCACGCCTCAAGCCCGGCCCGCAACGCACCGTCCGCGCCGTTATCAGACCATCGCCGAGGCCCGCGCCGCACGACCGGCCTCAACCGCCGGCGCGAGCGACTGATAGACCTCGGTCACCGCGCGGATGTGGTCGCTCGCCCGGCGCTGCTCGCGCACGTAGCGCCAGCCGCCGCGGGCGATCTCTCTCGCGCGCTCGGGCGCGACGATCAATTCACCCACCGCGCGGGCCCAGGGCGCGCCCGTCAGCCTCGGGCCCGACCAACCGCCCGGCGCCGAGACCTCGGGCGCGACGCACACGCACGTGAGGCCGTCCTGCAGCGCGGCGTTCAGCGGGTCCTCGGCCGCGACCACCGCGACGCCCGCGCCCATCGCGTCGAGCACCACGCTCCGCTGTTCGCCCCCGCCCTCGGGCACCACGAGCACGTCGCCCGCGAGCACCAGATCACGCCGACCTTCCAAGTCTTCGATCAGCGAGACTCGCGGCACAAGGCCCAGGCGCCTGATCTCACTCCACAGCCCTGCGCGCTCGCACGCGTTCGCGTCCATGAAGATCATCACGTCGTCGCGCTGACGCGCCACCGTCGCCAAACCCCGCACGAGCGACTGGTACAGCCCCGCCTCGCGCCCGGAGCCCACGACCATGACGCCGATGCTGCGCCCCTCGCGGAAGATCGCCCGCGGCTCAGGCGCGGCATGTACGCCCCAGGGCGCAACGCGCACCCGCGGCGCGCGCGGGCCCCCTCGACTGTCGCTGTCACTGCCACCGCCCAGGCCCAGGCTCACGAGCCGCTCCAGATGCGGATCGGGCGCGACAAGCACCGTCGGCACGGCCGCACCCTCGCGCGGATTACTGCGCACCGCGCGCCCGGCGAGCCCCGCACGCCAGACCTCGAGCACGAGCCCGGCGCCCGCCTGTTCCGCGACGGCCGCGCCCAGGTCCCACGCCCCGCCGCCGAAGACGTGGACGACGTCGGGCTCGCTCGCCCCCAGGCCCGAATCGCTTAGCCCACGCCGGGCGTCGAGCAGTTCGTCCGCGCGACGCAGCGTCGCCAGCAGCCGACGCGCCCGCGCACGCACCGTCCAGGGCAGGCCGGAGTCTTCGTACGTCACGGCCTGGGCGAACAGCTCGGCATCGAACCGCGACGCGACGCGCGCAGGGATCGCCCGTGCGACGCGGTCGCCCTCCGCGGCCAGACCCATCTCCAGCCGCGAGATCAGCGATCGCTCGTGCAGCGCAAACAGGGCGTCGGTCAGGATCAATACCCGCACAGGTTCATTGTCGGGCGGATCCGCGCCGGGGCAAGAGGAAAAGTGGTCGAGTGGTCGAGTCGAAGGGTGGCGCAGTGACGCAGTGGCACAGAGACAGAGTGAAGAGCGGAGACCCAGGGGCCTCGACGCTCAAAGCGCCTGATCTCTTCACTGCGCCACTGCGCCACTTGGCCACTTGAACACTTGAACACTTCAGCTCGGCTTGGCCTTGCGATACGCCAGGTCCGGCCTGCGGCTTTCGTGCGCGGCGACGGCCTCGGTGCGCCACAGGCCCACCCAGTGCTCGGGCGCGACTTCCTGCAGGAAGTAATCCCCCGCCGGGCCCGGGCGCGGCTTCAGGTCCGCGGGCGGATCGTTCCAAGGCCACCAGGGCCGGATGCCCGTCTCCGCGCCGGGGAGCTTCTTGAACTGCTCGGGGTCTTCGATGATCTCCTTGATCGTCACCAGCCGCTCGCGCCGCTGGCCGAGCTTGGGGATCGAGGCGAGCAGCCCGCGCGTGTACGGGTGCATCGGGTTGTTGAAGAGCTCGAGCACGTTGGCGTATTCCACCACGCGCCCGGCGTACATCACGCACACGACGTCGGCATTCTCCGCGACCACGCCCAGGTCGTGCGTGATCAGCATCACGCCCATGCCGCGCTCGCGCTTGAGCTCGCCCAGCAGCTCAAGGATCTGCGCCTGGATCGTCACGTCGAGCGCGGTCGTGGGCTCGTCGGCGAGCAACAGCCGCGGCTGGCAGGCCAGGGCCATCGCGATCATCACGCGCTGGCGCATGCCGCCCGAGAACTGGTGCGGATAGCCCTTGATGCGCCGCTCGGGCTCGGGGATGCCGACCGAGCGCATGGCATCGATCGCGATCTGCCACGCGCGCGAGGGGTCGACGTTCTGATGGAGCAGGATCGCCTCGCAGATCTGGTCGCCCACGGTGTAGACCGGGTTGAGGCTGGTCATGGGCTCCTGGAAGATCATCGCGATGTCCGAGCCGCGGATCTTCCGCATCTGCTTGTCGCTGAGCGTGAGCAGGTCGACCTCGCCGTCGCGCGAGCGGAAGCGGATCTGCCCGCGGTCGAACCGGCCCGGCGGGCGGGGGATGAGCTGCAGCGAGCTCATCGCGCTCACGCTCTTGCCGCAGCCCGACTCACCGACGACCGCGACGGTCTGCTGCGGATAGATCGTGATGTGCACGCCGTCGACGGCCTGAATCCGCGGCCCGTTGCGGTTGTCGAACGACACCGCCAGGTCCTTGATCTCGATCAACGGCTCATCGAGCCGCAGACCGTTGGGCAGCGCCTCAGGCCGGGGCTGGCCGGAGTTGTGGGTCGGGTTGGGCGCGGTGGTGCTCGTCGTGGTGGTCATGGTGGATGGCCTTTAGACGCGGGCCTTCTTGAGCTTGGGATCGATCGCGTCGCGCAGCGCCTCGCCCAGGATGTTGTACGACAGGGCCGTGAGGAAGATGGCGAATCCGGGGAAGATCGCCATCCACCACTTGAACTCGCCGACCTCGTTGGTCGCGCTCGCGAGCAGACGCCCCCACGAGGCCTGCTCGGCCGGGCCCAGCGCCAGGTACGAGAGCACCGCCTCGATCTGGATCGCCGCGGCGATCGCGAAGCTCGCGTCAACCAGCACCGGCGTCACGCCGTTGGGCAGCATGTGCTTGAACAGCACCGAGCGCAGCGGGAGCCCGACGGCCTGGGCGGCCTGCACGAAGTCCTGGTTGCGCAGCCTCATGAACTCCGCCCGCGTGAATCGCGCCGCGCCCGTCCATGTCACGCACCCGATGATCATCATCATCACATACGTGTTGCGCGGCAGCACCGCCGCCGCGACGATCAGCAGGAACAGCACCGGGATCGCCATGAAGATCTCGACGATCCGGAACAGCAGCGTGTCGATCCACCCGCCGAAGTACCCCATGATCGCGCCGATCGTCACGCCGATCACCACCGCCAGTCCGGTCGAGACCAGCCCGATCGAGATCGACAGCCGGCACGCGTACATCATCTGGCTGAGCACGTCCTGACCGATGCCGTCGGTGCCCATCACGAACTCGGGCGCGGTGCCCTTGGGGAACTTTTCGAGCGCGCGCTTCTCAAGCTCGGGCAACGCCTGCGCCCGCACGGCGCTCTCGGCCTCGGCGAGCACCCGCTCACGCGCCTCGCGGGCGAGCTGCTCGGCCGCCCGGGGGCTGGGCGCATCCACCTTCGCGGCCTCCGCGGCCTTCTCGGCTTCGGGGCCCGCCTTCTCGCGTGCCGCGGCGACCAGCGGGCGGAACTCCGCGCGGATCCACGCGTCACGATCGGGCGTCGACGGATCGCTCCCCGGCTCGAGCAGCCGCAGGTTGGTCCCGCGCTGCACGGGCGACCAGGGCACGAGCGTCCAGACCGCCTGCGCCTGGCCCGCGTCGACCTTCTGGCGATAGCTGAACACCTCGGGGGGCGTGCGCCAGGAGGCCCCGATCGCCGCGCCCGCGATGACCGCCACCAGCACCGCGAACGACAGCCGCGCCGCGAGCGTGCGGAACGTCGGCAGCCACGCGAAGATCATCACCGAGAGCGCGCCGACGACCGCCGCCGCTTCCCACGGCAGCCCTGGCCTCGCGCGCCATGCCGCCGCCCACGGCGGAACCTCGCGCTGCTCCAGATATCCCTTCAGCGCGGTCGCCACGACCACCATCACCGCGCCCTGACCCACCGACGCCAGCAGCAACCCCAGCCGACGGCCCACCGTCCAGCCCATCCACTTCTTGATCGGCAGCACAAAGACCACCGCCGCGACCAGCGTTGCGACCAGGAGCAGAATGTCCGCCGAGGAAAGGCTCGAGGCCAGGGGCGACCAGGCGCGCTGGGAGCCATCAGCGAGCTTTTCGGTAAACCAGACCGGATGCCCGCTGGCCAGCACGGGCGCGAAGACCGCGAAGAACGCGACCAGCCCGATCCACGTCAGGCTGAGGACCGCGCGGGGCTGCTTGAGCACGCTCGACCACGCGTCGGCCCAGAAGCCGCGGGCCTCGCGCACGCCGATGCCCTGCATGAGCTGCACGCCCGTCACGCTCGCGGGCTCGGGCCGCGGGCCCGGAGAAGAGGATGGTTGGGTGCTGGTCATGGGTGTTCTGGTGCTTGTCAGGACGAGTTACTTGTAACTGATCCGCGGGTCGGCCAGCGCGTACAGGATGTCGGCCAGCAGCAGCGCGAGCAGGTTCACCGCCGCGATCATCAGCGTGTTGGCCAGCAGCACCTCGCGGTCGCGAAGATAGATCGCCTCGATCACCATGCTGCCCATGCCGGGCACCGAGAAGATCCGCTCGATCACCACCGAGCCCGCGAGCGTCGCCGGGAAGACGGTCGCGAACATCGTGATCAGCGGCAGCAGCGAGTTGCGGAACACGTGCGCGAACACGATCGTCTTCTGCTCGACACCCTTGGCCTTGGCGGTCCGGACGTAGTCGGCGTTGAAGTTCTCGAGCATCGCCGCGCGCGTCTGCTTGCTGAGCACCGCGAACCCGCCGTACACCAGGCACAGGACCGGCAGCGCGATGTGCCAGAGCGTGTCCAGCAGGAAGCCGCGCTCAAAGCCCATCTCGCCCCACGTGGGCAGGAACGTGAAGCTCGCGGCATCCTTGTCGTTGAGCCCGCCCACCGGGAACGCGCCCAGGTACTGATCGCTCGCGAGATAGCCCAGGCACAGCACGCCCGCCCACACCGTGGGGATCGACCAGAGCGCGACGAACACGCCGCCCAGCGTCACGTCCTGCCAGCGTCCCTGCCGCACGGCCGCGAGCATCCCGCAGGGGATCGCGATCAGGTACACGATCGGGAACGCGATCAGGTTCAGCAGCAGCGTGACGGGCAGCGCGGTCGCGATCAGATCGACCACCGGGCGCCCGCGAGCGAACGAGGTGCCAAGGTCGGGCAGCGCGACGCTGACCGCGCCCGGGATCACGGGCAGGCCCACCTGCGGGAAGAGCTGCGCCTCAAAGACGCCCAGCGCCCGCGCGCGCGCGTCCAACCCGGCGCGGTACGCGGTGATCGTCGCGTCCCAGGCCTTCTCGACCTCGGCCCAGGCGGGAGAGTTCTTGTCGGGCGAGAGCTTGCTGAGCGCGCCGAGGTCGGGACGGTTGCGATAGTCCACGAGGTCGCCGCGCCCGATGGCCTTGGCGTAGTCACCCAGGCGCTGCTCGAAGACCGCGCGTGAGGCGACGTACGTCGAGCGGGCGCGGGCGTAACCGTTGGAAGCGAGCGACCACGCACGCGAGCGAGCCTCACCGTTCTTCTCATCGGGCGCGGTTTCGAGCGCAACCGGCGCGGGCTCAGGCGGCAGTTCGTTCAGGAACCAGCGCCACATGGGCGGCTCACGCATCGCGCGCGGCTGGCCCACGACCTCGCCCGTGGGAAGGATCTGGGCGCGTTCGCCGAACTTGACGGGGCTGATGCGGTGCAGCCAGCGCAGGTACTGAACGACCACGGGCGAGTCCAGCCCGTAGCGGTCCTCGAGGTAGGCTTCCTGGATGGCGCGTGAGCCGACGTCGGCCTGCATCGAGCCGCCCGCCGCGCGGAGCGCCGCGCCGATGCCGCCGGGCGAGAGCGCGATGAGCATGAAGATGAGGAACGTGATCCCGATCAGGGTCGGGATCATGAGCAGGAGCCGTCGAAGGACGTAGGTGCCCATGGTGAGCGAGCCTCCGTGGGAAGGGGGGAGTGAGTTCGCTCAGGGCTGCTTGGAGGACCCGGCGCCGCCGCGCATGAAGAACTCAGACACGTCCATGCCCATGCGGTACATGTTGAAGTTCCCGACGCGGTTGTTGACCAGCCGCAGCCAGGGCTGCTCGTGCAGCGGGGTGTAGGGCTGATCCTCGTGGATCACGCGGTGCAGCTCGTGCCAGACCTTCATGCGTTCATCGTCGTCGATGGTCTGCCGGCCCTTCTTGATCAGCGCGTCGGCCTCTTCGTTGCGCCACTGCCCGAAGTTGTCGCCCGTGCCCTCGATCGAGCTGATGGCCCAGAGCTGCGTCGGGTCGGTCTCGGGCGCGCTGCTGGACCAGGCAAACGTGATCGCGTCAAAGTCGCGCCGATCGAGGATGCTCTGGAGCACCGACCAGTCGATGGGCGCGAGCTGGCAGTCGATGCCGACCATCGCGCACTGGTCCTTGACGTAGGTGACCATCTGCAGCGTGCTGTCGTTGCCCTGGCCGAAGGTGAGCTGGAAGGTGAAACGCTCGCCCTTCTCGTTGGTGCGGAAGCCGCTGGCGTCGCGGATTCTCCAGCCCGCCTCATCGAGCAGCGCCTTGGCCTTCTCGACGTCGTAGGGCCACGGCTGGATGCGTGGGTTGGCCTGCGGGGTCTCGGAGTTGAACGGGCCCGTGGCAAGCCGGACCAGATCCTTGGAGATGTCGCGCTTGATCTTCTCGCGGTCGATGAGGTGCGTCATTGCCAGTCGCACGCGCCGATCCGAGAACGGCGTGAGCTTGCCGCCCGCGCGCGGGCCCGTCTGCCAGCAGATGAAGCTCCACCCGCCCTGAACGTTGTACCACATCTTCGCACGGGCATACTGGAGAAACGCGGGGTCGTCCTTGAGCTTGTCGAACTGTGCCGCGGTGGGCCGGGCAAAGTCGGCCTGCTGATTCGTGAACGTCGTGAGGCGTGCGAGCGAATCCTGAACCACCTTGAAGCGGATGCGTTCCACCGCCGGGCGCGGGCCCCAGTACGACTCGTTGCGCACCAGCACGATGTCCTGCGGCGGCGCCCACTGATTGTCCGGATCCACCGACGGGAACCGGTACGGACCCGAGCCCATGAGCAGGCCCGTGCTCGTGTTGATCTGCGCGGGCGTGAAGCGCGAGAAGAAGTGCTTGGGCAGCACGGGCATGAGCGCCGCCTGCTGCTTGTTGTCAAAGCGCCGTTCCTTGAACTGGATCTCGACGACCTTCTCGCCGAGCACCTCGATCTTCGCGATGCCGTTGGTCACCGAGCGGAACCGATCGGCCTGCACCTCGGGGTTGTAGAGGAAATCGTCGTGCGTCCATCGCACGTCTTCGGCCGTCACCGGCTTCCCATCGCTGAACCGCGCCTCATCGCGAATCCGCACGCGGAGCCACATGCCCTCGGGGTCCATCTGCCAGGCCGCGGCGAGCAGATGCTCGAGCTTCAGCGTCTGCACGTTGTACCGCCCGAGGCTCTCGACCACCTCGTCGTTGACGTAGCGCCCGTAGGTGTCGCCGTAGCGGAAGCTGGTCACGACCGCGGGCTGGCCCTCAAAGATCTGCACGAACTCGCCGCCCTCGACAAAGCCCTCGGCCTTGGTGGGGTCGTTCGTGAAGCCGATGGGCGCGGCCCACTCGACCGCGACGCCCGGGCGCGCCCACGACTCATCGCGTCCGCCGCGCGGGCCCGCGCTCGCCGCGCCGCCGTCCGTCGCGGGCCGGGCGACCACGCCCTCGGCCAGCGCCGAACCGATCTTCTGCATCTCGCGTGCGTTCTGATCGAGCGACTGCTGCATGCGCCCAAGCTGCTGCGCGACCGTGCCCAGCTGCTCTTCGACCTTGGCCATCTGCGTGCGGTCGCGGTCGCGCTGGACCATCGAGAGCCACTGGCTCACGCCCACCGCCAGCACCACGACCAGCAGCACGAAATCCTTCAGGGTGAATCGGTTCTGCATCGATGCCCTCTCGGAAAACTCGACCCCGGAACGCCTGATCCAGTTCTGCGGGTCGCCGCAGAACGCGGCACACCCGACACTCATGAAGCCCTGACCCGGCCCGGGGGTTGTCACACCTCGCGGGCGGGCCCAAGCCTATCGCGCACGCCGCTTGGGATCGAACGCCTCGCGCAGTCCTTCGCCCACAAAGTTCAGCGCCAGCAGCGTCGAGCCCAGCAGCACGCACGGGAAGAGCAGCAACCACCAATTGGACTGGTAAGGATTCAATTCCACCAGACCGTCCGCCGCGAGGTTCCCCCAACTGGGCAAGGGTGGCTTGACGCCGATGCCCAAAAAGGACAGGAAGCTCTCCTGCAGGATCGCCTGCGGGACCGTGAGCGTGGAGTAGACGATGATGGGCCCGACAAGGTTCGGCAGCAGATGCCGGAGGAACGTCCGGTGCACGGGCGTGCCGATCGCGCGGGCCGCCTCGATGAACGGCTGGTTCTTGAGGCTCAGCACCTGCCCGCGCACGACCCGCGCCATCGTGAGCCACGACACGCCGCCGATCGCCACGAACAGCGTCACGACGTTGATCGCGTTCTGCACGCTCAGCCCGATCTCGCCCGTCCCGATCTTCTCGAGCGCCTGGGCTTCCAGCTCCGCGCGCCGGGCGTCGCTGGTCCGCTCGGCCTCGGGCAGCGCCGCCAGCGCGCGCTCGACGTACACCGCGCGCTCCTGGGCCTTTGCCGGCACGCGCGACGAGACCCACTTTTCCACCAGCGCGTCCACCGCGACCGCGAGCAGCACCACCAGCAGGATGTACGGCAATCCGTACAGGATGTCCACGATCCGCATCATGAACCCGTCGACCCGCCCGCCCGCATAGCCCGCGATGGATCCGTACAGCGTCCCGATCAGCACCGAGAGCATCGCCGCCGCGATCCCGATGCCCATCGAGATCCCGCCGCCCGTCAGCACCCGCACCAGCAGACTCCGCCCCAGCACGTCGGTCCCCAGCGCCGAGTCGGGCCATTCCTTCTTGAGAGCCTCCGCGACCGGGCCCTGGGTCTGCGCGACGGCCTGCTCGGGCGTGACGCCCGCCGCCGCAGCGATCTGCGCGACCTTCGCCTCATCCACCCGCGCATTCAGGCGCTGCACCTCGCGCGCAGGAAGCTCGTATCCCAGACTCAGCGCCCACGTCGGGGGCGAGCGGCCATCCTTCGGGTCGCCCGCGTTGTAGCGGGGCACGCCGCGGGCGTTTTCGCTTCCACTTTCGCGGACTTGTGCGAGCGTCCAGGGCAACGTCGCGACGCACGCAAGGAACATGAGCACCAGAAAGCCCAAGCCGAGCAGTCCCGCCTTGCTCCGCGTCCAGGCACGCTCGCGCCCGCGCGACGGCGCCGCGACGGCCAGCACCGCCGCGACCGAGCCATCACCCCCGCGGACCAACATGCCCTTGGGCACTTCGTTCATGCGGCGTGAAGATACACGCTTCGGCCTCGGTCAGCCGACACCAATCGTCCTCACAAGCCCCGAACCAAATCTCCCCGGGCGCGGAACTTTCGCGGAGCCGCTTCGCGCGCCCGTCCGGATCGGGTAGTCTGGATTCGCCCGGTGTTCTGCCGAGGCCCGACCGCCCCCGGTCCGTCGTTCGCTCGCCCTTCCGGGCCTGTCGTCCGCCGATCTCTTCTGAGGTGCCCGCATGCGATCTCCGCTCACGATCTGCCTGGCGTTCTCCACCCTTGCGATCTCGTGCCTGGGCGCGCGCCCGGCGCTGGCGCAGCAATCCCCCGCCGCGCGGGCCGCGACGAATCTGCGTGCGCTTTCCGCGTCGCCCGAGCAGCCGTTCGGCCCGCGGGTGGTGCGCTTGAGCCCCGATGCGCAGGCTCTGGCCGCGCTCGCGGGCGCCGCGGCGGGCACGGTGATCGACCTGCCGCTGCCTTCCTCGGACGGCCAGACGACACTCGCCTCGCTCGACCTTGCCCGCACCAGCGTCTTCGCGCCCGGCGCGAAGATCACGGTCGTGACCGACGAGGGCCCGCAGGAGCGCGAGCCCGCCGCGGTGCTGAGCGCCACGTTCTTCTCTGGCTCGGTGCGGGGCGTGGAGAACTCGCGGGTCTTCCTGGCCGTCACACCCGCGGGGGCGCTGGGCTCGGCGCCCCGCGTGGACGCGCTGATCCTGACCGGCGCGGAGCAGTTCGTGATCTCGTCGGGCCCCGAGGGGGCGAACCTCGCGCCGGTGATCTATTCCGTCGCCGCGCTCGAAGCGTCGGGCGCGATGCCGATCGAGCGGTTCTCCTGCGGCGTCGGCACCGCGGCGATGCCCGCGAGCGTCGCGCTGAACACGCCGATGCGTCCCGTCCGCGCGAGCACCGGCGCCCCGGCCCGGGCGCGCTCACTCGCCGACGATTCGCTCGCTCACTCGGGCCAGCCCGATCAGCCGGGCGCGTTCGAGGACCGCGACGCCCCGTGCCGGATCGCTCAGGTCGCGATCGAGACCGACTTTGAGTTCCGCGAGGGCTTCACGTCGACCGCCGCCGCGGCCAACTACGCCGCGTTCCTGATCGGCGCGGTCTCGGAGATCTACGCCGCCGAGTTCAACACCCGCCTGCAGATCCCGTACCTGCGCATCTGGGACACGGCGAACGATCCGTGGACCGTCAACGGCACGATCGACCTGCTCTACCAGTTCCAGGAGCACTGGAACGCGAACATGACGGGCGTGTCGCGCTCGATCGTCCACATGCTGAGCCCGCGCCGGATGCCCCAGGCCGGCGGCGTGGCCTATCTGGGCGTGATCTGCTATCCCGAGTACGACTACGGGGTCAGCGCGTACCTCAATCTGTCGTTCCCGTACCCGCTGGGGAACAACCTGCCGCAGAACTGGGACCCCTTCGTCGTCGCCCACGAGATCGGGCACAACTTCGGGACCGGGCACACGCACGATTCGTACACGCCGGTCATCGACAACTGCGGGAACGGCGACTGCAACAGCCCCATCCCAGCCAACCAGGGCACGATCATGTCCTACTGCCACACCTGCGCGGGGGGCATGAGCAACATCCGGCTCGAGATGGGCCCGCGAGTCGCGGCCCAGATCCTCACGTACCTCGACACCGAGGCGGTCTGCGATCTTTCCGCGTCGGGCGTGACGCTCAACGCGCCGCTGGCCGACACCGCGGGCTGCCCGGCCAACCCGGGCGTGTTCGTGGCCGACGCGTCGGGCACGGGAACCCTGCGCTACGAGTGGCGCGTGAACGGCGCGCTCCAGAGCGAGACCGGCCCGGTGCTGTTCGTCGGCTCGTGCGGCGGGGACGCGAGCTGCGCGGTCGAGGTGACCGTCGCCGACGCCTGCGGCAACGCGGTCACGTCGAGCGCGACCTTCAACGCCCTGCCGCCGTGCGCCGCGGACTTTGACCGGTCCTGCTTCCTCGACTCGGACGACTTCTCGAGCTTCGTCGGGGCGTTCATCGCGGGCCAGCCCTCGGCAGACTTTGACGGAACCGGCTTCTTGGACTCGGACGACTTCGTCGCCTTCGTGCAGGCGTTTGAAGCAGGGTGCTGATCGGAGAACGCGGACGGGGGTGGGATGGTCCGTGCTTCGGACGACGCCGGTGGCGCGCCCGACCTGCCCGCGGGCGCCGCCGACGACGACGCTGCGACCACGCTCCGTCCTCAACCCAGCGCCAAGCGGACCTTGCGGGCGCGGAGGCGTCGGCGGACCACGAACACGATGATCGCAAGGACCAGGAGCCCGACGCACACCGGGACGGCAATCGCGAGGAACGAGAGCACCGCGGAGATCGCCGATTCCACCGCCGAGATAACGGGATTGAGCGTGCCGCCGGTGGTGACGGTGGATGTGCCGCGGGTCGCGACGCTAGCGAGCTTGGTCGCGCCGGCCGCGCCGCCGCCCGCGACGAGTGCTGTGCCCCATTGCAGGAACGGGCTGACGCTGTGGACATCGCCGAGCTGCGAGGCGGCCGCGAGCGTGCCCGCGACCACGGCCGCGGGACCTGAGACCGTGTCGAGCGCATGATCGACCCACGGCACGAAGTACGCGCCGACCTCCAGCACCGTGCCCGTCGCGAGCGCGATCACCGCGGGCCAGGAACCGATCCACGCGAGGCTCTCGCCCGTGCTGACGAGCCCGGCCTTGGCCGCGAGGCTCAGCGCGAGCAGCGGCACAAACACGCGGAAGCCGCACGCCGACGCGAGCCCCACCCCGATGCACAAGCCCATCAGCGTTTCCATGCGCGCTCCGCCGTCCTCCCTCACCCAACGCCCACCGCCCAACGCCCACCGCTTGTTCGGAAATCAGCCCCGCGCGTTGCACCCGTACGCTCGGGGCATGATGCCGCCCGCTCCCAACCTGCCCGCGCCCCCACCCGCGCCCACGGGCCCCGACCGCCGGCCGTACCTGTCGCTGATCACACCCTGGCGCGTCGAGCCCGCGCGCGAGCTGGCGCGCACGCGGATCCTGCGCCTCGTGATGCGCCGGATGGAGAGCGCAACGCACCCGGGCCGCGGCGGAGACTTCACCGTCGTCGAATGCCCCGACTGGATCAACGTCGTCCCGCTCACGCCCGACGGGCACATCGTCATGATCGAGCAGTTCCGCTTCGGCACCGCCGAGATCACGCTCGAACTCCCGGGCGGCGTCGTCGACCCCGGCGAGAGCCCCGCGCGCGCCTGCGAGCGCGAGCTGCTCGAAGAGACCGGCTACGCGGGCGACCCCGTGCGGATGATCGGGCGCGTGAGCGCGAACCCCGCGATGCTCAACAACCACGTGCACACGGGGCTCATCACCAACTGCCGACTTGCCGAGCGGCCCGCGAACCCCGACAGCGACGAAGAGATCGCCGTGAGGCTCGTGCCGCGCGCGGAGATCCCGGAGCTGATCCGCGCGGGCGTGATCCATCACTCACTGGTGGTCGCGGCGTTGATGCACTTGTCGCTGTCAGAGTGACGCGGGCGCACCCATCCGAGTCCCGCGGCCACGGGCACGGCCAGCGCCGCGCCGAGCATGGGCGCCGAGAGATACACCCAGAGCGATTCAGTGCGCCCGGAGACAAGCGCGGGGGCGAGCGAGCGCGCGGGGTTCATGGATGCACCGCAGATGGGCCCCGCGAACAGCGCCGCGAGAGCTACGACGCCGCCGATCGTGATGCCCGCAACCAGCCCGCGCTCCCTAGGCCCCGATGCGACGGCAAGGATCACGAGCATCAGCATGAAGGTGATCACGACCTCGAGCACGAACGCGCGCCAGACCGGGCCGACGGGGAGCGTCGCGCCGAGCGTCTCGTGCGTTGGGAACATCAGCGCGAGCAGGCCCGATGCCGCGAGCGCGCCGAGCAACTGCGCCGAAACATACGGCAAAGTCTCACGCGCGCGAAGTCGGCCCGAGAGCGCGAACGCCGCCGTGACCGCCGGGTTGAGGTGCGCGCCGGACACGTCGCCCACCATCGCGATCATGCCCATCACGACGAGCCCGAAGACCAGCGCGACGCCCAGGTGAGATACTGCGCCGTTGCTGACCGAATCGATCACGATCGCCCCGGTGCCCGCGAACACGAGAAAGAACGTCCCCAGCGCCTCGGCCAGCGCGCGCCTCAAGGCTTCACCGCCGCGATGTCGAGACTGGTGATGAAGTCGCTGGGCTTGGTGCCCTCGGGCAGGGCTCGCACGATCTTCTGATACAACGGGTCTTCCCAGTCCGTCATCGCGTCGATGTAATCGGGCTTCTCGGTCAGCGTGATGCCTGTCAGGCCCGCCGCGAGCATGTCCGTGCGCACCTGCTCGATCAGCACCGCACCCGACACACAGCCGACCAGCGCCTCAACGTCCGACAGCACCTCCGCGGGCAACTCGCGGCGCAGCGCAAGGTCGCTCACGGCGACGCGCCCACCCCGGCGCAGCACGCGCGCCATCTCGCGCCAGACCCGCGGCTTGTCGGGCGAAAGATTCAGCACGCAATTGGAGATCACGACATCGACACTGCCGTCGGCGACGGGCAGATTCTCGATCTCGCCCAGGCGGAACTCGACGTTCGCCAGGCCCGTCTGCGCCGTGTACATCGACGCGTTCGCGCGCGCCTTGGTGATCATCGCGGGCGTCATGTCGACGCCGATCACGCGCCCGGCGGGACCGACCTTGGGGCCAGCGACGAAGCAGTCAAACCCGCCGCCCGAGCCCAGGTCGAGCACGACCTCGCCCTCGCGCAGTGAGGCGAGCGCCGTCGGATTGCCGCAGGAAAGGCCCATGTTCGCGCCCTCGGGCACCGCGGCCAGGTCCTGGCGGATGTACCCGATCGCCTGCGCGAGCTGTTCGGCGCTGAAGTTGGCCGGGCCGCAGCACCCACCGCCGGCCTTGGTCGGCGTGCAGCGGGAAGACTCGGCGTCGGCCTTGGGCGCGGGCTCACTCGCGGACCATCCGCCGCGATCAGCGATCGCCGCGTAGCCCTCGCGCACCTTGGCGCGGACGGTGTCGTGCTCGAGCGCGACGGTCGTCTTCTGGGGTCCGCAGCCGCCGGGGCCGCAGCCGCAGCTTGTGTCACCCTTGTTGGACTTGCTGTTCATGTTTGCTCCTTGGTTCTCCCGGAACTTCAGAGTTCACCTGGCACCGGCTCGCTCGAGCGCGCCCGGCAACCCCTCGACGAACGCGCGGATCTCATCGCGCACGCGCCGATAGTGGGCCATCGCTTCTTCGTCGGTCTTCGCGCCCGCGGCGAGTCTCGGCGGATCTTCAAACCCCACGTGCACCACCCGCGCACCCGGAAATACCGGGCACGCCTCGTGCGCCGAGTCGCACACCGTGACCACGACGTCAAAGCGCGCGCCCGCGCGTTCAAGGTCCGCCGGGGTCTTGGACGTGTGCCCGGAGATATCCACGCCAGCCTCGGCCATCGCGCGCACCGCGCGGGGGTTCAGCCCGTGCGGGTTCGTCCCGGCCGAGAACGCCTCGATCTCACGCGCCTTCAGCGCCTTGGCCCATCCCTCGGCCATCTGACTCCGGCACGAATTGCCCGTGCACAGGAACATCACCCGCAGTCGCTCGGTCATTTCAGCATCCTCCCCGACACGCCGAACCACACCCAGAACCGCACCCAGAACTGCACCCAGAACTGCACGCTGAACCGCAACAGCCGCCACACTCCAGCGCCGAGGCCAGCGCCCGCAAGCGCGACGCGAGCTCAGCGCCGCGCAGTCGATACAGCACCGTCCGCCCCTGCCGCGAAGGTTCCAGCACCCCCGCGCGCGCCAGCAGCGCGAGATGCCGGGACACGACCGAAAGATCGACCTCGCAGCATTCGGCGACTTCGCCCACCGAGCAGGCGCGCGAGCACTTGGCCAGGCACGCGAGCAGGCCCGCGCGGGTCGGATCGCCCAGCGCACGGAACAGCTCGGGGTCCATCGCGGCATCAATCGGCCCGCGCCTGCGCGAGGCCTGTGCGGGCGAGAGCGGTCTCGGGACCGACGACACGACCACCCGGACACTCCGCGCGCGCCGAGGACCTTTGCGTACTTGCGTCATGATGCAAGCGTAGTCATTCCGCCCGGGAATGACAACCGGCGCCCCTGGGGAGCGCCGGCTGCGAGGAACCTTGCACGAACAGGCGGGATTACTGAGGCTGGCCGCCACCGCCGCCACCACCACCACCACCGCCACCCTGGCCGCTGCGGCCCTTGCCGCGCTCGCCACCGCGGTCGCTCCCGGGCCCGCGGCCCTTGCCGTCCTCACCCCTGCCGCCCTCGCCGTTGCCGCGCGGGCCTTCCTGCTTGGCGTCGAACTTGATCGCTTCCTTGAGCTGCTCGATCGCGGCCTCGCACGCCTTGATCGACGCGGCCTTGTGCCCGCCGAAGTCGTTGGGCGCCTTCTCGAGATAGTCCTTGGCGCTCTCGAGGCTCGCCAGCGCCCGGCCCAGGCGCGGATGCTCGCGGATCACGTCGCGGTACTTTTCCATCGCCGGGTCGCGCTCACGCCGGCCTTCGCCGCCGGGGCCGCCCTCAGCGCCCGGACCGCCCGGACCACCACGCTCGGGCCGACCTTTGCCGCCCGGCTGACCACCCTGCCCCGCGGGCTGGCCCGAGGGCTGCCACGCCGAGACCGGGAGCGTCATCGCACCGATCAGCGGGATCGCCACGGCCGCACCCAGCACCAGACGCTTGCTCCACACGTTCATTGCTTCGCTCCTGACCGTTCGGGCCCGCGCTCGGAACATCCGCGCACACGCCTCGTACCGCTCAACGCCCGCCCGCCCGCGGCATTGCCGAACATATTCTCTCGCATGACCCACACGCCGCGCCCCACGCCCGACCCCGAGCATCTCTGGCGTTCCCCCGAGCCGATCGTGCTGCTGCCCCACGATCCCGCGTGGCTCGCCGAGGGCCAGCGCGAGGCGCAGCGCATCCTTCACGCCTGTGCGCACGCACTGGAGCGCGTCGAGCACATCGGCAGCACGTCGGTCCCCGGCCTCATCGCCAAGCCCGTAATCGATCTGCTTCCGATCCTTCGCTCGCACGAGGCAGGCTTTGCCTGTGTCGAGCCGATGCGCGCGCTGGGCTACTGGTACGCGGGCGACTTCGGCATCGCGGGCCGACATTTCTTCGTGCGCGGCTCGCC
>JANRKN010000117.1:0-14089 GCA_033763435.1 Planctomycetota bacterium
ACCTGGCTGATGAGCTGGAACGTGCGCTCGCTCGCGCGGAAATCAGCCAGTCCCAGCCCCGTGTCGGCGTCGACGATGCCGACGAGCCTCACGTTGGGAAAGTCCAGACCTTTGGCCAGCATCTGCGTCCCGATCAGCACCCGCACCGCGCCCGAGGCAAATCGCGCGAACGCCTCGAAGTAGTCGGGCGCCGATCGCATCGTGTCCGAGTCGACGCGCAGCACCGCCGACGCCGGATCCGCGCCCAGCACGTCGCCGAATCCCTCGGCCAGCTCGTCCTCAAGCCTCTGCGTCCCGGGCCTGAGCAGCACCACCCGCCCCGAACACTCCGGGCAGTGCGCGGGCACGATCTGCTCCGTCAGGCAGTGATGACAGCGGATGTGCTCGCGCGTCCCGGCGTGCAGCGAGCGGTGGTGGAGCACCATCGCGACCGAGCAGTGCTCGCACTGCTGCACCCAGCCGCACGCGCTGCTCGCGCAGCCAACGTACCCCGCAAAGCCGCGCCGGTTCAGCAGCAGAATCGCCTGCCCGCCCTCGCGCAGCGTCGCACGCAGGTGCGAGGCCATCGTCGGCCCGATCAGCATGTCACGCGCCCGCGCGCCCGCGGGGCCCGAGCGCAGCGCCGCTCGCTCGCGCGCCATGTCCACGATCTTCACGATCGGCAGCCTCGCTGGCCCCATGGTTGAGACACGCTCGGTCAGCTCGTGCAGCCGCGAGCGAGCAGGCTTGCCCTCGACGGGCTGCGCGTTCTGCCACGACTCCAGGCTCGGCGTCGCGGACCCCAGAATCACCGGGCATCCCTCCAGCTGCGCGCGCTTGATCGCGACGTCGCGCGCGTGATAGCGGGGGAGCTGATCCTGCTTGTACGACGAGTCGTGCTCCTCATCGACGACGACGAGCCCGAGCCTGGGCACGGGCGCGAACACCGCCGAGCGCGCACCGACGATCACACGCGCCTCGCCCCGCGCCGCGCGCTGCCATTCCTGGTGCCGCCGCGAGGCCGTAAGCCCTGAGTGCAGCACCGCGACGCCTGTAAGCCCGGCGAAGCGCGCGAGAAAGCGTTCGGACGTCTGCGGCGTGAGCGCGATCTCGGGCACAAGCACGATCGCCGCGCCCTGGGTCGTGCGGAGCATGGCCTCGATCACCCGCAGGTACACCTCGGTCTTGCCCGAGCCCGTGACGCCCCGGAGCAGGTGCACCGAGAACGTGCCGAGCGCCGAGGAAATCGCCTCGCTCGCGCGGGCCTGACCGTTCGTCAGCGTGATCTTCGCGGGGTCCGCGATCGGTCCCAGCGCCGCACCCGACGTCTCGCGCTCGCGCACACGGACCTCGCTCGAGCGCGTCTCGACCACCGCCCCCACGCGGATCAAGGTCCCCGCCGCCCTCGCTCCCGCCCGCGGCTCCAGTCCCGCCCCAACCAGCGCCGACACCAGCTCGTTCTTCGTGAGCGGAAAGCTTGGGTTCGCCCGCGCGAGCGCCTCGAGCGCCGCGCGGCCCGCCGGCTTGAGCATCCCCGCCTCGGGCAACTTCTCGGCGCGGACGAGCCGGACGACCTCGCGCAGCCCCGTCCCGCGCTTGACCGCCGCGGGCCTCATCGTCCCCAGCACCATCCCCAGCGGGCAGACGTAGTACTCGCTCAGCCAGCGCGCCAGCTCCAGCAGCTTCGCCGGCATCGGTTCGCCAGAGACCGACGCGATCTCCCGCAAGCGCGACGCGTCGATCCCCTCCGCGAGCTCCGGCCCGCCGAGTTCAACGATCAGGCCCGCGACCGTCTTTCTCCCAAGCGGCACCGTCGCCGTCTGCCCGACCGCCGCCGCCCATCCCTCCGGCACGCGGTACGTCAGCGCCGACGCGCCCAAACCGCCCCCGCTCGTCAGCCCGCGCTCGACGGCGACGCGTGCGTACACGCCAGCCGGTGCTTCCGCGCTGAACAAGATGGGCGACCTTTCGCTCATGCCGCGCTAGACTACGCCCCCGATGACCCACCACGCCCCATCGGCCTCCACCCGCTCGCACGCCCAGACCGCCCGGAACGGCTCTTCCGCTCCCGTCGCCCGGCTTGCGCTTACCGACGGCACCGTCGTCTCGGGCCACGCCTTTGGCGCCATCGGCCGGGGCCTTGCCAGCGTCGCCGAGCTCGTCTTCAACACCGCCCTCACCGGCTATCAGGAATCCCTCACCGATCCTTCCTACACCGGGCAGATCCTCGTCCAAACCTTCCCCCTGATCGGCAACACGGGCGTCAATCCCGAGGACGTCGAGAGCGCCAAGGTTCAAGTTGCGGGCTTCGTCGTCCGCGAGCTCGCCCGCGAGTTTTCGAACTTCCGCGCGACGCAGTCCCTCTCCGACTATCTCGCTCAGGCCGGTGTTCTGGGCATCGCGGGCGTCGACACACGCCGCCTCACCCGCACGCTCCGTGCGGGCGGCTCAACCCAGGCCGTGCTCACCGACCGCACCGACCTCTCCTCCGCCGACCTCGTCGCGATGGCCCGCAACGCCCCGAGCATGGCCGGCCAGAACCTCGTCCCCCGCGTCGGCTGCTCCAGCGGCCTGACGTGGAACGAAACCCTCGGCGACTGGGCCGGTGAAGCTAAGCCCTCAGGCATCAAGCCCTTGCGTGTCCTCGCGCTCGACTGTGGCGCCAAGCGCAACATCCTCCGCAACCTCACGACCCGCGGCTGCGACGTCAAGGTCGTCCCCCACGACACCAAGGCCGCCGACATCCGCGCCATGTATCAGCGCGGCGAGATCGACGGCCTCTTCATCTCCAATGGGCCCGGCGACCCCGCCGCCGTCGAAGCCACCGTCGCCACCCTCCGCGACATCATCAAGGACGACAAGGGCCCCGCGATCCCGACCTTCGGCATCTGCCTCGGGCACCAGCTGCTCGCCCTCGCCGCGGGAGCCAAGACCTTCAAGCTCAAGTTCGGCCATCGCGGCACCAATCAGCCGATCGCCAACATCGCGCCCGTGCGCGATCACTCCACGCGCCCCGCGGGCAAGGTCGAGATCACGAGCCAGAACCACGGCTTTGCGGTTGATCCTGCCTCACTCGAAGCCATCGGCGGCGCCGCCACGCACATGCACCTCAACGACGGCACGCTCGCGGGCTTTCGGCTTGTTTCGAAGCCGGTCTTTGCCGTGCAGTACCACCCCGAAGCCTCGCCGGGCCCGCACGACGCGGGATACCTCTTCGATGAGTTCGTGGGTTCGATGCGTCAGGCCCGGGGCGTTGCGGGGGCGTGAGCGATCGCGTGGCCGGGGGTTGTCCGGGTTTTGCTTTGATCTCGGACGAAACTGCCACGAAGTCAAGGTGCGGCCTCAAAAAAGTCTTGCATAGGTTCAGGCTTCCGGTATTCTGTACCCGAACCTCCGCGCAGGCATCGCGCGGCGTGGAGGCGTGTCCGACCTGATTCTCAGGTCGGACCGTCGGGCTTGGAATCCCGGCGCTGCGGGTGCGTTACTCCCCTGCTGAGTAGGGAGAGACCGGACGACTCGCGGGTACGTGGGTGGGGGCTCAGGCCGGTGTCGGCTTGGGACGTGAATGCGTCAGTCTTCGGGCCGATCAGTGCGTGCGACCCGAATCTGAGGTGTCCGAGTTCGGAGGGCCCCGAAGGGGCGAGTATCCGAGGTTCATTTCAAGAGGAGTGTTCTCATGAAGGCGAAGTCGACGCTTGTTCTGGCCCTGGCGGCTGGCGCGGTCTCCCCGGCGTTTGCCGGCAACGAGCCCGTGCTGTCCAACGGCAATGGCGACGTGCTGCCCATCGCGGGCGTCAAGCACGTGTACATCAATCTGGCGACCGGCGAGCGCGTGGTCTCGGACTTCATCGTCCGCGCCAGCCCGAATCCGGTCTGGGATAACTCGCAGTCCGACACGTTCTTCCACGGTCTGGACAACCCCGCCCGCACGACGACCGACGCGCTCAGCCGTCCGGCTTTCGGCGCTGAGATCGTCAACTGGGGCGACCTGCGTCCCGCCGGTCGCGCGACCCCCGGCAACACCCTGATCGACGGCTACGAGATCGCCTACGCCACGGGCGTTGGCGGTCCCGGCGGTGACGTGAACGGCGACGGCATCATCGGCTACGGCGTCGTCAACTCGTTCTACGAGAACGACTTCGGCTTCAACGGCGCGGGTTCGACCGGCGTTCGCGGCATCATCGCGATCGAGCTGGCCGACATCGCCGGCAACTGGTTCACCGGTACCAACGGCTTCGGCGGCTGGATCTACACCATCGACCTCGAGGGCACGACCCTCGCGTTCAACCTGGCCGACTCGGCCAACGGTGACGTCGACGTCGATGGCGACGGCTTCCCGAACTTCTCCTACGGCTATCAGTTCGTTCAGGACCAGACGACGACCCCCAAGGCCATCAGCGGTCCGTTCCTCGTCCGTCCCGCCGGCGTCCCCGGCGGCGTGCCGGTCAACACCCCCGGCGCCGCGACCGGTGACGAGAACGCCGTCGACTGGTACAAGGCTGCTCGTACCTCCACGAACTACGCCGCGACCGGCCTCTTCAACACCAACGCCGCGAACGCCGCGACGTCGACGCCCTACGCCGCGACCCACATCACCCTCTTCAGCCCCTGCGCGATCCGCGGCGCTGACTACGATGGCTCGGGCTTCATCGACTCGGACGACTTCGTGCTCTTCAACAAGGACTTCGAGGAAGGCTGCACGGCCAACGGCACGCCGGGCCTCATCGATCCCAACTACCTCTGCGGTACGTTCACGGATCCGAGCAACACGACCGCCGGCAACGCCGACTTCGACAACACCGGCTTCGTCGACTCGGACGACTTCGCGGCCTTCGTGAAGGCGTTCGAGGCGGGCTGCAACCTCTGAGTTGATGCCCTCCGTCTCGCCCCTCAACGGGTGAGAGAGTCACTCACGTGATTCACCCAGCGCCCGCATCGAAAGATGCGGGCGTTGCTTTTTGGGTCGATTGCCCGTCGCTCGGGCACAGATTTCGCCCGCTCAGGATGGACAAGACCAGCCTTTGGGATCATTCGGTTGCGCGCTCACACGCGAGGCAGCACCGTGCAGACGCCGCCCTGTCGCTCATACCTCGGCACGTTCGGGTCTGCCGACCACGACCAGAGCTCGATCCCGCCCGCGACGGACCGCGCGTCCGGAAACCCGACCGCCCTCAAAAATGCCGCGGCCTTCATCGACCGCACACCGTGATGGCACAGCGTCAGCACCGACGCTCCCTCAGGGATTTCGTCGGCTCTCTGCTCGAGCTCGTGCAGCGGGATGTGCAGCGCGTGGGCGACGGACGCGACCGCCACTTCCTCGTTCGTCCGCACGTCGACGATCAGCGCAACGCCCGCTTCGGCCAGGCGCCTCGCGTCCCGCGGCGTCACTTCCCACGATTCTTTGAACGGATACCCCGCGGGCAGCCCGCGGCCGTCGAGTGACATGCTCATAGCGCTCCTTCGTCTCCGTCCGCGCTCTCGTGCTCTCGGGCTGGCTCGTCGGGCCCGAGCACCGACTCGAGCGCCTCGATCGCGACGTCCTCCGCAAACCCGCGGCGGGCAAGCGCCCCGAAGATCCGCCGGCGGGCGCGCGTGTCGGCGCGCTCACCCCGGCTCAGTTGCGAAACCAGCTCCTTGGCGCGGTCGAGATCGCTCTGGCCCTGAGTCGCGCCGTCGATCGCCTTGCGGATCAGCCCCGCCTCGATCCCGCGGGCCGAGAGGCGACGCTCAAAGAGCGCGTCCGCCGCGGGCCGGCGCGACAGTTCCCGGTCCACGGCATGCTCCGCGAGCCGCGCATCGTCGATCAATCGCTCCGCCTTGAGCCTCGCGAGCGCTTCAACGATCGTCGCGTCGGAAAAGTCCAGCGCCGACAGTCTCTGGCGCAGCTCTTCGATCGAGCGGTCGCGGAGCTTCAGCCACCGCAGCGCACGGGCGCGGGCCTCGTCGGCGGTGTCGGGCGGGGATGGCTTGGGTCGGCGCTTGGCCATAATCCCTCGGGACGATCCCTCAGCATGCGCCGTCAGGGCGTCAGCTCGTCGAGAAACGCGGAGATCTCACCCTGGGCCTGCGTGTCGCGGGCCTGCCGGGCCGCGGTCAGCCCCGTCCGGAGCACGGCAATCGCCTCAGGCTCGCGCCCTGCGCCCGCCAGAACCTTGGCCTTGTGGTAGTACGCGTAGCAGTACGCCGGGTCCGCGCTCAGGCAGCGGTCATAGTGCGCCAGGCTTTCCTCGACCTGCCCGAGTCGGGCGTGTTCCTGGGCCAAGGCGTACAGCACGAACGGGTCGTTTGGGTCAGCGGCGTAGAGCTTGCGGAGCTGTTCCAGCGACGGCATACCACGATGGTACGCGGGGGTGGATTCCGCCCGCGGCGCCCGGCCCGCGATAGACTCGGACATCGGCGCCGTGCGTGGGTGCGTGCGCCGGCACTTCGAGGGCAGCATGCAACAGATCAAGACCATCGGCGTGATCGGTTCCGGGCAGATGGGCGGCGGCATCGCGCAGGTCGCCGCGGTCGCGGGCTTCAAGGTTCTCGTCACCGACAACCACGCCCAGGCGCTGGCCAAGTGTCAGGACGCGCACCAGAAGCGTCTGGCGCGCGAGGTTGAGAAGGGCCGCATGCAGCAGCCCGACATGCAGGCCGCGCTCGCCCGCATTCACTACATCGGTTCGATCGAAGAGCTCAAGGGCGTCGACATCGTGATCGAAGCGATCGTCGAGGACGCCCGCGTCAAGCGCGACCTGTTCCACAAGCTCGCGTCGATGTTCACCCACGGCGAAGTGCTCGCGAGCAACACGTCGTCGATCAGCATCACCGAGATCGCCGCGGCCGCCGGTCCGGGCGCCGACCGCGTGATCGGGATGCACTTCTTCAACCCCGTGCCGGTCATGAAGCTCGTCGAGGTCATCAAGGGCGTGCAGACCTCGCCCGAGACCGTCGCGCGCGTGATGGACCTCGCCCACCGCATGGGCAAGACGGCCATCCCCGCCAACGACCGGCCCGGGTTCATCTCCAACCGCGTGCTGATGCCGATGATCAACGAGGCGTTCTACGCATGGATGGAGGGCGTCGCCGAGCCTCAGCACCTCGACGAGATCATGAAGCTCGGGTGCAACTTCCCGATGGGCCCACTGCGCCTGGCGGACTTCATCGGGCTCGACACGTGCGTTCACATCATGAACGTGCTTGCTGACGGGCTGAACAACGACCGCTACCGGGCCTGCCCGCTGCTCAAGCAGCTCGTCGCGGCCGGGCGCCTGGGCGACAAGGTCGGCTGGGGCGTGTTCGACTATCGCCAGAACCACAAGCCGAACTGACGCGGCGGGTCCTGCCATCCGCGCGACGTTTTTGCCTTCCTCGGGCAAGCTTGGGCTGCATCGGGTAGTCTTCCCCCGTGGAGGTGCCCCATGCTCTCGCCTTTGCCTACTCGCTCGGCGCTGGCTCGCGTGATCTTTGCGGCGGTCCTCGCTGTCTTCGTCGGCCTCGCGCCCGCGCAGGACGATGATCCCTTCGCCGGGCCGCTGCCCCCGAGCAACGCGAAGCATTGGAAGGACCTTACCGCGCTGATCGAGCGGGCACAGCCCGAGGCCGTCCGTGGCAAGACCGATGCGCCCAACGGCTTTGTGCTGCTGCGGGCGCTGGGTGAAAAGGTCGAGGCCGAGCGGCAGGCGCGGGCCAGCACCGAGGCCGGCGCCATGCCGTACAACTTCGACGCGATTGCGCGCCCCTCGCCCGACACCGCGGGCGACGTCGAAGCCGCGCGGCGAGGGCTTGAGGCATACGAGAAACTGGGGTTCTTTGACGCGATCGACGAGATCGGGCGGGCGCAACGCGTCGTTCGCCCCGCGTCTGAAGGCGCGCTCATCAGCGTGCTGCTGCCCGACATGGGCCGGGCGCGGACGCTCACGCGAGCGCTGGCGGCCCGGTTCGAGATCGCCCTCGCAGACGGCCGGCCCGCCGACGCCGTCCGCGAGTTTGACCGCATGCTCATCCTCGCGCGTGTGCCCGCGTTCGGCCCGACGCTGATCGAGCGGCTCGTGGCGACCGCGATCGCCGCACGCGCGACCGATCATCTCCGCGGCGCGATCTTGGCGGGCAAGCTCGGACCCGCCGAGCTCCAGGCCGCGGCACGTTCGATGGTGGCGCGCCTGGGCGATTGGCCCACGATGGCGCTTGCGATCGAGGGTGAGCGGCTGATGGCCCTGGACGCGATCGACATTGTCTATTCGTCGGCCGAGGGCAAGCCGCAGGATCGGCCCAACCTGCGTCGGCTGGCCGTGATTCAATCGATGAGCGTGCCCGCCGGTGCGGACGAGGCATCGCCGCAGGCCGAGGGGCTCGCGACGGCCGCGGAGTTGCGCGAGCGCGCGGACATGCTCTTCGCGCAGCTCGTCCGTGCCGCGAAGCTCCCTCGCCCGCAGCGCACGGGCGAGAACAGTCTCGTGTCCAAGGAGTCGCTCACGAGCCGGGACTTGCTGCTGCAGATTCTCCTCCCGGCGATGGGCAAGGCGCTGCAGAGCGCCGATCACTTTGCTACCGACTGCGCGGCGACCGAAACGATCATCGCGCTCGAGCGATTCCGCGCCCGGACAGGCGCGTACCCCGAGGCGCTCGCCGCGCTCGTGCCCGCGGAACTCGCGGCCCAGCCGATCGACGCGTGGTCGGGCGCTTCGCTGCGCTATCGGCGCGAGGGCGCTTCGTATCGCTTGTACGCGGTCGGGCTCGATGGGCGCGACGACGGCGGGAAGGGTGACCCCGCGGATCCCTTCCGCGCGGTCCTTCCCGCGGGCGCAGGACTCGATTACGTCTATCGCTGATCTCGAGCCGAACCGCACTTCTCGCGTGCCCGCACTCAGGAGGCTTCCATGTCCGACGAACAGGTCCGTCCGCGTCGCATCAAGAAGCGTTGGATCGTGCTGGGCGTGCTCGGCGCGGTCATCGTCGTCGCCGGCGGTCTCACCGTTCGCGCCGTGCTCTCCGAGCCTGACGTTTCGCGTGACGTGGGTCAGGAGCTGATCACCTTCTCCGCGGATGCGCAGAAGGGCTTCCCGGAGCCTGACTTTGACGCGTACGCGCTCTGGCTCAGCACCGCTTCGCGCGTGAACGAGCTCTCGCGCGCCGCGGCACTCGCGGCGGACGACGAGGCGAACCGCGGCAAGCCCGACACGCAGGATCGCTGGCAGTTCGAGCTCGCCTACCTCGGCACGCCCGCCGAAGACCCGATCCTGCGCAAGCACGCCGGCAAGCTCCTCGCCGACCTTGATGCGCAGGGCGTCACGCGCGACTGGGCCCGGGTCGCCAGCGCCGGGCGGATCATCATGAAGAAGCAGGATGGGCCCTTGCTCGGGTGGCTTCTTCCGGAGCTTGGCGGCACGCGCGCGATGGCGCGCGCCGAAGCCGCCCGCATGAGGCTCGCTGCCGCGTCGGGCGACTGGGATGGCATGCTCGCGCCCTTCGAGCGCATGCTGAGCATCGCCCGCCTCTGCCAGTACCAGCCGATCCTCATCACCTCGCTCGTTGGGCTCGCGATCGAAGAGCTCGCGCGCAACGAGCTGATCGCGATCATGATCGAGCGACCGCTGCCCGAGCCCGTGCTGGTGCGCGCGACCGAGATCATCGACCGCCATGCCGCGCGCCCCCCGGCCGACTTTCCCTTCAAGGGCGAGCGCATCGGCATCCAGGACACGATCAATCGCACGCACTCGTCCTCGGGCCTGATGCTGCCCGCGCGAGTGGCCGAGCTGGGACTTTCGGGCTCGGGGCCCACCGGTGTGGGCGCTCCGAAGAACGTTTCGCCCTTGCTGAACGTGCTCGGATATCTGGCGCCTTCCAAGAACGAAACCGAGCAGAAGTTCGACGAGCTGTTCGGACGCGTCTTTCTTGACGCGATGCGTACGCCGCGGGAGCGGATCACCAAGCCCTCGGACGCTGACGTCTGGGTTGAGAAGACGCCTGCGAACTATCTGCTGGTGAAGCTGCTGATGCCCGCGTTGACGACGGCGCAGCGCTCGTTCGATCGCCGACAGCTCTCCGAGTCGGGCATCCGCACGATGATCGCGATCGAACGCCACCGCGCGCGTTCTGGTGGCGCGCCGCCGGAGAACCTTGCACGCATCGACGCCGATCTCAAGACCCTGCTCCGCGACGATCCCTGGACCGAAGAGCCCTTCGGTTATCGCGTGCTGTCGGGCGACCCGGCCGGGCGCACGTATCTGCTGTACGCCTACGGGCTCGACGGCAAGGACGATCAGGGCGTCGTTGATGACAAGGTCCCCGAGGTCGCGCTCAGCCGGCCCAGCGAGGCTCAGGGGAAGGATTACGTCATCAACCGCCCCCGCGGGCTTCCCGCGGCTCCCCGCGATGCTCGCTCTCCGGCGCCCTGACCCGGCCCCTCCGCCCGCGGCCAGCGGCATCGCACATGCACATCCGCAATCGGTCCCGCTGGGCTTGGGGCTGGCTGTTCCTTACAATGTCAGACTCACGGGGGCGATCGGCCGGGTGGTTCTGGCCTGTGGGCGGATACGTTGGTTGCGCACGTCCGGGGTGCGGACGCGGAGCAGATGCATGTCGACGACGACGCGGACGGACGCCTCGCTGAACCTCGGGCCCACGGACAAGCAGGGTGGCAAGCCGGTCGATCCTCACGCCGTGACGATCTCCGGGCTCGTCCTCAATCCCTCCTACGGCCCCGCCTCCACGCCCGAATCGCTCAAGCATCTGCCGCGCGACATCGCCGAGCCCGGCGCCTTCCCCTACACCCGCGGCCTCTTCCCGCTCGGCTACCGCACGCGCCTCTGGACCATGCGCCAGTTCGCGGGCTTTGGCTCCGCCGACGACACCAACCGCCGCTTCAAGTATCTCCTCGAGGCCGCGAAGACCAGCACCAAGGCCAACACAGGCCTCTCGACCGCCTTTGACCTGCCCACGCTGATGGGCCGGGACTCGGACGAAGACCTTTCGACGGGCGAAGTCGGCAAGTGCGGCGTCGCGATCGACACCATCGAGGACATGCACCGCCTCTACGCCGACATCCCCGTTGATCAGGTCACCGTCTCGCAGACGATCAACGGCCCCGCCGCGGTCATCTGGGCGATGTACCTCGCGATGGCCAAGCAGCGCGGCATCGGCTGGGACACACTCGGCGGCACCCTGCAGAACGACATCCTCAAAGAGTTCCACTCCCAGAACGAGTTCATCTATCCCCCCGAGCCCAGCGTCAAGCTCGTCGTCGACACCATCGAGTTCCAGTCCAAGTACACGCCGCGGTGGAACTCCGTCTCGATCTCGGGCTACCACATCCGCGAGGCGGGCTCGACCGCCCAGCAGGAGCTGGCCTTCACGCTCCGCGACGGCATGGAGTATGTCGAGGCCTGCCTCGAGCGCGGCCTGGACATTGACAGCTTCGCCCCGCGCCTGAGTTTCTTCTTCAACAGCCACAACGAGTTCTTCGAAGAGATCTGCAAGCTCCGCGCCGCCCGGCGCATCTGGGCGCGCGTCATGAAGCACCGCTATCAGGCCCGCAGCGAGCGCTCGTGGTTCATGAAGACCCACGTGCAGACCGCCGGGTGCAGCCTGACCGAGCAGCAGCCCCTCAACAACATCGTCCGCGTCGCCTATCAGGCGATGGCCGCCGTGCTGGGCGGGTGCCAGAGCCTGCACACCGACTCGATGGACGAGACCCTGGGCCTGCCGACCGAGCAGGCCGTGACCGTCGCGCTGCGCACGCAGCAGATCCTCGCCCACGAAACGGGCGTCACGCGCGTCACCGATCCGCTCGGCGGCGCGTGGTTCATCGAGCAGCTCACCGACACCATGGAGCGCGAGGCGATCACGCTCATCGACGAGATCGACCGTCTCGGCGAGTACACCGACTGGAAGCCCGGCAAGGCGCCCTTCGCGGGCACCGACCTGACCCAGCACCCGGCCTATCAGCCCCGGCGCTCGTTTGGGCGCGCGGCCATCGCGGGTGTCAACCGCGGCTACTTCCGCCGCTCGATCGCCGAGGCCAGCTATCGCTACAGCGAAGAGTGCGAGGCCAAGGACCGCATCATCGTGGGCGTGAACGAATACGTCGACAACGACGAGAAGCGCCCGATCGACATCCTCACGATCCCGCACCAGGTCGAGGTCGATCAGATCGAGCGCCTCAAGGCCTTCAAGGCCCGGCGCGACAAGTCCAAGGTCGTCCGAGCGATCGAGAACATCCACCTCGCCGCCCGCGGCAAGGCTTGGGCCAGCCAGTTCGACGACCTGCCCTGGTCCAAGGCGGGCGACCGGGGCAACGGCGGTCTGGACGCGACCAACGTCATGCCCACGCTCATCGAGGGCGCTCTGGCCGGCTGCACCCTGGGCGAGATGGTCCAGGCGATGGCCGACATCTACGGGCGCTACTCGGGCGGCCCTGAGTGGTGATCGGCGCTCGCGCCGCGACGGAACCGCAGCGGGGCCCTGCGTGTCGAACTCCGGGGCGTGTGAGATTTCTGCAACCGATGCAACCCCGCGCCGTTGGGCCAGTAGACTCCATGCGGTGATCGGCGGGGCTCGGGCAGGCGATCCACGGAAGGACCTCGGATGGCATTCGGAGGCGGCTTCGGTCTGGCAGGCGTGATCTCGGACTCTACGCTCGCGAGCGGTCTGCTGCTCGCCCAAGCGGCGCAGCCCCCGGCTGGCGCAGCTTCGGGCGCCGCGCCCCATGTCCCGACACTACTGGACTACATCCGCGACGGCGGCCTCGTCGGCTACATCCTCATCGCGATCTCCGTCGCCGCGCTCGGGCTGATGATCCGCAACATGGTCGTCATCCGCCTCAAGAGCCTCTCCCCCCCGATCATCGTGGGCCAGCTCCAGACACTCGTCAGCAACGGGCGCCTGGGCGAGGCGGCGCAGTACTGCACGAAGCCTGAGAACCGCTGCTTCGTCACCGTGGCGATGGGCCGGGCGTTCTCGCGCTGCGCGGGGTCGCCCGTGGGGCTGGGCGAGTTCCGCGCCGCGGTCGAGGAATCCGCGCAGGCCGAGGCCGAAGAGCTTTACCGGCTGAACGACGGCATCGGCATCATCGCCGCCGTGGGTCCGATGCTCGGGCTGCTGGGCACGGTCATCGGCATGGTGGGCGCCTTCCGCACGATCGGCGCGCTCGAGGGCGCGGCGCGCTCCACACAGCTTGCCACCTTCATGTCCATGGCGCTGGTCAACACCGCCCAGGGCCTGATCGTCGCGATCCCCTGCACGATCGTCTTCGCCCTCTTCAAGCGCCGAATCGACCGCGTGCTGCAGCAGCTGGGCCTCCAGCTCGAGGCGATGTCCAAGCTCGTGGTGCTGCAGGCCGCGGGCGTCCGCCGTGCGCCCGCATCCAACGGCGCCCCCGCCCCGCAACAGACCCCCCAACAAGCCTCCCAGCAGGCCGGAGCCACCGCGTGAGGCTCGGTCGGGCCCAGCACGCCAGCGAAGCCTCGTTCGATCTCACCCCGATGATCGACGTGGTCTTCCTGCTCATCATCTTCTTCACCCTCACCGCCCAGTTCTCCGCCATCTCTCTCGCGCCGCTCGATCTTCCGAAAGAACGCGGCGAAGAGCACGGCGCAAAGAAGCCCCTCACCATGTTCGTCGACATCAAGGCCGACGGCTCGCTCAGCGCTGGGGGCGTCGCGATGTCCGCCGGTGAGCTCGGGCTCGACATCGCGCGCCACGTGCAGACCGCCGGCACCGCCGACGGGCTCGACGTCATCGTTCGCGCCGAGCGCGCTACGCCCGCCGCGGTGATCGACCGCATCGTCACGGTCATGAGCAACGCCGGCGTCCGCAAGTGGAAGCTCGCGACCAGCGGCGAATCGCACCCGAGCGAAGGTGGCATGAGTGCGGGCGGTGTGGGTGGGGGAGGCTCGCGATGAGACTCGCCCGCAAGCGCACCCGAGGCCTCGATATCGAGTCGCTCCGGCTCCCGCTCGTGGCGCTGATCGACGTCGTCTTCTTTCTGCTCTTCTACTTCATCATCGCGGGCACGCTCGCGGTGGAAGAGGGCCAGCTCGCGACCTCGATCGGCACCCGCGCCGCGGCCAGCTCGACGCCCACGCAAAGCCTCCCGCCTCAGCAACTGCTCGTGCGCTGGGTCAACGGC
>JANRKN010000118.1:0-41236 GCA_033763435.1 Planctomycetota bacterium
ATCACGCGACTGGTGAACATCGGTTTGGAGCCCTTCCTGGTCGGCGCGGCGGTCAACGGCGTGCTGGCCCAGCGACTGATCCGCCGGCTGTGCGTCCACTGCAAGGCCGAGGAGGCCCCGAGCGCCGAGATGGCCGAGTTCCTCGAGATGCAGGGCATGAGCACCGAGAAGCTGTGGGTGCCCAGGGGCTGCGAGAAGTGCCGCAAGACCGGCTATTCGGGCCGCGTGGGTATCTACGAGCTGCTCACGATCGACGATCAGCTCCGCGACATCATCGCGCGCAACCCCAACGTCGCCGAGTTCCGGCGCATGTGCGTCGAGCGCGGCATGGTCACGCTGCGTCAGGACGGCATGCGCAAGGTCCGCAAGGGCCTGACGAGCATTCAGGAAGTCCTGCGCGTCACCGAGGCGGTCCAGTCGGGCTGATCCGTCGGCGGGCGGACATCCGGCGGGCGCCGCTTGCAAGCGGATGGGCCGATCCGGTATGCTCCTGCGCAGTCGGGGCGAGCCTCTGAGGTCCGCGCCCCGCGCGCAAGGAGTTGTTCGCCGCCATGACCGCCACCAGCCCGTCGTCGTCGCAGGCCATCTCGTCGGTCTTACAGGAAAACCGCAAGTTCCCGGCACCCAGCGCGTCCAGCCTGGGGTTCTCGCGCTGGCACATCTCCTCGCTGGAGGAGTACAAGGCGCTGCACCGCCGGAGCGTCGAGGATCAGGAGGGTTTCTGGGCCGAGGAGGCGAGCAAGCTCGCCTGGTTCCAGCCCTACACGAAGGTCCTGGAGTGGCAGGCCCCCGACGCGCGCTGGTTCGTCGGCGGGCAGCTCAACGCCTGCTACAACTGCGTCGATCGGCACGTGCAGGCCGGGTTCGGCGAGCAGACCGCGATCGTCTGGGAAGGCGAGCCCCTGGGCCCGCACACGGCGCACCCGGCGCCGGGCTCGAACTACGCCAGTGAGCCCGAGATCCGCCGGCTGACGTACCGTGACCTGCAGGTGCAGACGAGCAAGTGCGCCAACGCGCTGCGGGCGATGGGCGTCAAGAAGGGCGACGTCGTCACGATCTACATGCCGATGATCCCCGAGCTCGCGGTCGCGATCCTCGCGTGCGTCCGCATCGGCGCGGTGCACTCGGTCATCTTCGGCGGCTTCGCGCCCCACGCGATCACCGAGCGCGTGATCGACGCGCACTCCAAGCACATCATCACCGCCGACGGCGGTTATCGCCGGGGCGACGTCGTCCCCCTGCTCAAGAACGTCGAAGAGGCGATCGTCCAGCTCGCCAACCACGGGCACATCGTGAACCACGTGCTCTGCGTCAAGCGCACCGGGCACGAGCCGCCCAGCGAGCGGTTTGTCTCGGGCCATCGCCCGATCGGTCTGCGCGGCTCGCCGACGCGGTTCCACTGGTGGCACGACGTCGTCGACCCGGCGTCGGACGCGTGCCCCTGCGTGCCGATGGATTCTGAGGACCCGCTGTTCATCCTCTATACCTCAGGCTCGACGGGCAAGCCCAAGGGCATCCTGCATACGACGGGCGGCTACCTCGCGCACGTGCAGATGACCGCGCGGCTCACCTTCAACCTCTTCCCCGACCAGGGCCAGCTCTTCTGGTGCTCGGCGGACATCGGCTGGGTCACGGGCCACTCGTACGTCCTCTACGGCATCCTCATGAACCGCGTGCCGACGCTCATGTACGAGGGCGCGCCCAACTACCCGACCCTCGCCGGCGGCGCGGGCGACCGCTTCTGGAGCATCATCGCCCGCCATCGCGTCACGCATTTCTACACCGCGCCCACCGCGATCCGCACGTTCATGAAGTGGGGCTCGGAACTCGTCACGCGCCACGACCTTTCCAGCCTCAAGCTGCTGGGCACCGTCGGCGAGCCCATCAACCCCGAAGCGTGGATCTGGTTCCACGAAACCGTTGGCTCCTCGCGCTGCCCGATCGTGGACACCTATTGGCAGACCGAGACCGGCGGGCACGTCTGCACGCCGATCCCGGGCGCGATCGCGACCAAGCCCGGCTCGTGCACGCTCCCGATGATCGGCATCGATGCCGCCGTCGTGAACGAGGCCGGTCAGGAACTGGGCGCGAATCAGGGCGGCCTGTTTGTGATCCGCAAGCCTTGGCCGTCCATGCTCCGCGGCGTGTACGGCAACCGCGAGCGCTTCATCAGCAACTACTGGGGCCGGCTCAAGAACCCCGCGACCGGAGAGCCTTGGTACTTCTCGGCCGACGGCGCCCGGCGCGACGAGGACGGCTACGTCTGGGTCATGGGCCGTGTGGACGACGTCATCAAGGTCTCGGGCCACTTGCTCGGCACGATGGAAGTCGAGTCGGCGCTGGTTTCGCACCCGTCGGTCGCCGAGGCGGCGGTCGTCGGCGTGCCGCACGAGATCAAGGGCAACGCGATCGTCGCGTTCGTGACGCTCAAGAGCAAGTGGTTCGTCGATCACCCGGGCAAGCAGCCCGATCAGGCTGTGCGCGACGAACTGACCAAGCACGTCGCGAAGGTAGTCGGCGCGCTCGCCAAGCCTGATCAGATCCGCTTTGCGGAAGGGCTGCCCAAGACGCGCTCGGGCAAGATCATGCGCCGGCTGCTGCGCGACGTGGCGGCGGGCGTGGAGAAGATCACGCAGGACACCACGACGCTCGAGGATTTCAACGTCGTCGCGAAGCTGCGGGCGGATGAGGAGTAAG
The DNA here is from genome assembly GCA_033763435.1 of Planctomycetota bacterium. Taxonomy (GTDB): domain Bacteria; phylum Planctomycetota; class Phycisphaerae; order Phycisphaerales; family UBA1924; genus JANRKN01. Next base: position 2,698 of record JANRKN010000118.1, read on the forward strand.
GCGGGCCGAAGGGCGCGGAGCAAGCTTCATCCGCGGTCGCGGGCGGTCCACGTTCCGCCGTAGGTGTACTTGGCGCTGGAGGCTTTGAACTCAGGCCAGCACACGTGGCAGACGAGCTGCCAGGGCGCGTCGTCGCGAGCGCGGACGCGGTAGAGCCTGGGCGCGGGCGTGCCGCAGCGTGCGCAGGGGCGCTGCGAGGTGCCCTTGAGCTTCTTGTTCATGGGCGCGTGGCCGTGTGCGGGGATGTTCAACCAAAGACGTTGGGCAGGCCGAGCGACTTGCGGATGCCCGCGAGCTGTCCGCCGTGCCAGCCGTCGTGCCAGGCGATCTTGGCGAGGCCGTCGACCGGGTCGGTCATGAAGCCGCCGGTCTTGTCCGAGAGCGGGCGGGCGAGGTCGGCGGGTGAGGCCTTGGCGAACCAGTCGAGGACGGCCGCGCGGTTGGCGCGCATGACGGCCAGGACGCTCTCGGGCGCGGGATAGGCCTTGGCGTCGCCGACGGGCTTGGAGCCCATGCCGAAGAGCTTGTCGTAGCCCTCGGGCATCGAGACACCGGGCGCGCCGAGCAATGAGCCGAGCCAGGCGTCGGTCGACGCGAGGTGGCCGACGGTCCAGAGCGCGTGGTTGTCGGTGGGGGCGGGCTGGTGGGTCCAGCGGGCCGCGGGGAAGTCCTTCAGTAGGGTTTCGACGTTCGAGCGAGCGAACGTGGCGATGGACAGGGCGTTGGGCAGCGACATGGGCGGCGTCTCCTGAAAGGGGAATCTCGGCCCGGAAGATCCGCAGCGTAGTCCGCGCGGTGGACGCACCCGGGCCGGGCGTGTACCGTCGGCCATGACGACTCCGAATGCCGGCACCAACCCCCGTGTGAAGCTCGAAACCACCCTCGGCGACCTCGTGATCGAGCTCGATGCCGAGAAGGCCCCGATCTCGACCGCCAACTTCCTGTCGTACGTCGACTCGGGCTTCTACGCCGGGACGATCTTCCACCGCGTGATCGATGGGTTCATGATCCAGGGCGGCGGCTTCACGCCCGATATGAAGCAAAAGAAGACGCAGCCCGCGATCAAGAATGAATGGCGCAACGGGCTCAAGAACGTCCGTGGCGCGATCGCGATGGCGCGCCTGGGCGGCGACCCCGACTCGGCGACCAGCCAGTTCTTCATCAATGTCGTGGACAACGGGTTCCTCGACCGCGCGCAGCCCGATGGCGCTGCCTATGCCGCGTTCGGCAAGGTGGTTGAAGGGCTCGAGGTCATCGATAAGGTGCGCGTCGTGAAGACGGGCACGAAGGCGGGGCATCAGGACGTGCCGGTGCAGCCGGTCTCGATCCTGAAGGCCACGCGGATTTGAGCGTGTCTGATCGCGCAGGCGGGCGAAAACCCTCCCCCGGGTTGGGGTGGTGCCGTGGGGTGAAAGTTGTGGGTAACTCCATGATTCAGAACGGGTTGGGTAGGCTGCGAGCGCCTTGGGACGCAGGTCGCGTGATGGGCGGAGTTTTTCCGGTTGTCCGCGCGCGCGGGGCCTGTCCGGGGCGTTGGAGTCCGGGCCATGAGCGCTGTGCCGCGCATTCACCGGGTTCTGGAAGGTTGGTCGCAGGGTCGGGGTGTTCGCGATGATCGCGCGCGCTGGCGTGCGCGATGGGACGTGGTGGGCATGACGGCGCGCGCGCTGATGGCGGTCGGCTGGGCGGGCGTGCTGGTGCTGCTGGGCCTGTGGGCGATGCTCACGGGCGCGGAGCAGGCGCCGGCGCTGGGTACGGCCGTGCGCGTCGCGGGCTGGGCGGCGCTGGCGGGTGGGCAGTTTGTGTTCATGGTGCTCGTCGCGGACCACTTCTTCCCGCGCGCGAGCCGTCGGGTGATCGTGGCGATCGAGGCGCTGGCGCTCGTGGCGTTTCTCGTCGGGCTGGTGGCGGTGCTGGTGCAGCTGGCGGTGTGGACCAGCTCGGGCGAGCTGCTCGGGGCGTTCATCGTCAGCCCCTCCTAGCGTTCCGGCGGTTCGCCCGATGGGTCGGCCGATCGACAGCCGATCGTGATTGGGTGGACATTCGCGGGGCCGCAGGAGGCGCGTTTGCAGCATCGCCGTGGTGTGAACATCGCGGGTCGTCGGCGCGAATGGGCGCCGGGGCCGGGCTGGTTCAGTCCGGGCTGGCTCAGTCCACTGGGACTTTTTGTGGCCGCGGGTCTCGCGCTTGCCGGGCAGCCCGTCGCGAGTGCTCCGAGCGCGTCCGCGGCAACGCAAAGTCCGTCTCAGCCGATCGCGGCGTCGGCATCGACGGCGGCATCGACGGCCTTGGACGCGCCGGTCTTTGCCGCACGCTCGATCGCGCGGACCGCGATGCTTGATCTTCGCCTCAGGCCCGAGCGCACGCCCGCCGACTACGCCCTGACGTGGGCGCTGCTGGGTTTGGCCGAGAGCTATGCGCCAGCGGACGTTGAGCTCGTGCGCCGGCGCGCCGAGGCGGCGTTCAATGCGGGCGATGCTGACGCGGTCGAGCGCGCGACGCGTCGGCTGCTCGAGCTGGACCCGTCCGACACGGTGGCGCAGCTCCGGCTGATCTCGTCGCGGATTTCGCGTCTTCAGACCGCCGACGAGCGCCTCGCGTCGTACGACCGGTTTCTGGCCTCGGGCGCGATCGACGCGTCGATCCGCAGCCGGCTCGCGCTCGATGCCGCGCTGCTGGAGCGCGAGCGCGGACGGGCCGCGTCGTTTGACCGGTATCTCGCGCGCGCGATCGAGCTCGACGGCACGAACAAGGACGCGGCGCTGCTGCGCTGGGGCATGGTCGAATCGGCCGAGGCGCCCGGCTCCGAGCTCCGGCTGGGCGCGCTGCTCGCGCTGCTGATGGCTGATCCGTTGGATCTGAACGTGCACACGGCCGTGGCGCGCGAACTGGCCTCGACGGGCGCGTACAGCACCGCGAGGCGCTTCATCGAGAACTCTCGCGCGCTGCTCACGACTCAGGGCGATCAGACATGGATCGCGCTGGCGGTCTGCAACTACGTGCTGCGCTGGCATGCCGGCGGCGTCGAGAAGGTCGTTGCGGATCTTTCCAAGCAGGTCGCCGATCAGCGGGCGGCGCTGCAGCGCGAGATCGACAAGGCCATGAAAGAAGGCCTGGGTGTGGGCGTCAGCGACCAGAAGCCCGAAGACGTCCGGCTGAACATGGACTTTGAGCGCATCCGCCTTGCCGGCGCGCTTGCGCTCGGCGATGAGAAGACGATCGGCGACTCGCTGACCGATTATTCCGGGAGCGTCGCGCAGCGCATCGCGCTCCGCAGCGACGACCGCTCGCGCCCTGCGGGCCTGACCGAGCGCAACGTCGCGTTCGAGAACCGGGCCGAGCGGCTCGAGCTCCAGCACTGGCGGGGCCTGGCCAACCGCGATATCGACAAGGCGCGGGCGGACCTGGACGCGCTCGCCGCGGAGGACGACGGCGCGGACCTGGCTTCTGCGCGGGCGTGGCTCACGCTGCGCTCGGGCGAGGCGGGCGCGGCCGAGCTTGCGCTCGCGCAGTTCCGAGCGGTGCCCGCGTCGGCGGACATTGCGCCCGGGCTGACGCTCGCGGGCGAGGCGTCGGCGCTTGAGGCGATGGGCCGGAAGGACGAAGCGATCCAGACGCTCGCGCGGCTTGCGCGGAGCGACAGTCTGGGCGCGCTGGGCGCGTGGGCGCGCGGTCGGCTGATCGCGCTGGGCGGGTCTGACCCCGAGCGTTCGCCGGCTGCGCAGGCCGCGTCGAAGCTCAGCGAGCGCGTGCCGGCGTGGGTAGACAAGATGATCATCGATCCGCGGACGGGCCAGAGCCTGCGCGTGGAGCTGGTGAGCCCGACGGTTCGGGGTCTGGAGCCATCGCGGATCCGGGTGACGCTGCGGAACTTGACGCCGCTGCCTCTGGGCCTGGGCTCGAACCGGGCGATGTCTTCGCGCCTGCTGTTCTCGCCGCGCGCCGAGGTGCGGATGGTGTCGGTGCCGGGCTTTGCCGAGCCCGAGGTGATCGATCTCCAGCGTCGGTTGCGGGTGATGCCGGGCGAGTCGCTGATCGCGGAGGTGACGCCCGACCTTGGGTACTTCGGGCTGGTGCTGGAATCAGCGATCGTCGAACCCGTGCGTGCGCGCTGGCAGGTGCTGCAGGGCTTCTTCCCGGCGATGACGGGCACGATGGAGGTCGCCAAGGGCTCGCAGATCGCGAGCACCGAATCGCTGGTGCGCACGCCCGTCGCCGAGGCGCGGCTGGTGTTCGATGAGTTGCTTTCGCGGTGCGAGCGTGCGACGGACGTGGATGCGCCCGTGCTGGCGGCGGCGGTGCGGGCGCGCACGCTGGGGCTGGCCGCGCTGATGGGGCCCATCCCCGCGGCGGGGTCCTCGGCGGCGTCGAACGTTCGGCCCAACGCGGCGCTCGTGCCGACGCCCGAGCAGTCGCAGCGGCTGTTCGCCGCGCTGGCCTCGCGGTATGCCGCGCTGTCGCCCATGACACGCGCGATTCTGGTCTGCGTGGTTCCCTCGGCGGTTCAGCACGCGGAGGCGAAGGTCTTCGACGAGGCCGTCCGCGCCGAGCGCGACCCGGCGGTGCTGCCGCTGGTGCTCGTCACGCGTGTCAGCGCCCCGACCGACGAACTGCTGTCGCTTGAGAATCAGCCCGAGAGTGTCGCGGTCGTGATCGAGTTGCTGCGCGAGCGCCTGTCGAATTCTTCGGGTGAGTCGGCGCCGGGCGTGCCGGCGATCGATTCGATCGCGCGTGCGGGGCCGGGCTTGCTGGCGCTGAGGCCCAAGCCGCTGGCGGGCGAACAGAAGGCCGTGGACGACGTGCTGGTCCGACCGGCGCCGCCTTCGGCGCCCACGCCGACGTCTCCTTCGGCGCCCGTTCCAGCACCGACCGCTCCGCCCGCGGCACCGGCCTCGGGGAGCGATTCGCTGCTCGACCCTGTGCCGACATCGCCCGGCGCGCCTTCGGGCTTGCCGAGGTAAGCTCGGCGCGTGGACGAAGCTCGTTCAGAACCTTTGGCGCCTCCCGCTTCCGCGGGCGATGGCTGGCGCGCCTCGCGCGGGCTGCGCCGGTGGGGCTTCGTCGCGGGCCTGTTGCTGCTGGCGGGCGCGGTCTATGCGGGGTTCCGGGGCACGGACCCGTCGCAACTCGTCCGTGCGTTGCGCGAGGCGCCCGTGCCGATGCTTGCGGCGGGGTTGCTGCTGCCGATCTTGAATTGGGTTCTGTCCGCGCACGTGCTCTGGATGCTGTCGAGGCGCTTTGCGCCCGTGCCCTGGCGCGACATGACGCTGCTCGCGGGCGCGGCGGGGCTCGCGAACTACCTCCCGCTGCGCCCGGGCATGCTGGGCCGCGTGGCGTATCACAAGAAGTTTCATGGCCTCGCGGTGACCCACTCAGCGCGTGTGCTTGTTGAGTCGGTCCTCTGCGGCCTTCCGGGCCTGGCGGCGACACTTGCGGTCGCGCTGCTGTGGTCTTCGCGCGGCGCGCTGGCGATCGTGCTGATCCCGCTGGCGCTGCTTGCGCTCTCGCTCGCGGTGGTGTTCGCGCGGGCGAGGCTCGCGCCGATCGTGTACGCGTGCTGGGTGCGCTGGCTCGACACGCTGGTGTGGGTAGGCCGGTATTGGGTCGTGCTGGCGATTGTGGGGGCGGCAGGGGACGGAACCGGCGGCGAGTCGCCGCGGTTTGAGCAGGCCGCAGCTTTGGCGTGCGTGAGTCAGATCGCGTCGCTGGTGCCTCTGGCGGGGAATGGGCTGGGTCTGCGCGAGTGGGCGGTGGGATTGACGAGCTCGATTCTGCCCGAGTGGGCCCGCGGGGTCGCGAGCGATGGCGCGGCGCTGAAGATCGGGCTCCAGGCCGACCTGGTCAACCGCGCGCTCGAACTGCCCGCGGCGATCGTCGTGGGCGTGCTGTGCGGGTCGATTCTGGCGCGCCGGCACGCGGGCACGCGACCCGGGATTGAACCCCCAAGGGCCGAAAAGCCGTCGCCCGAGGAACGATCGGACCGAAAGTAAACTGTTTGCGGGCCCGTGCGTATGGCATAGTGGTGGGGTGGGTGGGGTGGGGTGGTGGGGGGACGGGCAGGGGAAAGGTCGGCGCCCCGATGGTCAACAAGATCGAGCAGGACCATCAACGCTTCCGCCAGATCGTCCGCGGCAAAGTCCGCGGCGACCTTCGCCGGTTCATCTCGCGCGGCGACATCCTGGGCCAGGAAGGCAAGCGTGTCGTCTCGATTCCGATCCACGACATCGACATCCCCACGTTCCGCTACGGCGACAACTCCTCAGGCGTCGGCATGGGCGAGGGCAACGAGGGCGACGCCGTCGGTCAGCCCCAGCCCGGCTCGGGCCAAGGGCAGGGCGGCGAGGCCGAGGGCAAGCATCTGCTCGAGGTCGATGTTTCGCTTGAAGAGCTCGCGGACATTCTGGCCGAGGAGCTCAAGCTGCCGCGGATCTTGCCGCGCGGCGAACATCGCATCACGACCGTGCGCGACAAGTACTCGGGCATCCGCCCCGTCGGGCCAGCAGCGCTCCGGCACTTCAAGCGCACGTACAAGGAAGCCCTTAAGCGGCAGATCGCCAGCGGCACGTACAACCCCGACGACCCGGTCATCATCCCCGTCCGCAACGACCTTCGCTTCCGCTCGTGGAACGAGGTCAAGAAGCCTCAGAGCAACGCCGTCATCGTCTACATGATGGACGTCTCGGGCTCGATGGGCGATGAGCAGAAGGAACTCGTGCGGCTCGAGGCGTTCTGGATCGACACGTGGCTCCGGCGCAACTACGAGGGCATCGAGAGCCGGTACATCGTCCACGACGTCCGCGCGCAGGAGGTCGACAAGAAGACCTTCTTCTCCGTCCGCGAGGACGGGGGCACGCGGATCTCCTCGGCCCTTCAGTGCTGCAAGGAACTGCTCGACCAGCACTACGACCCCGCCGACTGGAACATCTACCTGTTCCATTTCTCCGACGGCGACAACTCGTCGGACTCGGACAACAAGGTCTGCGTCCAGCTGCTGGATGAGCACCTGCTGCCGCGAGCGAACATGTTCGGCTACTGCCAGGTCACGAGCGCGTACGGCTCGGGCTCGTTCTACAACGTGCTGCTCGAGGCCTTCCCGGGCGGCCTGCCCGACGAGCTGGGCCCGCGGCTGATCTGCACCAAGGTCAACGGGCGCGAGGAACTCATCGACTCGCTCCGAACATTCTTCAAACAGGGCCGATAGCCTTCGCTCAGATCCTCGCGTCCGAGGCGCGTCGGCGTGCGAATCATCATTGTTCGCGAGGGCATCGGCCTTTGCGCTTCAGGCCCCGGGGCAGCGTGCGTGTTCCTGTTCGTTGTGTATGCCGTGCTCGTCTGGTACCTCGCCTGCCGGTGGAGGCGGGAGTGGCTTGGCCTCGCGTCGGTCGCGCTCGGTCTCGCGGGCGTGGTGCTCGTCGCGCTCTTTCACTACAAGCTGCACGTCTGGACCGAGGGGCGCGTGTATCTGCCCGTGATGCAGGTGCTGCTCTATCCGTACGGCGTGCTGGTCGCGGGGTTCGGCCTGTTCAGCTGGGCGCTGCCGCGGACGTTCTCCGCGCGCGGGCGCGAGCTGTGCCGGAGCTGCGGGTACGACGTCACGGGCCTCGCTGAAGAAGCACGCTACACCTGCCCCGAGTGCGGCAACGAGCACGCCCACGAACATGCCGGGCCGATGTGCGCGGCCTGCGGCGAGCGGCTGCCTGAGCTTTCTTCCGCGGGCAAGTGCCGATGCACCCGCTGCCGGACGCTGCACATCTCACCCGCGGTCGCGCTCGCGTCGGCGCAGCACCACCCAGCCCGCAACCAGCGTCAGGGCGGGCAGCCCGGCGAGCAGGCCGATCCTCGCCGCGACGAGCGCGCCCCCGAGCTCGCGCTCTCCCAGGACCATCGCGCCCCGTCGTACCTCGGCGCCCGGGGCGATGCGGTCCTCGAGCCCCGCGAGCCAGAGCAGCCCGCCCTCGAACAGCGCGGCATTGCCGGGGCTCGGGTTGATCGTGCGCCCATCGACACGCAGCTCGCGCGAGGCCACGCCGTCGGAGAACCAGCCATTGCCGAGCATGCCCGAGCCGCCCATGACCACGAGGCGCTGACCACGCGCCTGCTCGCCGCGGGGCGCTCGCTCCAGCGCGAGCCCGAGCAGGGCCTCTGACACGGGCGTGTCGCGCCCCTCATCAAGCCGGGGCTCAACGCGCAGGCGCGCGTCGCTCTGACCGCGCCAGACCAGCACCCACTGACTCTCGCCCCACGCGAGGACGTCCGCCTGCGCGACCGACCTCAGGAGAGGCTGCACCTTCACACCCTCGGTCTGCGCGACATCCAAAGGCACGGCCCACGGCACGCTCGCGCTCAGGCCCGTCAGCGCCCGCGGCAGAGCTCGCTCCTGCTGGTCGCTGCCCGCGTCGCTCTGCGCGCGAAGCTCGGCGAACACTTCGTTGCCCGCGGACGTCTGCCGAATGCCCACGACCGGGCGCCCCGTGTCGGCCCGGACGCCCCAACCCTCGAGCGCCGCGGCGAGCGGATCGGGCGAGCCAAAGCCCGGAAAGACCGAAGGCCCGAGCGTGACGAGCACAGGCTCGCCTCGCGCGAGGAGCGAGCTGAGCGCGCCGGCGAGGGCCGAGGCGCGGTCGGTCCCGGAGTTCGCGCCGCCCACGTTCTGTGTGGTGTCGGGCGAAGCAAGAACAAAGACGCGCCGGACGTTGGATGGCGCGGGGCGTGCAAGTTCGGGCGGTTCGTTCGCGCCCGAGCCGGCGGACCACTCGCTGACGCGTCCGCCCTGGGCCAGCACGCGCCGGAGCGCCGCGGGCATCCGCGGGCCCGTCCACGCGCCGGGCGCATCAGCGTGCACGACGACGGCCCAGAGGCGCTCGCCCCCGCCCGCGCGCTCGAGGGCGCCCGCAAGAAGTTCTTCAATCCGTCGGCGTGTGTCGGCGCGCTGATCCCCCGAGCGCATCAGCCGTGCGGGAACCACCGAGGCGTCGTCGGGCGTCACGATGATCACCGCGGGGCCCGAGGCGAGTTCGTCGGCCACGCGGCGCGCGACCGTCGGCTCCATCGCGCGGATCGGCTCGAGCGCCACCGCGAGCGCGTCGCGGCTGCGCTGGAGCTGTTCCGTAAGCGCGCGTGCCGACTCGCCCGGAATCGCTGCGGTTTCCGCGCGCGCCGCGTCGAGCAGTTCGAGCACGGGCCGCATCGCCGCGGTCAGCAGCCTCGCGGCCTCGGGCGCGTCGGGCACATCGACGCCCAGCGCCTGCGCGGCCAATCGCTCGCGCGAGGCGGCGACGGTCGCGCGGGCATCGCGAGCGAGGATCCGCAGCGCCGCGGCACGCTGATCGAGCACCGCCCGTTGGCGCGCCTCAGCTTGGGGGCGCAGTTCGAGCAACGCCGGGCTCAGGGACTGCTCGGCCTGACTCGCGAACAGCTCCGAGGCGCGTGCGGCGGCCTCCACGCGCGCGGTCTGCTCGCGCGTCGCGGGCGCCGATCGCTGCGCGAGTTCCGCCAGCGCCTGGCCCGCGCCCTGCGCCCACTGCCCGGGCTCGACGGGCCTGAGCTGCACGTTCGGGCCCGAGCGGGTCATTTCGCGCAGCACGTCCATCACGTCGCGCGCGTTGGCCGGGCCGTCGGCCGGGTCCAGCGCGACGATCACGCGGGTCCCCTCGGGCATCGCGCGCAGCACCTGGCGCGTGCGCGGGCTGAGGCGGTGTTCGCCCGAGGCCGTGACGTCAAAGCGCAGCCCCCAGGCGTCGGTCGCGCGTGAGGCGAGCACGTTCACGAGCGCGACGCTGACCAGCGACGTGAGGCCGAAGGTCGCGGCGAGCGCGATCGCGCCCGACCGGCCTGTGCTTGGGCTCATTCTCGCGCTCATGCCAGCCTCCGCAGCTTGAGCACCAGCCCCGCGACGAGCACGAGCCACGCGGAGATCGAGACGAAGTAGGCGACGTGCGAAACGTCGATCACGCCCTTGGCCAGGTCATCCAGCCGCACGCCGATGAACAGCGCCGCGAGCGCCGGACGCAGAGGTTCGGGCGCGAACGAGGGCGGCACCACCGGCACGAGCAGGATCAGCAGCATCGCAAACGCGCTGGCCAGGAACGCGAGCGTCTGGCCCGAGGTGCACGCCGAGGCGACCAGCCCGATCGAGAGCGCGAGCGTCCCGAGCAGCGCGAGGCTCAGGTATCCCGCAAGGATGGGCCCGAGGTCGGGCGCCGGGTCCGACGCGAGCGCAAGCGCGATCGGGTACGGCGCGGTCGAGACCATCAGCGCGCCCAGGAAGAGCAGCGCGCCCGTGAACTTGCCCCACACGATCGCCCACTCGGAGATCGGCGCGCCCCAGAGTGGTTCGATCGTGCCCGCGCGGTACTCCTCGCTGAGCAGGCGCATCGAAACCGCGGGCGCGACCGGCAGCGCGAGCCAGCCCGCGAGCGCGAAGAACGCCCGCATCGTCGCGGGCTCGCCGGGCCTCAGGGCCAGCAGCAGAAAACCCGCGGCGCTCACCGCCTGCCAGAGCGCGAGCGTGATCCACCCCGAGGGCAAACGAAAGAACGACGCCGCTTCACGCAGCGCGATCGCTCGCACCGCGCGAGCAAAGCCGGGCACCCGCCTCGCAGCGCTCACGCGGCCCTCCCGTCGCCCGGCGCGGGCGTCGCCCGCTCGATCAGCTCCAGATAGATCTTCTCGAGCGAGGGCGCGCGCAGCGTGAGCTCGATCGGAACGCCGCCGGCTTCGATGATCGCCCGCGAGAGGCGCGCGCTCAGCGCGTCGGCGTCGGCCGCGGGTCCGAGCGCGAACTCGAAGGAGATCCGGTCGCCCTGAACGATCGGCGCGTTGCCCCCTCCGCTCCCCCCGAGTATCGGCGCGAGCGCGGACGCGACACGCGAGGCGTCGCTGGCGTGCGCGCGCCCGACGATGACCGCGCCGGGCGAGCGGGCCGCGAGCTCCGCGAGCGTTCCCGCGCCCGCGACGCGCCCGCCCGCGATGATCACCAGTTCGTCCGCGACTTTCTCCACCTCGCTCAGCGCGTGCGACGAGACGACGACGGTCGCCGAGCGCCCGAGCTCGCGGACCAGTTCGCGCGTCTCGCGTACCTGCGCGGGGTCCAGCCCGTTGGTCGGCTCATCGAGCAGCAGCACGTCGGGCTCGGGGAGGATCGCCGACGCAAGCCCCAGCCGCTGGCGATACCCGCGGCTGAGTTCACCCGCGCGCCTTCGACGCATCTCGATCACGCGGCAGCGCTCCATGGCGCGCTCGACCCGTTGCTGGCGCTCGCGCCGCGGGATGCCCGTGAGCTGCGCGCGGAAGAGCAGATAGTCCTCGACGCGCATCTCGGCGTATGCGGGTGCGGCATCGGCGAGGTAGCCCACGCGGGCGCGGACCGCCAGCGGCTCCTCGCGAACCTCCAAGCCCCCGACGCGGATCTCCCCGCCGTCGGGTGTGATCGAGCCCGCGATGACGCGCATGGTGGTGGTCTTCCCGGCACCGTTGGGCCCGAGCAGGCCGATCACCCGCCCGGGCTGCGCCTCAAAGGAAACCCCTTGAACCGCCCGAACCGGGCCATAGAACTTGTACAGCTCCCGAACAGAGAGCGTTGCGGGCGGCATCGGAGGGAAGCATACCGGCGAAACCGTGAGAACAACCGCGGGTCGGATGAAGGGCGGGAACGTGCGCGGGCCGATCTACGAAAGGGTGGGAGGGGATCGGGGAAAGGGTGTGTGGGAAACGGTCCGGGGTCCGCGGGGGAGCCCGGCGTGCGGGTACAGTCCCCGCTGGAGGAGTTCGGCCCGACGGGAGAGCCGGTCGGGCGTGTTGACGTGGGCGCGATGACCGACATCCCTGCCAAAGGACCGACCCCGGGCGCGCAATCCGGCGCGTCGGGTATGCCTTTGACCTCGGCGGGGCTCGACTGGACGCTGAGCCTGCTCAACTCGGTCGGCGAGGGCGTGTGTCTGTTCGGCCCGCTCGGCGAGACGGTCTGGGCGAACGACCTGTTCCAGGCTGTGGACGATCAGGTCCGAGCGCGCGTCGCGGAGCTGGCCCGACTTCGGTGCAAGGATCAGCCGCGGACGCGAACGGCGCAAGCGCCCGCCAGCAGAGCTCAGCCCTCACAACCCGTGATTCAACCCCCTGCCCGTCACGAGATCGCCTCGTCCGACGGGCAGCGTGTTTATGAGCTGATGCTGTCGGACTTCGCGGGCATCGCGCCGCGATCAAGCGACGGGCCCGAGATCCCCGCGGCGGTCGTCGCCGTGGTGCGCGACCTCACGCTCCAGCGCCGGAGTCTGGACCGCATGGACGCGATCGACCGCGCGGGCGCCGAGCTCGTGCGCATCGAGGCCGACGTCGTCCGCAAGCTCAACAGCGTCGAGCGGCTCAAGTATCTCGAGCAGAAGATCGTCAAGTACACCCGCGAGCTGCTGCGCTTTGATCACTTCGCGATCCGCCTGCAGGACGAGCGCTCGGGCAAGCTCGAGCTGGTCATCGCCTATGGCCTGCCCGCCGAGTTTGACTCGTTTGATCTCTATCCGCGGACCGAGGGCTGCGGCATCTCGGGCTATGTCGCCGCGACGGGGCGCTCGTACGTCTGCAAGGACGTCGCGACCGACGAGCTGTTCCTGCCCGGGTTGCCCGGGGCCAAGAGCTCGCTGACCGTGCCCCTGCTGCTCCACGACAAGGTGATCGGCATCTTCAACATCGAGAGCAACTCGACCGACGCGTTCGGCGACGAAGAGCGCCGCCTGGCCGAGATGTTCTCGCGGTACATCGCGATCGCGCTGCACACGCTGGACCTGCTGGTGGTCGAGCGTTCGACGGTGAACAAGTCGGTGTCGGCGCGGGTCGAGGACGAGATCGATGAGCCCTTGAAGGACATTGCCGCGGAGGTCGGGATCCTGCGCGAGGTCGCGCAGCGCGACCCCGAACTCGCCTCGCACGTCGAGCGGATCATGCGCGACGTGACCGCGATCCGGGAGCGTCTGCACGCCGTCGCGAGCGGGCCTCAGACGCTGCTGGGCGTCGACAAGGCGATGGCGGTCCGCGCCAAGGACCCGGTGCTGTCGGGCAAGCGGATTCTGGTCGCCGACGACGAGCCCAAGATCCGCCGGATCATCCACGACGTGCTCAAGAACCGCGGCTGCGAGGTCGTGGTCTTCGAGTCGGGCGTGCAGGCGATCGCGGCGCTCGAGGAGGTCGCGGCGCACCCCGAGGCGCCCGGCTTTGACATGATCGTGTCGGACATCAAGATGCCCGACCGCAACGGGTACGAGGTCTTCGCCTCCGCCCGCAAGTACCGCGCGACGATCCCCGTCCTGCTCATGACGGGCTTCGGGTACGACCCGCACCACTCGATCGTCCGCGCGAGCCAGGAAGGTCTGCAGGGCGTGCTGTTCAAGCCGTTCCAGATCGAGCGGCTCATCGATGAGGTCCGCAAGGCGCTCTCGGCCGTCGCGGGCCAGTCGCAGGCCTGAGATCGCGCTCGTCGTGAGCCGACGGCCCCACGGACTGCCAAGGCTGCGCCCGTCTGCCAGTGCGATGGTGCCGAGTTGGCAGCGAAGATCGCGCGCAGGCACCTTGATCGCAGCGTGTTCGTACGAACGGGAGATCAACACGGCGCTGAGAGCGGTGCAGATCGCGCCGGGCGTGGGCGAAGATGCCCGGGGTGCGTGAGCGGGTACTTCGGCACGGGCGTTGCAGGTCTTCCGGGTGCACTTGTCCGCGCGGCCGGCGAGCACGCGTGACGGGCTGAGGCGCCGCATCCGGCGCTGCCTCACGAGGCTGAGCCCGGATCCGCCGGCCCTGGCCGATGGCCCTGAACGAGGGCAGGTCACACGCGGGCGTCTGTGCCGGCCGCGACGGACGGGTGCGAAGAACAAGCGATGGACACGACAAGCGCTCGGAAGGAGGCGGTATGAACATCATCACGCGTTCGAATCTGCGTCCCGACAAGCCGGCGCCGCTGGGCCCGGGCTTCAAGGGCGTGTTCGAGGACTTCTTCACCGATCCGTTCCTGACGCCGATGGGCAAGCTGTTCAACGAGATGCTCGCCGACGCCAAGGTGGGCGTGCGTGAGGGCGTGCTGCCGATCGACATCGTCGAGGATCCCAAGGCAGTGACGATCCGTGCGTTCGTCCCGGGCTATGAGAAGGACGACGTGACGATCGAGCTGACCGAGGGCGTGCTGGAGATCAAGGCCGAGAAGAAGGAAGAAAAGGACGTCAAGGAAGAGGTCGAGGGCGTGACGGTGCATCGGCGTGAGCTGTTCAGCGGCACGCTGATCCGTCGGATCCGTCTGCCCGACATGGTGCTCGAGGCCGAAGTGCAGGCCGAGCTGAAGGACGGCATCCTGACGCTCGTGCTGCCCAAGGCACCCGAGGCCAAGCCGAAGAAGATCGCGATCCGGTAGGTCCCTTTCTGAGGCCTTCGCGCCCGCGGTGATGCGTCGGGATTCGGGCTGCACGCGCCCGCCGGCGGAACGCGGGAAGTGAGCGGAGGATCGGACTGCGGACCACCGACACGGACCTCGGGGCCGACAGGGCCGGGCTTGAGTGTGGCTGAGTTTCGGTTTCGGAATCGGGATCGAGTTCAGGTTCGGATTCGAGTTCGGTCAGCGCGGGAAGCGCGTTTGAGCGCGCACCCGCACGCAGGGCCCATCGGCCCCGATTGAAAACACCGGCGCGAGCTTCATGACGAGGCCCGCGCCGGTTTCTACTTGGTGAACGCTCAGCGTGCGCCCCGGCCCTGGGACTTGAGGCGCTGGACGTCCGCGTCCATCTCGGTGCGGAGCCAGACGAAGCCGATCGCGCCCAGCACGCACAGCAGCGTGCACAGCGCGAGCACCCAGAAGCTCGCGTCGAGCCCGGCGGCGGAGAGCAGCGCGTACATCGTCGCAGCGACGAACGGGCCCACGATGCCCCGCACGCCATTGAGCGTGATGTGCGTGGCCATGTAGTGCGAGGTCTGCGCTGGGGGCGAAAAGTCCATGTGCCCGAGGTTCCACGCGAGCGAGCCCCCGCCGTAGCCCGCGCCCAGCAGCACGGCGCCCAGATAGAGCATCCACTGCTGGTCCAGCAGCGCCGCGAGGGTCATGACCAGCGTCGCCGAGACGAAGACCCACGAGTGGATCGCCCGGAATCGCACCACGTGCGAGCGGTCGAGCAGCCTCGCCCACAGCGGGATGAACAGCGGCATCAGCGTCAGCGGGATCACGACGTTGATGAGCATCGAGCCCAGATACCCGAGCCTGAACTCGTCGGCCATCATGACCACGAGCACGGGCGGGAGCATGAGGTTGCCGATGCCCAGCAGGAACATCGCCGCCATGAACTGCGCCCAGCGCCGGTCTTTTCTCAGTGTGCGCACGACTGCGGCGGGGCCTTGCCAGGGCTTCATCGCCGGTCCGCTCTCGGCCTCTTCGCGCAGGAGCCGGGGCTCGCCGCGCAGCCGCTGGCGCGCGGTGGCGATCACGGCAATCGACCCCAGGGCGCAGCAGATGGGCACGACGACGCTGAAAAGCTGCGGGTTGACGTCGAGAAGCTGGCCCAGGACCAGACCCATCGCCGCGACGACGAGGACCTGAACGGTGGAGAACTTGCCGATCATCCGCGCGCGCTCGGAGGACGGGTAGTTGGCGCGCCAGAGCGTGGGGCGCAGGGTGATGATGCCCGACCAGCAGACGCGCGCGACGATCGCGAGCACGCCCAGCGCGACCAGCTCCCACTCGGCGGGCAGCGGCGTGAGGGGTGTGAGCGCGACGAGCGCGATCAGCGCGATGGTGACAACCTGGAGCGCGTTGATCATCGGCACCTTGGGCTTGCCGTGGGTCAGTGTGGTCCAGACGAAGCTCAGGATGTTCGCAAGTTCGGGCGCGGCGCCCAGCAGCGCGACCATGAACACGAGCAGGTCCTTGGGCACGAGCTCGCGATAGGTCTGCTTGACGAAGACGGAGATGATGCCGCCCTCGACGCTCGCGAGCGCGAGTGCGAAGAACAGCGTGCTCACGAGCTCGAGCGCGTACGAGCGCCGGCTGAGCATCGACATGGAGCTGGGATGAAAGCTGCGGACCGCGTCGGCGGGTGCGGAGGCGAGGCGCGCGGCGAACCCACGCGCGAGCGACGCCGGGGCGGCGCTGGCCCGCGCGGGGCCGGCCTGTGCGGGACTCGCTTGTGCGGGACTGGCCTCCTCCGTGGACGCGCTCACGTGAGACAGGATTGACCCCCCGCGGGAGGGGGTCAAATCGCCGCCCAGCTCCCCGCCCGGCCCGTGGGCCCGCTGGTGGCGCGGGATCGGGTTGAAAGTGCCTGAAAAACAATGACTTACGGCGTGGCAATCATCGTGCAAACTTCGCGCATTTCACGGGGGAAAGTCCTACCATCCGCGTTCGCCCGTGCGCCTCGGAGGCGTCCCTGTGTTTGGGGGAGATTCGGGGCCTTGGGCGAGGTCGGAGACGCGCGCGGACTTCTGGGGTGGGCGCGCGACGGAGGATGGATCCCGATGCTCGATCGCCGATCGATGTTGCTGTCGCCCGAGGGTTCCGATGAGAACGGCGCGACGCCGATCTCGCGCGGGCCTGAGATCATCGGGCAGGTGCAGGACCAGGACATCCGCCGCGAGCTGCAGGATTCGTACCTGACCTACGCGATGAGCACGATCATGGACCGGGCGCTGCCCGACGTCCGCGACGGGCTCAAGCCCAGCCAGCGGCGCATCCTCGTCTCGATGAACGACCTGCGCCTCACCCCCGGGCGCAAGCACCTCAAGTGCGCGAAGATCTGCGGCAACACCTCGGGCGACTATCACCCGCACGGCGAATCGGTGATCTATCCCACGCTCGTGGGCATGGCGCAGGACTGGAAGATGCGCGTGCCGCTGGTTGATCCGCAGGGCAACTTCGGGTCGATCGACCCCGACCCGCCCGCGGCGATGCGATACACCGAGGCGCGCATGACCGATGCCGCGGTCGACATGCTCGCCGACCTCAAGCTCGACACCGTCGACTTCCAGCCCAACTACGACGACCGGCTCATGGAGCCGATGGTGCTGCCGGCGCGCTTCCCCAACCTGCTGATCAACGGCGGCGTGGGCATCGCGGTGGGCATGGCGACGTCGATCCCGCCGCATAATCCGACGGAGATTCTCGATTCGATCATCCGCGTGATCGAGAACCCCTCGATCACGCTGCGCGAGCTGATGGACGACGTGGTGGGCGCCGACGGCAAGGTCGTGCGTCGGGGCGTCAAGGGCCCCGACTTCCCGACCGGCGGCACGCTGATCGGCAAGCGCGGGATCGTCGAGGCGCTCGCGACCGGGCGCGGCAAGGTGTCGGTGCGAGGCGCCGTGCACGTCGAGGACCTGGGCAAGGACCGCAAGCAGATCGTCATCGATTCGATCCCCTATGCGCTGGGCCAGCGCACGCTGCTCGAGTCGATCGTCGAAGCGGTGAAGGAAGACCGGATCCCCGACGTGGCGGACGTGCGCAACGAGTCGGGGCGCGAGGCGCGGACGCGCATCGTGATCGAGCTCAAGAAGGGCGTGGACCCCGCGGTCGTCGAGAAGCAGCTGTACGAGTACACGCCTCTGCAGGACACGTTCTCGATTCAGATGCTGGCGCTGGTGAACCGCCAGCCGCGGACGCTGGGGCTGCGCGACCTGATCGACTGCTACATCGACCACCGCAAAGATGTGGTGCGCCGGCGGACGAGCTATCTGCTGCGTGAGGCCCGCAAGCGCGCCCACGTGCTGGAGGGCATGATCCTGGCGGTGTGCGACATCGACGAGGTGATCCGGATCATCCGCTCGAGCCGCACGCGCGAGGAGGCGATCTCTCGCCTCATGGAGAAGCGCTTCACGATCGCGCCCGGGCACAAGCACGCTGCGTCGATCCCCGCGAGGTTCATGGCGCGGATCCAGTCCGCGGCCGACGGGCTCCTGCTCACGCGCATTCAGGCCGAGACGATCGGCGGCATGCGCCTGATCCAGCTCGTCGGGCTCGAGATCCAGCGGCTGGTGGAGGACTACACCAAGCTGGTGGAAGAGATCGAGGGCTACGAGCTGATCCTGTCCGACGAGCGGCGCGTGCTTGAGATCATCGTCGAAGACTGCGAGCACATGCGCGCCCGCTACGGCAGCGACCGCGTGACGACGATCGAGGACGGCGACGCCGACGTCAACCTCGCCGAGCTGATCCAGCCCGAAGATGTGGTCGTGACGATCTCGCACGCGGGCTACATCAAGCGCGTGCCGAGCGATACGTACCGCTCGCAGGGCCGTGGCGGCAAGGGCATCCGCGCGGGCGAAGCCAAGGACGACGATTTCATTGAGCACATCTTCGTTGCGAACACGCACGACGATCTGCTCTGCTTCACGGACACGGGGCGCGTGTTCAAGATCAAGGTCTACGAGATCCCCGAGCAGTCGCGGACGAGCCGCGGGCGGGCGATCATCAACCTTCTGGACCTCAAGGAAGGCGAGAAGACGCGGGCGTACTTGGCCGTCAAGAACTTCGAGGAGGGCTCGAACTATCTGCTGTTCGCCTCGCGCCGGGGCATCGTCAAGCGCACGCCGCTGAAGGAGTACCGCAACGTCAACCGCGGCGGCATCATCGCGGTGGGGCTGAAGGACGGCGACGCGCTGCTGGACGTGATCATGACCAGCGGCAACGACGACATCATGCTCGTGACGGCCGACGGCTCGGCGATCCGCTTCCCCGAGAACGACGTGCGGCTCATGGGCCGGTCGGCCGCGGGCGTGAAGGGCATCGAGCTGGCCGGGTGGAACGACGACGGCACCGCGCCTCAGGGCGAGGCCAAGCCCGACGAGGTCATCGGCGCGATCCGCGTGCCGATGGCGCCCGATGCCGACGGCGACATGATGACCGTCGATCCGTCGGTCACGCTGCTGACCATCACCGAGCGTGGCTACGGCAAGCGCACGCCGGTGGATGAGTACCGCGTCCAGCCCGAGTCGGGCAAGATGCGCTCGCAGTCCCGCGGCGGTAAGGGCCGGGCCGACATCAAGACCACCGAGCGCAACGGGCGCTCGGTCGCCGCGCTCGCGGTGCACCCGACCGACGATGTCGTCGTGATCACGCGTCAGGGGATCCTGATCCGCATGGCAGGCTCGTCGATCTCCGAGTACGGCCGGGGAACGCAGGGCGTGCGCGTCGTGAGCGTCGAAGCGGGGGACGAGGTCATCGCCGCGGCGCGCGTCGAGCCGCTGCCCGAGGGCGAGGCTGGCGCGGCGGGCGAGGCCGATCCCGCGGGCGATGCCCCGAGCAACGGGCAGGCGTCCTGAGGCCGTTTTTCGGGCTCTGTTCGCACCCTTGGGCGATGGTGTAGACTGATGAGCATGTCGAGCAACTGGTCGGATTCCATTTCGATCGTGGACCTGTCGGACGAGCCGGCGTTCTCGGATGACGTGGCGGCGTTGATCGACAAGCTCACCGCGGCCGAGCCCGCGCGCGTGCCGCACGTGGTGCTCAACTTCGGCAACGTGACGTACGTGAACTCGTCGAACCTCGCGCAGCTTCTGAGGCTGCGCAAGCGTCTGGTCGAGTGCTCGAAGATCCTGAAGATCTGCTCGGTGACCGACGAGGTCTGGTCGGTGTTCCAGGTAACCGGGCTGGACAAGGTGTTCCGATTCGCGCCGGACCCGGGCACGGCGCTGGCGAGCCTGCAGATCGAGGACACCAAGCCGCGCCGGTGAGAACTGGCCCGCGCCCGAACCCGCCCCCGCCCAAACCGGCCCGCGCCTGAAACCGTCCGCGCCGCAGGGCCGAACGGTTTGCACCTTCGAACGATCCGTACACGATGACGCACGTTGCCGCCGAACTTCCGACCCACGCGCTCACGGAGCCCTCGACGCGCGTCGTCGCGGAGCTGCGGGGCGTGCGCAAGACGTACTTCAAGCCCGATGGCTCGATCATGGTCGAGGCGCTCAAGGGCGTCGACGTCGCGGTGCGACAGGGCGAGTACGTCGCGATCATGGGCGCGTCGGGCTCGGGCAAGTCGACGATGATGAACGTGCTGGGGTGCCTGGATCGGCCCACGTCGGGTGAGTACTTCCTCGACGGCGCCGACGTCGCGCAGATGCCCGACGAAGAGATCTCGCGCGTCCGCGGGCAGAAGATCGGGTTCATCTTTCAGGCGTTCAACCTGATTCCCGAGCTGACGGTGGAAGAGAACGTCGAGGTGCCGCTGTTTTATCAGGGGCTGCCGAAGGCGGATCGGCGTGCGCGGGCGCTGGAGGCGCTTGGGCTGGTGGGGCTGGAGGGGCGCGTGGGGCACCGGCCTCGCGAGCTCTCGGGCGGGCAGCAGCAGCGCGTGGCGATCGCGCGCGCGCTGGTCACGCGGCCCGTGATTCTGATGGCCGACGAACCAACCGGAAACCTCGACTCGTCGACAGGCAAGGCGATTCTCCGCGTCTTCCAGGACCTGCACGACCGGGGCCTGACGATCATCATGGTGACGCACGACGACTCGGTCTCGCGGCGGTGCCAGCGCATTGTCCGGCTCAAGGATGGGCTGCTCGAGTTCGACCGCCGGCAGACGCCCGAACGGTCGGAGTGAGGCCGGCAAGACGGGCCTGATTTCTGGGCCTCATTTCTGGTTCTCGATTCTGGGCCTCGCTTCGTGGCCTGGTATCTGGGGCCTTGCGTGGGTCGGTATCATGAGCCCATGCCCGACGCACACCCGATCATCGATCTCCGTTCCGACACTGTGACGCGCCCGACGCCCGCGATGCGCCGGGCGATGGCTGAGGCCGAGGTCGGCGACGACGTGCTCGGCGACGATCCCACCGTGCTCCGCCTGCAGGACCGCGTCGCGGAGTTGCTGAACAAGCCCGCGGCCGTGTTCGTCCCTTCGGGCTCGATGGCCAATCAGACCGCCATCCGCGCCCACACGCAGCCGGGCGATGAGATCGCCTGTCACGAAGATTCGCACATCATCCATTACGAAACGGGCGGGCCCGCGGCGCTCTCGGGCGTCATGATCCGCCCGCTCACCGGCGCCGACGGCCAATTCGACGCCCCCGACCTCCTCGCCTCGCTCAGGCCCTTCTCTGCGCACTTCCCGCACACGACGATGATGCTCATCGAGAACACGCACAATCGCTGCGGCGGCGCGGTCTGGCCCATCGACAAGGTCCGGCGCGTCACCGACGTGGCGCGCGGCGCTGGGCTCAAGCGTCACCTCGACGGCGCGCGCCTCTGGAACGCCTGCGCCAAGTCGGGCCTCGCGCCCGCCGACTACGCCGCGTGCTTTGACACGGTTTCCTGCTGCTTTTCCAAGGGTCTGGGCGCCCCCGTCGGCTCGGCCGTCGTGGGCGACAAAGACACGCTCGCACGCGTGCACCGCTTCCGCAAGATGTTCGGTGGCGCGATGCGCCAGGCGGGGATCCTTGCCGCGGCGGCGCTGCACGCGCTCGAACACCACCGCGCGCGACTGGCCGACGACCACGCGAACGCTCGGCGTCTGGGCGAGCTGCTCGCGAACGTGCCGGGCCTCTCGCTCGCGTATCCGGTGCACACGAACATGGTGTTCGTGGACTTGGGCGATTCGATCCCCGAGGATGCCGCGGCCATCTGCGCGAGGCTTCGCACCATGAACGTCCTCGCGCTGCCCAACAAGCCCCGGCGCATCCGGCTTGTGTGCCATCTCGACGTGCAGGCGTCGATGATCGAGCCTGCGGCTCGCGCGTTGGCCTCGGCGGTGCAGGCCGCGCGGAGCGTCGCGCCTCGCGCTCAGGCCCCGGTGCTGGCATGAGCCGGTTTTCGGCCCGTTTCGCGGCGCTCTTTGGGCCTGTGCTTCTTGGGCCTGTGCTTCTGGGGGTTGCGCTGCTTGTTTCGGGCTGCGCTTCGCCACGGGACTATGGCCCCGTGCCCGCGATCGCGCCGAGCGTCACGATCTTGACTACGCCCGAGCGCCCGACGCTCTCGCCCCCCGCTTTGCCGGAGGGTTTCAGCGGTCCCACGGCCGAGTTCGAAGCTGTCGCCCTGTTGCCATCGGTGCGCGTTGCGGGCCAGCCGGGGTTCGCGGGGTTCACCGAGTGTCTGCCCTCATGGAACATCGACGCGCCCGAGGGCACGGGCTTCCGCGTCGAGATGCGCGTGGGGATGGAGCGGGCGCTGCCCGACAGTCTCCGCGGGGAGCTGCGCGACGCGCCGAGTCATGCCGCGATGTTCTGGTCGCCTTGGATGTACGTCGGCGAGTGGGGGAGCCTGACGCCCCGAGGCCCGCGGCCCGGCGATGACGTGCCGCCCGGCGCGAAGGACCCGCCGATGGGCTTTGAGCTGCCGTGGGGCTCGGGCGACATCGAGACGGATTTCTTTGTCGCGCGAGGGAGCGCGCTGTTCAGCGCCGTGCAGCTCCGCGTGCGGGCGATCTCGCAGCGCGCAGGTCAGACGGTGACGCTCCGCCGGGCGGCGTATTGCTTCACGGACACGCGGCCGGAAGTGGTTGTCGCGGACGTGGGCACCGTCAGCGCGGGCAACCCGGTGCTCGTCGACGTGCCCTTTCGCACACAGAAAACACCCGATCCCAAGCTCTCCGGGCGCCTGTGCAGCCCCACGAGCGTCGCGATGGTCGTCTCGCACTTCGCATCGCCTGTCACGACCAAGCAGTCGGCGGAACTTGCGTATGACGCGCGGTTTGACATCTTCGGCAACTGGCCCCGCAACGTGCAGGCGGCGCACGCGATGGGCGTGCCCGGGTACCTCACGCGCTTCTCGCGCTGGGCTGAGGTCGAGGCGACCTTCCGCGAGGGCCGGCCGATCATCGCGTCGATCCGCGTGGCGCCCGGCGAGCTCCGCGGCTCGCCCTACCGCGAGACCGATGGGCACCTGATCGTGCTGACAGGCATCGACGCCGAGGGCAACATCACGGCCGCGGATCCCGCTGTGGGCGATGAAGCCCGCGGCAAGCTCGTGTACCGGCGCGAAGACCTCGAGCGCGTCTGGCTCGGGCGGGGCGGCGGCACGGCCTATGTACTCGGGCGCTGAGGCCGCGCAGTCGATCAGGCCGCCTTGGTGATGGCATCGCCCCGCGCGTTGCGCGTCGTTGTCGAGTTCGCCTCGGTTGGCGCCAGCGCCAGCACGGTCACGTCGTCGCCCGCGTGCAGCGAACCGGCCTGCTCATCCAGCAGCGAAGCCAGGCCCCGCGTCAGGCGCGCCAGGTCCGCCGGTTCCTCCGCCGAGCCCAGCCCCGCGGCGCGGGCCAGCCGCGTGAGATGATCGCGGTACGCCTTGGTCTGCTGACGCAGGCGCCCGGTCTGCGCGTCGATCTCGGGGAAGGCCATCTCCAGCCCGTCGGTGTGCATGAGCAGCGCCTGACCGGGCTCGAGGGTGAATCGCTGCTCGGTGAACTCGGCCTCAGCGAACACGCCCAGCAGCGGGCCGTCGGTTTCGATCGAATCGACGTGCGGGCCCCGGATGCGCAGGGGCGGCGGGTGTCCCGCGCCCGCGAGCGTGACCTCGCGCGTGACGGTGTCGATGAGGCCGTAGACCGCCGTCGCGAAGCGCGCGGTGCCGTGCTGGCGCGCGCAGAGGTCGTGGTTCAGGCGCGTGAGCGTCTCGGCGGGCTTGAGCAGCCGGCGCTCGTGATGGAAGCCCTCGGCCGTGACGAGCGAGCGCGTGAGATACATCGTCAGCAGCGCGGCGGGCACGCCATGGCCCACGGCATCGGCGATGAAGAACCCTACGTGCCGCGAGTCGAGCGCCTGCACGTCGTAGATGTCGCCCGAGACATAGCTAGCGGGCCGGAACAGCACGGCAAAGTCGAGCCCGGGCGCGCGCGGGAGCGTGCGCGGCAGAAACTCGCGCTGCACCGCCGACGCGAGCTGCATCTCTTCGTGCATCCGCTCCATCTCGCCCCGGATGCCGCCCTGCGCGGCCTGGAGCACGTGCAGTTCGCTGCTCATCGCGTCGACAGCCGACTGGCGCGCCACCAGCGCGAACACCATCGCCGCGAGCACGCCCGCGTCGGTCGCCGGCGGCACAACGATCGCGCCCGTTTCGACCAGCGCCTGCGCGTGCCGGGGACGGTCGGCGACGACGACGATCGGGATCACGTGCTCGGCAAGCACATCGGCCATGGACGCGGCGAAGCCGGATTCGGGTGCGCCCAGGATCATCACCGCGCCCACGCGGCGGAGGGCCGAGCGGTCGAGCGCGGAGGCGTGCAGGTCGCCGTCGGCAAGGCCCGTCCCGAAGATCGCGTGAAACGTTGGGCGGGCGCCCTCGGCGAGCGCGGGCACAACGCGCGCCTGCGAGCGCGAGCCCATCGCGCGCCACGAGGTTTCGAGCGCCGAGGCCAGCGCCCGGGCGGCGTCGCCCCCGGCTTCGTCGACGATGATCACTTCACGCTCGGTCACAAGAACACCTCGCGATTAGGTCTTGGGCGATTGGGCCCTGGGGCGGCGGGGCCTTCGTCGGCCGACCGGGGGCTATCGGCACGGCGCGGGGAGGCGTGCCACAAGTTCTGGCCGGGCGGGGATCTGCGCTATCCCGGTCCCCTGTCCGGGCGGTTCAATCGGCCTAGGCCCACCCGCCCAAGCCCGGGTGAGTGCGTCCGGCGGGCAGCGGGCCGCTCCCGAACATGACCTTCACAGAGTCCCAGTTGACACCTTCCCCAAATTCCGTCACAATGGAAACGTCGGGCTCTCGGACCTTCCAGCGTGTCGAGGCATCGAATGCGGAGGGGCCGATCGGCCGATCTTGTACTCGCACGTGTGCGGGCAAGGTCGTCCTCGGGCCCGCAGGAACGCGAGGGTTATGAAGGGCTCGTCCCGTCATCCCCGCCCGAACCGTTCGCCCCGCAGCGCCGAGGCCGGGGTATCAAGCCCCCCGAGTTTGGCGCGGGCGCTCGACCCGGACGAGCTTTCCGGGCCCGATGCGCCCAGCGCCGCGGCGATGCTCGCGTTCTCTGAGGCGCTGAACTCCAAGGTGCTGGTGCTCAACCGGCTGTACGTCGCGGTGCGTGTGATCAGCGCGCGGCGGGCGTTCTGTCTGCTGATGAACTCGGTCGCGGAGATCATCCACGTCCGGCGCGAGGGCGAGAGTGAGCAGTTCGAGACGCACGATTTCGCGTCGTGGCTCGAGGCCTCGCAGTTCAAGGCCGCGCACGAGCACGAGCGGTACGACTGGGTGCGGACGGTGCGCTACGAGGTGCCCGTGCCGCGGGTGATCCGGCTTCTGGGCTACGACCGTCTGCCCGAGCAGATCGTGAAGCTGAATCGGCGGAACCTGTTCGCGCGTGATCGCAACCAGTGTCAGTACTGCGGGCGGCATTTCCCGACGGCGGACCTGTCGATCGACCACGTGGTGCCGCGCATGCAGGGCGGGCCTGATTCGTGGGAAAATCTGGTGTGTGCGTGCATCCGGTGCAACGCGCGCAAGGGCGGCCGCACGCCTCAGCAGGCGAGCATGAAGCTGATCAGGCCTCCCGAGAGGCCCAAGCGCAACCCGCTGATCACGCTGCGCCTCGGGCACGAGAAGTACTCGAGCTGGAAGAGCTTCCTCGACGAAGCGTACTGGAACGTGGAGCTGCGCTAGAGCGCGAATCGTGAGCCGCGAATCGCGAGTCGGGTCAAGGCCCCGCGGTTGATGCGCGGTCGGTGCGATTCGCCATTCGCGCCGGCTTTCCGTGCCTTACTTCGCCTTGACCATCTTGTCGACCTTGGTCGCGAGGTCAAAGTCCTTGCGGGTGATGCCGCCGGCGTCGTGCGTGCTCAGCGTGAGGGTGACCTTGTTGTAGCGGATGAGGATGTCGGGGTGGTGCTGGGCGGCCTCGGCCGCTTCGGCGACCTTGCCCACGAACTTCATCGCCTTGGCAAAGTCAGAGAACTGGAAGGTGCGTTGGATCTGATCGGTCAGCAGCGACCACTCGGGCACGCCGGTCAGGGACGATTCGATCTCGCTGTCCGAAAGCTTCACCGGGGCGGTGCCCATGGGCGATTTCATCCTTGAGGCGCCGGGGACGCGGTGAGCCCGGGCCGCGGAGGGATGGTACCGTCCGGGCGAAGTTCATGCAGAATCCTCCCGCCCAAGCCCCTTCCCACCCCGCGCCCGATCGGCCGTTCCCGCCCGGGGGCGGGCCGGATGCGCGCGCGCAAGCGTCTGTGGCAGATGGGTTTAGTGGCTCGTTCGTGACCCGGCTTGCGCCCTCGCCCACGGGCGCGCTGCACCTGGGCAACGCCCGGACGTTCTTGCTGACCTGGCTCATGGCTCGGCAGGCCGGGGGGCGGATCATCCTGCGGATCGAGGATCTCGACGGGCCGCGCGTCAAGCCCGGGGCGATCGAGTCGACGCTCCGCGTGCTCCGGGCGCTGGGCATCGACTGGGACGGCGAGATGCTCGTGCAATCGCACGACCTTGCGCCCTATGTCGACGCGATGAACGCGCTCGCGCGCCGGGGGCTGGTGTATCCGTCGGACGCGACGCGCGCGGAGATCGAGGCCGCGGCGAGCGCACCGCAGGAGGGTGTGCACGAGATCCGATTCCCCGAGCATCTTCGCCCCGCGGAGCGCCCCGCGGCGTTCGATCGGCCCGAGAGTTCGTGGCGCTTCGTCACGCCTCCCGGCGCGGTGCGCTTCGTCGACCGTTTCGCGGGCCCGTGCGCGCCCGATCCCGGCGCGACGGTGGGGGACTTTGTCGTCTGGACCAAGCGCGCCCAGCCCAGCTATCAGCTCGCGGTCGTCGTCGATGACGCGCGTCAGGGCGTGACCGAGGTGATCCGGGGCGACGACCTGATCGACTCGGCGGGCCGACAACTGCTGCTGTACCGCGCGCTGAACCCCACCTTCAACCTCGGCCCCGAGCCCCGGCACACCCACCTGCCGATCGTCAAGGGCCCCGACGGCAAGCGGCTGGCCAAGCGCCACGGCGACACGCGCGTTGAAACCTATCTTGACGCGGGCGTACGCCCCGAGAAGCTCGTGGGCCTGCTCGCGTTCTGGTCCGGGCTGGTCGCACAGCGCCAAGAATGTTCCGCGGTGGATCTTCTGCCCGGCTTCGAGCTGGGCCGGGTTCCGAGAGAATCGATCACGTTCACCCCTGAGGATGACCGATGGCTGCGCGCATGAACCACCTCTCCCTCGCGCTCGTGCCCGTCGCGGCGCTGGTCTGGGCCCTTCCCGGCTGCGACGACAAGGCGCCCGAGCCCACCGACACGCACCAGACCGTCAAGCTCGCGGGCAAGTCGTTCAAGCTCGAGCTGGCGCTCGACGACGAGAAGCGCTTCAAGGGGCTCAGCTTCCGCAACGACATCCCGGCCGACGGGGGCATGCTGTTCGTGTTCACCGACCGTGGCACGCGCGTGCAGAACTTCGTGATGCGCGACTGCGCGGTGCCGATCGACATCATTTATCTCGATCCGGCGGGGCGGATCACCGCGATGCACGCGATGACGCCCGAACCGCCTCGGGGCGAGGGCGAGAAGGAAAACTCGGCGCCGTTCGCGGGTGCGCCTGAGTGGGCATGGACCAACGCGCGCTACGAGGCGCGGCTCAAGCAGTACTCCTCGCGCTACGCGGCCCAGTTCGTCATCGAGCTCAAGGGCGGCACGCTCGAAGAGCTGAAGAAGGCCGACGCGAAGTTCAAGGAAGGCGCGAAGGTTGAGCTGCCGATCGAGTCGCTGAAGAAGCGGGCGAAGTGACGGGGGCAGAGGCCAGTGGCCAGTGGGCAATCGCCAGTCGGGGCCGGCGATCGTGTACGGTCTTTGCCACTGGCGACTGGCTACTGGCCACTCCTCCCTCTCAATGCCTGAAGTGCCTGATGCCCGTCGTGAGGCACGTGATGCCGCGGGCTTGGCAGAGGTCGAAGGTGTCCTGATCGCGCTTGGAGCCGCCCGGGTGAACGATCGCGCGGACGCCCGCGTCGGCGAGGATCGTCGGGCCGTCGGCGAAGGGGAAGAAAGCGTCCGAGCAAGCCACGGCGCCCCGCGCGCCCGCGCCGGCTTTCTCGGCGGCAATCCGGCACGAGGTCAGCCGGTCCATCTGCCCCGCGCCCGCGCCCAGCAGCCTGAGCGTGCCCGAGGGCTCCACGGCGCCGATGCTCACCGCGTTGGACAGCAGCGCACGCGTGACGATCTCCAGGAACAGCGCGGTGTCGATCGTGCGATCGTCCGCCGCGGGCCCGGCGCGGTGTTCGATCGTCGCGCGCGTTGAGAGCTTGTCGTCCCGCCGCTGGGCGAGCAGCCCGCCCGGAATGGCCTTGTATTCCAAGGATGAGGATTCGAGCGCCGCTGGGGGCGTGATCGCGGTCGCGAGGATCCGCAGGTTGGCCGAGCGCGCCTGCAGGCGCGCGAGCGCGGCGGTGGAGTAGCCGGGCGCGATCAGCACCTCGAAGAACCGGCCCTGAGCGGCGATGGCTTCCGCGGCGGGCTCGTCGATCGGGACGGACACGGCCAGGATCCCACCGAACGCGGCGATCGGGTCGCCCGCGATCGCGGCCTCGATCGCCTCCGCGGCCGAGCGCGCGCGGGCCGAAGCGCCGCACGGGTTGTTGTGCTTGATGACCGCGGCGGCCGCGCCGTCGAAGCTGCGCGCCAGCGCCTGCACGAGCGCGAGCGCGGACGAACCGTCGGCGATGTTGTTGTACGAGAGTTCCTTGCCGTGGAGCTGCTCGGCGCCCGGAAGCGTTCCCTCGATCGAGCGTCCGGGCGTGCGATAGAGCGCGGCGGGCTGGTGCGGGTTCTCGCCGTAGCGCAGCTCGTCGGCCTTGACAAAGTGCAGATCGAGCACGGGCGGGAAGAGGTTGTGGGTCGCGTCGTGGGCGGGCGCGGCCTGGGCCAGATACGCCGCAATGGCCGCGTCGTAGCGCGCGGTGTGCTCGAAGGCCGACGCCGCGAGGCGCGAACGCGTCGCGAGCGACGTGCCGCCGGTCTGGGTGAGTTCCTCGGCAACCGAGGCGTAGTCAGCGGGGCTGGTGAGCACGGTGACGGACTCGAAGTTCTTGGAGGCCGAGCGGATCATCGCGGGCCCGCCGATGTCGATCTGTTCGATCGCTTCGTCGCGCGTGACGCCCGGGCGGGCGATGGTCTTCTGGAAGGGGTAGAGGTTGACGCAGACGAGGTCGATGGGCGTGAAGCCGTGGGTGCGGAGCGCGGCCATGTGGGCGGGGTCATCGCGCAGGGCGAGCAGTGCGCCGTGGACCGCGGGGTGAAGGGTCTTCACACGCCCGTCCATGATCTCCGGGAAGCCCGTGACGTCGGAGATGCCGGTGACCTTGAGGCCCGCGTCGCGGAGGCTCGCGGCGGTGCCGCCGGTGGAGATGAGCTCGACTCCGCGCGAGGCGAGGGCGCGCGCGAAGTCGACCAGGCCCGACTTGTCAGAGACCGAAAGCAGCGCACGGCGGATCGGGAGGTGGTCGCTCATGCGCCAAGCGTACGGGCGGAGTTCTCGCGTGCCCTGCAAAAACACACACGCCCCGGAAGGCCGGGGCGTGCGAGGTTCAGCGTGAGCGTTGGAATCCGCAATACAGACTTAACGGGGCGTCAGCTTGCCCACGACGCCCGAGGCGGACACGGCGTACAGGTTGCCGTCCTCGGCCTGATCGGCGACGATCTGCGTGATCGAGGGCGTCTGGAAGCTCTGGAGCACGGCGCCCGTCGCGCGCTCGAGCACCGTGAGCGTGCCGTTGCCGAAGACGAGCAGGTTGGAGCCCCGCGCCGCGATCAGCCGGCCCGAGACGCCCCGGTTGGTCCAGAGAGGCTGGCCGCTCAGAGCGTTGATGGCGGTGAAGGTGTCGTTCTCGGCCGTGAGGTAGACGGTCGAGCCGATGGCCTCGGGCGCGCCGCGGAGGGGCGAGTTGGTGCGGATGCGCCACAGCTGCGCACCGGTGGGCGAGAAGCCGTAGATCGACTGATCGAGCGAGGCGATGACGACGACGGGGCCCGCGGCAACGGGCGCGTGGGCGGCGCCGCCGAAGAGCTGGGCCTTGCCACGGATGCTGCCCGACGAAGCGTCGAGGATCGCGACCTCGCCGCGCTGGCTGATGGCGGCCAGCGCGGCGATCGAGGCCTCGTCGCTCGCGGGCGCGGCAGGACCGATCGAGGAGGACGATGCGCCGATCGCGGCCGGGCGGACGTTGACCGCCGAGTCCATCGCGTAGCCCCAGGTGCGGATGCGCTTGGTGAGGTCGTGAGCGAAGACGACGCCCATCGGCCCGCCGAAGACCAGCGCGTTGCCGACGAGCACGGGGGGCGTGTTCGCGACCGCGGCGAGGACCTGGCGATCCTCGAGCCCGCCGACGTCCTTGTTGAGGACGAAGACATCAGACTCCGAAGCGACATAGACCGACGACCCCGCGCGGGCGATGCCGACGAACCGCGTCAGGCGCCCGGCGAGCTGGTTGTGCCAGCGCCGACGGCCCGTCGCGGTCTCCAGCGCCGAGACGGTCGAGCCCGAGGACTGGGCCAGCACAAGGTCGGCGTAGGGGCGAAGAGTGGTGATGCGCTCGCCGCGCTCCATCGTGGGGAAGCCGCGCCATTCGAGGCGGTAACCGGCGCGGGCCCAGTCGGCGTCGTTGAGCTGGAACGCCTGGGCGCGGGCGTCGAAGTTGGTGTCGAGCCCGGCGGGGCGCGAGTGTGTCTCGCAGCCGGTCAGGCCCGCGAGGGCAAGGGCCGCCGCGGAAACCACCGCGAGCATCCGACGAGAGCGATCGGCGACATTGTGGATCATGCGACAGGCTTCCGTTGGCTTCAGCAGACGTCCGAACTCAAGACCCGGCCCCAACCCCGTGAGGGGGAAAGAATAGCGGACCAACGCCCGCCGCGTCCGGACCGGGGCTGTTTCCCGACCGGCCCCGCGGGGGGCGCCGCGCTCGGCTCCGGGCCGGCCTGTGGGAGTCTCTGCGCATGTTTACGGGCATCATCGAGGGCCTCGGCATTCTGCGGGCCCGGCGCGAGCTGCCCACGCCGACGACCGGCTGGGCCGCGGGGCTCGAGGGCGTGCTGAGGCTCGAGGTCGAGCCGCTGGCCTCCGCGCCGGGGGGGCCGGTCTGGCCCGAGGGAACGCCCGCCGCCGGGCCGTGGGTCGAGGGCGAGTCGATCGCGGTCCACGGCGTGTGCCTCACGCTGGTCCGTCCTCCCGCGCCGGGCGCGCCGCTGGAGTTTGACGTCATCCCGGAAACGCTCGCCAAGACAACCCTGGGCGACATGGACCTCGGCGCGCGCGTCCATCTTGAACGAGCCGCCCGGGCCTCGACGCTCATGGGCGGGCACGTCGTGCAAGGGCACGTCGATGGCGTCGGGCGCGTCCTCTCGATCACCACCGACCGCGGCTGGCGCGCGAAGATCTCCGTCCCCGCGCACCTCGCGGCGTATCTGGTCCCCAAGGGCTCGATCGCCGTCGACGGCGTCTCGCTCACCCTCGCCGAGGTCTTCCCCGCCGAACAGGCCTTCGAGATCGCGCTGATCCCGACCACCCTCGCCAAGACCACGCTCGGCGCGCTCTCGCCCGGCGCCCCGGTCCACATCGAGTGCGACCCGATGGCCAAGACGATCGTGCACTACCTTCGGCACTTCTCCGCGTCGGGGCGGGGCTGAGCGATGCGGTACCTGGGCATTGACCCCGGCCTGCGGATCACCGGCTATGGGTGCCTCGAGCTCCCGGCCTCGGGGCTGCGGATCGGCCAGGCGCCGACGATCGTCGAGGCGGGTGTTTTTCGCTTAGGGAAAAACGGCCCTGAGCCGGGCAAGTCGATTGCGAGCGTCTCCGCGCGGCTCTTGGAGCTGGACGCGGACCTGCGCGATCTCTTCGACCGCGTGAGGCCCGACGTCGTCGCGGTCGAGGCGCTGTTCGCGCATCCCAAGCACCCGGCGACCGCGATCGTGATGGCGCACGCGCGGGGCGTGATCCTGCTCAACGTGCGCCGGGCGGGCCTGCCGCTGGTCGAGCTGCGCCCGCGCGAGGTAAAGAAGTCGCTGACGATGTGGGGCGCGGCGGGCAAGGACCAGATGCAGCGGGCGGTGCAGGCGCGCTTCGGGCTCGCGGAGGCGCCTTCGCCCCCGGACGTGGCGGACGCGATCGCGATCGCGCTGTGCGCCGCGGAGCGGGGCGAGCTGCGGGCCTGAGGCGGGCCTGAGGCCCGGCCGTGTGCGGGCCGTAGAATCGTGCGAATGCCCAGCGAGAACGCCCGAGCTCAGGTTCTGATCGTCGAAGACGAGGCCGACCATGCCGAGGTGATGGCCGACGCGCTGAAGAAGCCCGGCCATGTCTGCACGATCGTCCACGACGTCGACGCCGCGATGGACGAGCTGAAGCTCGGAGCCTTTGACGTGATCGTGACCGACCTTCGGATGCCCGCGAGCGCCGGGAAGCACGGCACCGCGCCCGACGGGGGCGACGCGGGGCTCAAGGTGCTCGAGGCCGCGCGAAGGCTTCAGCCCAACGCCGAGGTCGTGATGGTTACCGCGCACGGCGACGTGCCGACCGCGCGGGCCGCGTTCAAGCACGGCGCGTACGACTTCATCCAGAAGCCGCTGGACCTTGAGGTCTTCCGCAATCTCATCAACCGTGCGGCCGAGACGGTGCTGCTGCGGCATCGCAACTCGGAACTCTCGGGCAAGCTCGAGTCGGCGGGCTTCGAAGGCCTGATCGCCGAGAGCGAGCCGATGCGCCGGGTGCTGCGGACGGTCAAGACCATCGCGCCCTCGAATCTGCCCGTGCTGATCACGGGCGAGAGCGGCACGGGCAAGGAACTCGTCGCCGCGGCCATCCACCGCAACAGCCGACGCAGCACCAACCGCTACGTCACGTTCAACTGCGCGGGCCAGAGCGAAACGCTGCTCGAAGACGCGCTCTTCGGGCACGTCCGCGGCGCGTTCACGGGCGCCGAGAAGGACCGTGAGGGCGTCTTCGAGTACGCCTCGGGCGGCACGCTGTTCCTCGATGAGATCGGCGACATGCCCATGACGATGCAGGCCAAGCTGCTGCGCGTCCTGGAGAGCGGCGAACTCGTGCGCCTGGGCAGCAACGAAGCGCGCAAGGCCGACGTGCGGTTCATCAGCGCGACCAACCGCGACCTGAAAGAGATGGTCGCGGCCGGAACGTTCCGGGGCGACCTGTACTTCCGGATCAACGGCTCGCACGTGCACCTGCCGCCGCTGCGCGAGCGTCGGGAGGACATCCCGCCGCTGGTGCGCTTTGCGGTCGACAAGTTTGCCGCGCAGCTGAACCCCGACGCGCCGAGCCCGCGGATCACCGACGCGGCGATGATGCGCCTGACCAGCTACGCCTGGCCCGGCAACGTGCGCCAGCTCATGAACGTCGCGCAGAGCATGACCGTCGTCGCGATGTCCGATGCCGGCGGTGGGGGTGGTGGGGGCGGTGGGGGTGGTGAGGCGGTGATCGACGTTCGGCACGTGCCCGAAGAGATCCGCGAGGGCGACGGCCCCGAGCTCGCGGTCGAGGATTCCGGTACGGCCACGGGCAGCCTCGCGGGCACGACGCTCGAGCAGATCGAAAAGCGCGCCATCCGCGAAACCCTGCGGCTCACCGGCGGCAACCGCGAACAGGCCGCGAAAATGCTCGGCATCGGCGAACGCACGCTCTACCGCAAACTCAAGGAATACGGGCTGCGCTAAGCTGCGCCCATGCTCGCGATCCGCGTCCATTCCTTCGGCGGCCCCGAGGTTCTCCGGCTTGACACCGTCCCCGCGCTCCCCGCGCCCGGGCCCACGCAGGTGCTCGTCCGGCTGAGTGCCGCGGGCGTAAACCCGGTCGATACGTACATCCGCGCGGGCAACTACGGCCCGCGCGAGTTTCCCTTCACGCCGGGCATGGACGGCGCGGGCGTGGTCGAAGCCCTGGGCGCGGAAGTCGCGGCACGCCGACCCGATCTCGCTCCCGGCGCGCGCGTCTGGGTCTGCCGGAGCGTCACGGGCACCTACGCCCAGTTCGCGCTCTGTGAGATGCACCAGGTCCGGCCTCTGCCCGCGCGGCTGAGCTTCGAGCAGGGCGCGGGCGTTGGCGTTGCGAGCCTCACCGCGTGGTCCGCGCTCTTTCAGCGCGGGCGGGCGCGCGCGGGCGAGACAGTGCTCGTGCGAGGCGCCAGCGGCGGCGTTGGACAGGCCGCGGTCACGCTCGCCAAGGCCGCCGGGCTCCGCGTGGTCGCTACCGCCGGCACACCCGAGGGCCGGGCGCTCGTCGAACAGCTCGGCGCCGATGTCGTCGTCGATCACCGCGCGCCCGACTGTGAACAGCGGCTGCTCGACGCCGCGGCCAAGCTCGACTCGCGTGCGCCCCGCCCCGCGAACATCCCCGCCGGGCCCGACGTGGTCATCGAGGTCCTCGCGAACGTCAATCTCGCCAAGGATCTCGCGCTCGTGGGCTTCCGCGGGCGCATCGTCGTCGTCGGCAACCGGGGCGAGATCACGCTGAACCCCCGCGCGGCGATGGCGCGCGATGCGTCGGTCCTCGGCATGAGCCTGATGAACCTTCAACCCGCCGAGTGGGAAGAAGCTTGCGCGGCCGTCGGCGCGGCGCTGGCCTCGGGCGTGCTCACGCCGCGGGTCGCGCAGGTGTTCGATCTCGCCGATGCGCCCCGCGCGCACGAGCGCGTGATGGATCCCGCGGGTGCGCTGGGCAAGCTTGTGCTGCGGATCCCGGCGGAGCGTGAACGATGACCGCGCCCCGCCTGCGCTCGCTCGACGCGCTCCGCGGCCTCACCATGGGCGCGATGGTGCTCGTCAACAACCCCGGCTCGTGGAGCGCCGTCTACCCACCCCTGCTCCACGCCAAGTGGCACGGCTGCACGTTCACGGATCTGGTCTTTCCGTTCTTTCTCTTCATCGTCGGCGCAGCCATGGCCTTCAGCTCGCGCACGATCGCGACGCAGGGCTCGTGGCTCCAGCGCTGGGGCCCGGTGCTCCGCCGAGCGGCGATTCTCTTCGCGCTCGGGCTGTTTCTGAACGGTTTCCCGTTCTATGACCTTTCGAGCATCCGCGTGCCGGGCGTCCTCCAGCGCATCGCGCTGTGCTATCTGCTCGCGATCGTCATCGTGCGCGTTGCCGCGAAGTTTTCAAGGCCCATCCTCGTGCAGGCGTGCGCCGCGCTCGGGCTGCTGGTGGTCCATGCCGGTCTGCTCGCGCTGGGCCTGCGCGGCTGGCCCACCGACTGGCTCGGCGTTGGCCCCGCCATGAACGCCGCGGATGTCAAGCCCGCGCTCGTCCACGGCGCGGGGTATCTCTCCAGCGTCGAGAACACTTCGCGCTGGCTCGATCTGCTCGCGATCGGCAAAGCGCACCTCTGGTCGGGCGCCGCGACCGACCCCGAGGGCCTGCTCGGCACGCTCTCGGCCACGGTCAGCACGCTCGCGGGCTACTGGACCGGGCTGTGGGTCAAACGCGAAGCGCAGGCGGCCGCGGGCACGGTCGCGAGGCGCGTGCTGCTCGTGGGCGCGATCGCGCTGGGGCTGGGCTGGGCGATGAACCTCGCGATGCCCTGGAACAAGGCGCTCTGGACGCCGAGCTATGCCGTGTTCACCGCGGGCTGGGCGCTGGTCACGCTCGCGGCGCTGCACGCGATCCAGGGTCGCAACGCGCGGGCCGCGGGCTGGGTGCTGGGCCCGCTGGAAACGATGGGCGTTAACGCGATCGCGCTGTTCGTCGCCTCGGGCGTGATCGGGCGCGTGCTGACGCTGATCAAGGTCCACGACCTCACGCTCAAGGCCTGGATTGTCGAGCGGCTGTTTGGTTTCTGGCTGAAACCGATCGACGCGTCGCTGGCCTTTGCGCTGCTGAATGTCGCGGCGTGGTTCGGCGTGCTGTGGGTGATGCAGCGCCGCGGCTGGCAGATCAGGGTCTGACGCGGGCCCTCGGGGACAGGCCCGGATGAGTCCGAAAACTCCCCGGCGCAAAGCCCGCAAAGTGCGGGATATCGGCTGGGGTTATCGCATCAAAATGTGCCAAAAGCTCTCGGAATCGCGCATGAGCGGCATGAGGTCGGCCTACTGAATCTGCCCCCGGATGCGCAGGCCGCGCGCCGGACAGCAAGGAGTGAGCGCGAGCCGTGATCGGCGACGTAGGAGAGCGTGTGCGTTGGGCTCGCTTCAGGCCGGCCGACCTCGTCTGGTTCGACGACGGGCCGCGCACGCGCACACTGGTCGTCGACGCGAGCGGGCAGGTGCTGACCGGGCGCATGCCCCGCGTAGGCACGATCGCGGCGACGCCGGGCGGCGCGCCCGGACCTCAGCTGCGCGAACTTCTGGGCGACCTGCCCGCGCGCGAGCGATTCGCGATTCTCAGGCGGGTGATGGATTCGGGTGAGTCTCAGGCGTTCTTCGAGTTGCTCGACGGCGTGCGCCAGCGCACGCGGATCTTCGCCGCGGAACCCGGGTCGTTCACCGGCATCGATCGTGCGGCGCTGATGGTTTCCCGACCGGACGTGCACGAGGTGGCCGACGGCTCGCCCCGGTTGCCCACGCTCGCGACCGCGACGTTCGGCACGCTCGAAGTCCTCTCCAGCCGCGAGCTGGAAGTCCTCCGACTCATCGTCCGCTTCGGCTCGACTAAAGCGGTCGCGCTGCATCTCTCGCGATCGGGAAAGACGGTCGAGAATCAGATTCAGTCGATGCACCGCAAGCTCAACGTCTCGACCCGCGCCGAGCTCGTCCGCGTCGCCTGTGACGCGGGGCTGCTTGCGTTCAGCGACCACGAATGGTCGTCCATTCTGGCCTCTCGCGGCAACGAGCGCATCTGAAGCACGCGACGGCCGTCCGGTGCCATCGGCCTCCGTTCGGGCCTGCAGATCTCTTTATACCTAGGTGTTTCTCTGTATTATGGTTGCCCCGACCGACTTGGGACGCGACCCGCGCAGGGTTTCGGGCTATGCCTGAGGGTTCGGGCCTTCCGGGGAAGGTCGGCCCGCCGAGAGAGAGTGACTGCGGCCAGGAGTTCCTGTGGAGAATTTGGACACCATCCTTCGGGATGCGCCCTCGACCGTCGGTCGGTGCGTGAATCGATCGGACCTCGTGCTGATCTCGCACGGTCCGCTGACGCGCATGGGTGTGGTGAGCGACCGCGGTCGATTTCTCTGGACCAACGAGCCCATGCTGATGATCGTGGGCGGCACGATCGAACAGCCTTCGGGGACGCTCACCGATGCGCTCGGCGAGACGATGGCCGTCGAGCGCGCCGTCCGGCACCCGCGCGTCATCGATCAGCGCTGCCAGGACGCTTTTTACGAACTGCTCGGCGGCGTGCGCCACCTCACCAGGCTGCTTCCTATCGACGAGGCCGACTTTGGCTCCCGCGGCGTGCTCGTGGTTGCGGTGCCCGCGGTGCATCCACGGTTGACCTCGGAGGGGTCGTCGGTTCCGACGCTGGCGACCGCCTCGTGGGGCGGGCTTGAGCGCTTGAGCAACCGCGAACTGGACGTGCTGAGGCTGATGGCGATCAAGGCATGTACCAAGGCCGTTGCCGCGACGCTGGACCGGAGCGTCAAGACCATCGAGAATCAGATCCAGGCGATCCATGACAAGCTCGCGATTTCGATGCGGGGCGAGCTGGTACGAATCGCCGTGCAAGCCGGCCTTCACGCGTTTGAAGAAGACGAATGGCGCGCGCTGATCGCCAGCCGCGCCGTCGCATGAGGCTCCGCGATCACTCAGATCACCAGCGCCCCGGCCCAGGCCTTGGCAAGATCGCCCACCGCGAGGTCCAGGTCCGCGCGCTGCCAGCGCAGGCGCGCTGACGTGTCCAGCACGCCCACGGGCGTGAGGAACACGCCGCCGAAATCACGCAGCGTGTCGCGCAGCCGGCGCATCTCGCCCGGACGGACTTCAACCAGATATCGCGAGGGCGTCTCCGCGAACGCGAGCGCTTCAAGATCCATCGCGTCGGGCTCGATCGTCATCTCCAGGCCCAGGTTCGTGTGCGTCACCGAGCGAGGGCCGATCGAGCCGATCAGCATCTCCGCAACCGCGACGAGCAACCCGCCCTCCGAGCAGTCGTGCGCCGAACGGATCAGCCCGTCGCGGATGAGCTGCGCCACGGCCCGCGCCGCCGAGGGGCCCCGATCCAGATGCACCGTCGGGATCTCGGGCTCGCCCACCGCCGGGTTGAGCGAGCGGTACAGCGACGCGCCCATCCGGTCGTCGGTCAGCCCCAGCAGCACGAGCTGATTGCCTGGCTCCTTCGCGTCGCTGGTCACGCAGCGCGACGTGTCGCGCACCAGCCCCAGCCCCGTGATCAGCAGCGTGGGCGGGATCTCGATGGTGCGGCTCTGGCCCGTCGCGGGGTCCTGGTAGGTGAACTGGTTGTTGAGCGAGTCCTTGCCCGAAACGAACGGCGTGCGATAGGCGAGCGCACCGTCATAACACCCAAGCGCCGCGCGGACGAGCGAGCCGAGGTTGTCGGGCTTGCCGCAGCTGGGCCAGCAGAAATTGTCGAGAATCGCGATGCGCGAGGGGTCGGCGCCGACGCACACGAGATTGCGCACGCACTCATCGATGCCCGCGAGGGCCATCTGATACGGGTCGCCCCCGGCGTCGGGGTCGGCGAGGTTGGTCGCGAGGCCGCAGGCGAGTGCAATGCCCTTGGTGGGCGGGGGCGTGAAGCCG
>JANRKN010000119.1:0-5462 GCA_033763435.1 Planctomycetota bacterium
TCGAGCCCGGTGCGGAGGGCCCAGGCCTTGTCGGCGGGCGAGGCCGCGCCTTGGGCCTTGGCGAGCGCGTCGGTGAGGGCGCTGCGTGCGTCGGCGTTGAGCGAGGCCCGTCCGAGGTCCAGCAGCGCGCGGCTGGTGATCTCGTAGATCGCCGCGCACGCCGCGGGCTGCCCTTCGTTGAACAGAGGCGCGCCGCGCTCAATCGCGAGCTCGATCAGCCGCGACGCCGCGGCAGGGTCGGCGGCGGAGCTCATCGCGCCGCGTGACGATTCCGACTTCTCAGGCTTGGCCGTTGGCAGCAGCACGGTATCGATCACGTGGATGATGCCGTTGCTCGCGCCCAGGTCGACCGTCGTGACGCGTGAGCCGTTGACGAGCAGCCGGCCCTCGCTGAACGTCACGCGGAGCTCTTCGCCGTTGAGCGTCTTGACGCGCCCGGCCTTGAGCAGATCGGCGGCGTCGAAGCGGCCCGACGCGACGTGCAGCGTGAGGATCGCCGTGAGCTTGTCCTTGTTCTCCGGCTTGAGCAGGTCGCGGAGCGTGTTCTTGTCGATCTTCCCGAAGGCCGAGTCGGTCGGCGCGAAGACCGTGAGCGGCCCGGGCTGCTTCAGGGCCTCGACCAGCCCCGCGGCCTCGAGGGCCTTGGCCAGCGTGCCGAACGAGCCCGCGCCCACGGCCGTGTCCACGATGTCCTTGGTCGGCTGCGCCGAGGTCGACTGAGTTTGGGTCTGTCCCTGCGCCGCGAGGGAGATCGCCGCGCGAACGCTCGCACCGATCTCGGGGCGCGTCGCCGCCGCGCCGAGGCCCGCCGTTGAAACGATCACCGTCGCCAGAAGTGTGCGCGACACCGCCTTGGACCAATCTGCCATGGTCAAACCATCCTTTGCCGAACCGCGTTGTGATTGGGAACTCGCGCCCGGGTCGTCGATCGGCGAGGGGTTCAGCTCGCCGCGATCGTGCTCGGGGGCGCCTTCAACCGTCCGGCGTTTCAGGCCCGATCACGCGAGAGCGTCCACGAGTCGCCCTCCGCGTGCCTTCCCCAGTCCCCGGGTGGCCCGCACGTCTGACCGAAGGATTTCGCCCATGCCCCGCGGGCCGGATGCACGCGGCACGAAAAAGGCCCGCCCCCAGCGGTGGGGACGGGCCTGAATAAACGGACCGGTGGGTTCGTCGCGGGTGCGCCCCGATCAGGCGCTGTGCTTCTTGCCCGAGTCGATCTGCATGCCGTAGAACGAGCGGTAGACGAAGAACGCCGACGCGACGAGGAACGCGACCGCGAGGCCGATCGTCAGCGGCGTGTGCTTGAAGCCGGGCTCCTTGACGTGGATCGCCAGCTCAACCGCGAGCAGGCCGAAGAGCGTCGTGAACTTGATGACCGGGTTGAGCGCGACCGACGAGGTGTCCTTGAAGGGGTCGCCGACGGTGTCGCCGACGACGGTCGCGGCGTGGAGCTCGGAGCCCTTGCCGCGGCCCGAGTTCTTGTACTCGGAGTCGGTCTCGACGATCTTCTTGGCGTTGTCCCACGCGCCGCCCGCGTTGGCCATGAACATCGCCTGGTAGAGGCCGAAGAGCGCGATCGCGATGAGGTAGCCGATGAAGAAGAAGGGCTCGGCGAAGGCGAAGGCGAGCGTCGCGAAGAAGACGCCCAGGAAGATGTTGAACATGCCCTTCTGCGCGTACTGCGTGCAGATGGTCACGACCTTCTGCGAGTCCTCGACGCTGGCCTTGGTCGAACCTTCGAGCTTGATGTTGGCCTTGATGAACTCAACGGCGCGGTAGGCGCCGGTGGTCACGGCCTGGATCGACGCGCCGGTGAACCAGTAGATGACCGCGCCGCCCGTGATCAGCCCGAGCAGGAACGGAGCGTGCAGGAGCGAGAGCTTCTCGAGGTTGGCCTGGAGGCCGCCGGTGAGCACGACGATGATCGAGAAGATCATGGTGGTGGCGCCGACGACCGCGGTGCCGATGAGCACGGGCTTGGCCGTGGCCTTGAAGGTGTTGCCCGCGCCGTCGTTCTCTTCGAGGAACTGCTTGCCAGCCTCGAAGTCAGGCTCGAAGCCAAAGTCGCGCTTGATCTCTTCCTTGATGCCCGGCGTCGTTTCGATCGTCGAGAGCTCGAAGACCGACTGAGCGTTGTCGGTGACCGGGCCGTAGCTGTCGACCGCGATCGTGACCGGGCCCATCGAGAGGAACCCGAACGCGACCAGGCCGAAGGCGAAGACCGCCGGGGCGAGCATCACGTTGAACGCGTCGAAGGTGGAGATGCTGTACGCGACGGCCATGAGCACGATCATCGCGCCACCGAGCCAGTAGGCCGAGAAGTTGCCCGCGACCAGGCCCGAGAGAATGTTGAGCGAGGGCCCGCCCTGCTCTGAGCTCTTGACAACCTCGCGGACGTGCCGCGAGTGGACGCTGGTGAAGGCCTTGACCAGTTCGGGGATGATCGCGCCCGCGGCGGTGCCGCAGGAGATGATCGTCGCGAGCATCCACCAGAAGTCCCCGTTCATGTTGTACGCCTTCGCCGCCTCACCGCCCAGCATGAGGTACGAGACGACGTACGTCAGGCCGATCGAGACCGCCGAGGTCAGGAACACCAGCACCGTGAGCGGGTGCTCGAAGTTCATGCTCTTCGAAGAGCCGTACTTGGCCTTGGCGATCGCCTCGTTGATGAAGTAGGACAGCGCCGAGGCGATGACCATGATGATGCGCATCATGAACAGCCAGACCAGCAGCTTGATCTGCACGGTCTGGGCCTTCTCCTGCGCGGGAAGCACCGCGGCCTTGGCGGCATCGACCACCGCGGCGTTCTTCGTGTCCGCCTGCAGGTCGCGGAGCTTCTGCGCCGTCGCGGCGTCGGTCTCCTTGCCGATCTTCTTCTCGAGCGCGCCCTGATACTCGGCCGTGTTCGCCACGTCCACGACGCTCGTCGCATACGCGTACGACACAAGCCGCGGCGCCTGCGCCGTGCCCAGGTCGATCTGCTTGGGCGCGAACAGGCTCGGCGTCACCGCGATCATCGTGAAGACGATCAGCGCGACGCCCGTCACGCCGTAGGTCTCGAAGCCGTCGGCGCTGGGGCCGACCGAATCGCCCGCGTTGTCGCCCACGCAGTCGGCGATCACGCCCGGGTTGCGCGCGTCGTCTTCCTTGATCTTGAAGACGATCTTCATGAGGTCCGAGCCGATGTCGGCGATCTTCGTGAAGATGCCGCCCGCGATGCGCAGCGCCGCCGCGCCCAGCGACTCACCGATCGCAAAGCCGATCAAGCACGCGCCCGCCAAGTCTGCCGGGAGCAGCAGCAGGATCGCCAGCATGATCATCAGCTCGACGGAGATCAGCATCATGCCGATCGACATGCCCGCCTTGAGGGGCAGCGCGTAGCACGGGAACGGCTTGCCCTTGAGCGACGCGAAGGCCGTGCGGCTGTTCGCGAAGGTGTTCACGCGGATGCCGTACCACGCGACCAGGTACGAGCCCAGCACGCCCACGACCGCGAACGCCAGAATCAGCGCGACGCGCCCGGCGCTGAAGCCCGCCTTGAACTCGCCGGTCGCGGCATCGATGGTGGGGGTCGGGGCAAAGAGCCCGAAGTAGATCGCCGTGATCGCGCCGATGAAGATGAACAGGCGCGCGAGGAACTTGCCCTGCTGGATCATGTAGCTCTTGCAGGTCGAGTAGATCAGCTCGGAGACCTCGAGCATGCTCTTGTGGACGGGCATCTTCTTGAGCTGCCCGTAGATGATCGCGCCGAAGACCAGACCCAGCAGCGAGACCACGAAGCCCACGAGCAGCAGGTCATGCCCGCCGATGCCCAGGAACTTGACCTTGTTGAGGTCGGGGATGACGAGGTTGGCCTCGCCGCCCGGCTTCTGAAAGACCGGGGCATCGACGCCCGTGGCGCCCGCGAGGGCGGGCAGGGCGGTCAGCGCGATCGCGCCCAGCGCGGCCGCGGCTTTGGTGGACCACTTCGAAGACGTGTTGAGTAACGCCTGAGCAACCGTCATATGCGCTCCCATGAGGCTTGCCGACCGTCGCGGGCGATCCTTCACCCGCACGCGTGCCAGTCCCCGGACCAACCATCGGCCGCGGGAGCGATCATCGCCCTCCGCGGTCCTGTGTGTCAACTTTCCCCACCCAACGGACGCTCCACCGACCCCCGTCCGCAAAGCGTGTTCCCACAGAACACAAAGGCCCCCGGATGAGCGGGGGCCGCGTGGTTCGTTGCTGGTTCAGGCCGCCGAGGGCTTGGGCCCGCGGCCCTGCGACTTGCCGCGCGGCGGAAGGTCGCCCTTCACCCGGCGCGACACGCTCTTGCGGGCCGCACGACGGCGACGCTCCGAAGGCTTCTCGTAAAACTCCTTGCGGCGGATGTCCTTGGTCAGGCCCTCACGCTCGCAGAGCTTCTTAAACCGGCGGAGCAGCTGCTCCGTACCCTCGCCCGCCCGAGCCTTCACGCGAATCGCCATGCCAGTTCCTCGTTCAGTCCGATGTGTTCGGTTCGTTCTTCGTCCGAGTCACGACGCCCATCCCGATGCCGCGGCACGCGGACCGGGAATCCCCGCCCAGCCCGGCCGCGAAAACTCCGCAACCAACGCATCCTGACGGGCCCCAATCAAAGGGCCCTCACCCTCGCCGATCAAGCCCCCGCCCGACGGTTCCTTCCATGCTCCTCATCGACGCGTACAACGTCCTCTGGGCCGCCAGCCGCGTCGGGCTCGAACCCCTCGAACTCGCGGACCTCGCGCGACTCCTCATCGACAGCCGCTACGGACGCCGACCGGCCCTCCTCGTCTGCGACGGCGTCCCCGAAGGCTTCGCTGCCTCCCTCGGGCGCCTGGGGGATCTCTTGGGTGGGCGGGTCCGGATTCGCTGCGCCGGGCCCGGCCGCGAGGCGGATGATGTCATCGAGGAGCTTCTGGAAGCCGCGCCTGAGCAAGGGCTTGCGCGCGGCTGGGTGGTGGTGACCAGCGACCGAAGGCTGATCCGGGCGGCGCGG
Organism: Planctomycetota bacterium; assembly: GCA_033763435.1. Lineage (GTDB taxonomy): Bacteria > Planctomycetota > Phycisphaerae > Phycisphaerales > UBA1924 > JANRKN01. Next base: position 4,997 of record JANRKN010000119.1, read on the forward strand.
GTGGTGGGGGCGCGGGCGATGGACGCGGAGGATTTCCTGCGTCACCTCGCGGCCGACGACCTTCGGGGTCGAACGGCACCCAAGCGTCCGGCGTTCGCGACCGACCTGCCGCTGGACCCGTACTCCGTCGGCCAGTGGATGCGCGAGTTCGGGCTTGATGCCTCCGACCTGCCGACGCCCGCGCGACGCGCCGAGCTCGCTCCCGTACCGCGGGCTCCGAAGCCGGCCGCGCCACAAGCCCCGCCCCGGGCCCCGGACGAGACGCTCCCCGATGATCGACTGGACGCCGAACTGTGGGCGGCCGGGCTCGACGCGGTCGATATCGACATGGAACGATGGCTCAAGCTCAACCCTCCAACAGAGTCCTCTCGCGCGCCCCGCGTCTCCCCAGGTCGGCGTCCGCGCTCGCGCTGATGCTGCTCGTGGTCGCTGGCTGCGCCTCGGACCCGCAGCAGCACGGCGTGAC
>JANRKN010000120.1:0-28474 GCA_033763435.1 Planctomycetota bacterium
CCGTCATGCCAACCGGCACTCGGTCCCGCGGCGGTCACCGAGACACGCCTCACACTTCTTCGGATGTCGGCACGCGGGCGTTCTGTCTCTGGGTCTCAGGGGCGCGGGTCGTCAGGCACCCCCCTGCCCTCTACTTCGAAACGAGATGAACCCCCGAGTCGTAAGGCTCGGGGTCTGTCGCGTCTCCACCGAGCGGATTCAGGTTCCGCGGTTGTGCTGAGGGCTCGCCCTTGTCCGTCGTGATCGGCCGGGCTTTGCCGGGGCGCGACCGCAGTCGGCGCACGTCCCGACGAGCACGACCTCGTGATCACGTACCCGAAAGCCCGAGGGCAGCCCATCGTTCAGGCCCGATGGGCATTTGCCGGGCACGTCGAACACGCGATCGCACTCGTCGCACTTGAAGTGATGGTGATGCGGTAGACCTGCGAGCTCGTACCGGCTTGGTTCGCCCGGCAAATCCACCGCCCGGATCAAGCCGCTCTCGGTGAGTCGCTTGAGCGTGCGATAGACCGTCGCGAGATTGATCGTCGGCGCAATGGGCTTGGCAGCGTCCAGGATCTCCGCCGGACTCAACGGTCGTTGAGAGGACTTGAGGGACGCTTCAATCGCGATACGTTGGGACGTATGGCGGTCCATGCGAGCGCAAAAGGGTATCAGGGGAAAGGTTGACACCGCAGCCCCGAATGCAGATGACAATGCATTCGCATCTGGAGTTCAGCCCCCGTGCCGCGATACGACTCTTTCTGCCCCGCCAACGACCGCACCGTCGAAATCACGCACTCGAGCTCGGTCATGCTGCGCACCTGAGGCGGGGTGTGCAAGTCGGCGGGCGTTGATCGCGTAAGGACTTCGTCCTCGGCCAAAGTCCCGCGCATGATCGGCCCGGCGACACTGCCTTGGACGCGGCGAGGCGGGACCGCCGGCGCTGCGCATGGTGGCGCGGTTTGCTCTTGAGTCGCCGGGTGTAGTGACGGGTAGCCGGTTGCGACGGTGACGAATCCATACCGTCGATTCTGGTTCAGTTCCTCGCGTCTGCAATCCGACCGCCACCAAGGTCCACCATGACAGCATCCACAAACATGATTGACCCCGCTGCCACCGCGATCACCGGCGAGAGCTCGGCCGTCCCTCGAAAGCTTCCGGTCACGGTGCTTTCGGGCTTCCTCGGTGCGGGCAAGACGACGCTGCTCAACCACATCCTCGCCAACCGCGCGGGCAAGCGCGTCGCCGTCATCGTCAACGACATGAGCGAGGTGAACATCGATGCCGAGCTGGTCAAGACTGGCGGAAAGGTCGGTGAGGCCGTTCTCGACCGCATCGAGGAGAAGATGGTCGAACTCTCCAACGGCTGCATCTGCTGCACGCTGCGTGAGGATCTGCTTCAAGAAGTCTCGCGCCTCGCTCGCGAGCAGAAGTTCGACTATCTGCTCATCGAAGGTACCGGAATTGCCGAGCCTCTGCCGATCGCGCAGACCTTTGCTTCCGAGGATGAGGACGGCCGCTCGCTCGCAGAGATCACGCGGCTCGACACGATGGTCACCGTCGTGGACGCCTTCAACTTCATCAAGAACTTTGAATCCGAAGACGACCTCGCCGACCGCGGCATCGGAAACGACGATGCCGACACGCGCTCGATCGCCGACCTGCTGACCGATCAGGTTGAGTTCGCCGACGTCATCATCCTGAACAAGTGCGATCTGGTCGACGAGGCTCATCTCCGCCGCGTCGAAGGGCACATCCGCTCGCTCAACGCCGACGCAACGATCCTCCGCATCGTCTTCGGCAAGGTGCCGCTGACCGCGATGCTCGACACCCATCGCTTCGATATGGCCAAGTCGCAGGCCTCACCCAAGTGGATCAAGGAACTGAACAACGAGCACACGCCGGAGACCGAGGAGTACGGCGTGTCGTCGTTTGTCTTCGAGTCCCGCCGCCCATTCCACCCCGAGCGTCTGTACAACTTCATCATCGGCGGGTTCCTGAAGGCCGTCTGCAGCAAGGGGTTCGTATGGCTCGCCAACCGGAGCGATGTCGCGGGCCTGTGGTCGCAAGCGGGTGGCTCGTTCCGCCTCGAGCCAGCGGGCGTGTGGTGGGCGGCACGTCCCAAGGAGCACCGCCCGAGTGATCCCGAAACACAGGCGTGGCTCGACAAGTCCTGGCGGGAGCCCTTCGGCGATCGCCGTCAGCAGCTCGTGCTCATCGGCGTGGACTTCGACAAGCAGTCTCAACGCCTCCTGCTCGAATCGTGCCTGCTCACCGATGACGAAATGCGTGGAGGGATCGAGAGCTGGAAGCAGCTGCCCGACCAGTTCCCTGCGTGGCATATCGAGGGAATGCAGCGCGTGACGGATCAGGCCTGACTCGCCATCGGCACCGGGCGCACCTTCCGCGAGCCACATGCCGCGAACACACGCCCGGCGCACGAGGCGCCGTTGCCCTTGCACCACGTCATCAATTCCTGCCCCTGACCTCCGAGCATCATGATCGACGTGATCACCCCCCCATCAACACCCCCGAAACGGTCCGACCCACTGGCCGCACATTTTCCCAGCGAGCAGTCCGCGTACGCTCGGGCATGCTTTCCACGACCGTCGCCTCGCTTGCCGCGCTGATTGCGGCCTCGATCATCGCGCTCACCGCGCATGCGCAGTCTGAGGCCACAAGGCCCGCGCAAGAGCCCACGCCGCGAGAGATCAACCCGGCGCCTCTGCGCATCGGCATCATCGGCATGGTGCACGGCCACGTCGAAGGGCTACTCGGCCAAGCCGCTCAGCGCACCGATCTCACGATCGTCGGCATCTACGAGCCCGACCGCGCCGTGTTCGATCGACTCGCCGCCAAGTACAAGCTCGATCCGGCGATTTATCACGCTTCACTTGACGCCATGCTCGACACCGCCCGCCCAGAGGCCGTCAGTGTCATGGGGCCGGTGCGCGATCATCTCGCGACCGTCGAGGCCTGTGCTCCGCGGAAGATCCATTTGCTCGTCGAGAAGCCGTTGACCTTCTCCATTCGCGACGCCTCGCGCATGAAGGAGCTTTCGAAAGCCCATGGCGTGCTCGTACTCACCAATTTCGAAACGAGCTGGTACGCCTCGGTTCGTGAAGCGCAGAGGCTCGTCAAGGCGGGCGAGCGCGCGCCGATCCGCCGGATGGTGTTCAGACACGGCCACAAAGGCCCCCGTGAGATCGGCTGCTCGCCTGAGTTTCTCGCATGGCTCACCGACCCCGACCAGAACGGCGGCGGCGCGGTCGTTGATTTCGGCTGCTACGGCGCGGTCCTTGCCACTTGGCTGATGAACGGCCAGCGCCCGACCACCATCGTCGCAAGTCGCTCGACGCTCAAGCCCGACGTCTACCCAAACGTCGACGACGACGCAACGATTGTGCTCACCTATCCGGGCGCAACCGCCGTGATCCAAGCCTCGTGGGCGTGGACTCACGACAACAAAGAGATGGACCTGCACACCGAACACGGATCGATTCATGCGGGCAAGTGGGGCGAGCTGTCTGTGCGCGACGAGAATGGCTCACCTCAGCCGCGCAAGGCGCCCCCGATGCCCGCGTCGCTCAGGGACGAGTGGACCTACTTGCGCCGCGTGGTGCGCCGCGAGTGCGACGTCGATCCACTCTCGAGCCTCGAGTACAACGTCGTTGTGGCGGAGATCCTTGAAGCTGCCCGTACCGCGAAGGGAGAAAGCACGCGATGAAATGCTTGCGAGTCACCCCGTCTGTGCTTGGATCACTGATGCTCATCACCCTCGCTGGCTGCACCGGGCCCGTGGCGCAACCGCCCGAGCAAGTCCCGCCCGCCGCCCAGGCCGAGCCCCCACCCGCGATCCGCGCCTGGATGGACCGACTCACCGTCGCGCACGCGTACAACCCTGCGACCGGGTTTATCGTCGCGCGCGAGACCGTCGCGCTCCCCACGTTGATCTCCGGCGCGCCCGCGCTCGATGAGGTCGTACGCGTCGCCGGGAGCGATCGCATCGTCGTGGTCTTTGCAACCGCAGACCGCTGCGCGCCGTGCCAGCAGTACAAGCGTGACGCACTGAACGATCCGGCGGTCGTCACGCGTCTGGGCGAGGCTCAGTTCCTGCCCACGCACGTCGAGGTCGACCGCGCGCCTGCGCTTGCCGACACGTACCTGAGTACCCGCGCGATTCCGATGACGTACGCGTTGCGAGAGGGAAGAGTCATCGCAACACTGCGGGGCCAGCGCTCGGCGGCCGACCTGCTTGGGTGGCTCGAGGGCCTGCCGCGCTGAGCCACGCCCCCGTTCAACGCGCGCGCCGGATCGAGTTCAGCACCAGATGCGCGACCGGCGTCACCAGAAGCGTGATCAGCAATGACAGCATCTGACCGCCGATCACCACCACCGCGATCGCGCGCCGCTCTTCCGCGCCCGGCCCGGTGCCGAGCGCCAGCGGCAGCATGCCGCCGACGAGCGCCAGTGTCGTCATCAGAATTGGCCTCAAACGGTCACGGCTTCCCTGCACCACCGCCTCATCGAGCGGCACGGCCCGCGCATGCAGCGCGTTGATGTGGTCGACCTGCAAGATCGAGTTTTTCTTCACCACACCGAACAGCACCAGAATCCCCAGCGCCGAGTACAGGTTGAGTGACTCACCCATCGCCCACATCGACAGAAACGCGAACGGCACCGAGAGCGGGATCGAGAGAAGGATCGTCAGCGGATGCAGATAGCTTTCGTAGTTTGACGCCAAGATCATGTACATGAACACCAACGAGAGCGCGAACGCGAGCAGAAACTCGTTGAACGTCCGCTCAAGCTCACGCCCGCGCCCGAGCACCCGCACGCTGTATTCGGGCGGCATGTTCAGCTTCTCGACCTCAGCCCTGAGCGCCTCGAGCCGATCGGCCAGCGCGTAGCCGGGCCCCACCGAAGACCGCACGTTCGCCGCCCGAACGCGGTCAAGCCGGTCGATGCGCGCCGCGGCCTGCGCGGGCTCAAGCCACGCGAACGACCGAAGCTCTGCAACCCCTCCCGGCGCATTTGCCGCGGGCACAAGCAGTCGGGGCAGCGCCCCGGCCTCCGCCCGGTCATCGCGCACGAGCCGCAACTGGACGTCGTAGTCCTCGTTGGCAGACTCGTCGCGGAAGCGCGTAACCTCATCGTCGCCGCCGACGAGCAGCCGAAGCGCCGTGCCCAGATCGCGGGCCGACACACCCAGATCCGCCGCACGATCGCGGTCAATGACCGCGCGCAGCTCCGGCGTATCGAGCTTGAGCGTCGTATCCGGATCGGGCAGACCGCCCAGCTCACGCGCCCGCAGCCGCAGCGTCTCGGTGTATTCGGCCAGCCGCTCAAGCTCGGGGCCGCGCAGCGCAAGATCGATGTCGAAGTTGCCTCCACCGACGTTGAACGCCGAGAACGAGCGAACGCCGATCCGCAATTCAGGCAAGTCACGCAGCGAGCGGCGCAGCTCCTGCATCACGTCAGCCTGCGAGTAGTTGCCCCGAAACGCGCTCAGCGGCTCTCCCCGCAGCGTCTCGCGCCAGAGTCGGCTGAACGAGAACAGACGTTCGGCATGGGGCCGGATGCGGACGTACACCTCACCGCGGTTAACCTGTCCGAGGAATGATCCGCCGACCGACGAGAGCGTCGTCAACACCGCCGGGTGGGCCGCGACGCGTGCCTCGACCTCGCGCATCGCGCTGTCGAAGGCCTCGAACGAGATGCCCTCGGGCCCGGTGACGTTGATGTTGAACTCGGCCTCGTCGACGTTGCTGGGCAGGTAGTCCTGGCGCAGCAGACCGTAGAGCGGAACCGACGAGCCCATCACCAGCACGGCGACGACCATCGTGACCGCACGTCTCCTCACGCACACGCGCAGCGCCCAGACGTACGCGCGATCGAGCAGGCCGTAGAAGCCAAGACGCGACGAGGCGTGGGCGCTCGCCCCATCGCTGCCCGCCGCTACGGGCCGGAGCATCCGCGAAGCCATCATCGGCGTCAGCGTGAACGACACGAGCAGGCTCACCAGCACCGCGACCGCGGCCGTCACACCGAACTGGTACAGAAACCGCCCCGAGATCGACGACATGAACGACACCGGCACAAAGATCACGACCAGCGACAGTGTCGTTGCGAGCACCGCGAGCGCGATCTCGCCCGTGCCCTTCAGCGCCGCGTCCATCGGACTGAGGCGTTCTTCCTCGACGAGCCGGTAGATGTTCTCGAGCACGACGATCGCATCGTCGATGACGATGCCGACCATCAGCACCAGCGCCAGCATCGTCACGCTGTTGAGTGTGAAGTCCAGCGCCCACATCACCGCGAAGGTTGAGATCACCGACGTCGGAATCGCGATGCCCGCGATGATCGTCGAGCGCCAGGAGCGCATGAACAGCAGCACCACCATCGTCGCGAGAATCGAGCCGAGAACCAGGTGTACCTCAATCTCGCGCAGCGCCGCGTAGATGTACCCCGACTGATCGCGGATCACCTCGAGCCTGACACCCGCGGGCAGTCCCTCGCGGATTGCGTCAAGCTCGGCCTTCACGCCCTCGATGACCGCGACGCTGTTCGCGCCTGATTGTCTGCGAACATCGAGCGTAACCGCCTGCACCCCGTTGAGCCGCGCGCTCGAGCGTTGCTCGCGCGTCCCGTCGGCAACCACGCCCAGGTCGCGCACGCGCACGGGCGCCCCGTTGACGACCGCGACGATGATCTCGCCGAACTGCTCGGGTGACGAGAGCCGCCCCATCGTCCGCAGCACTTGCTCGCGCTGCGCACCCGTCACGTTGCCGCCGGGCACGTCGGCGTTCTGCCGCTCCAGCGCGTCGCGCACCGCGGTAATCGGCAGCCCGAGCGCGGCGAGCTTCTCGGCCGAGACATCGACGTTGATTGTCCGCTCGAGGCCCCCGACGATTGACACCTGCCCCACGCCCGGCGAGCGCTCGATCCGCGGGCGGATGAGCTTGTCACCCACCTCGGTCAGCTCGCGGATGCTCATGTCGCCGCTCAGCGCCAGCGTAAGTACGGGCGAAGAGTCGTTGTCAAACTTCGAGACCACGGGAGGATCGGCCTCATCGGGAAGTCGGCGCACTGCCGCCGCGACGCGATCGCGCACGTCCTGTGCTGCGGCTTCAATGTCCCGATCCAGCCGGAATGTCACGAGCACGATCGACGTGCCCTGCCCAGAGATCGAGCGCAGTTCCTCGATGCCCTCGATCGTGTTCACCGATTCTTCGATCACCCGCGAGACCTGCGACTCAACCTCTTCGGGCGAGGCACCGGGTAGCACCGTGCGGACATTCACCGTCGGAAAGTCCACCGAGGGGAGGCGGTCCACACCCAGATCGCGGAACGCGACCAGCCCCACGACGACCATCGCTGCGATCATCATGACCGCGAACACCGGACGCCGAATCGAGACTTCCGCCAGCAGCTTCATGCGCCCTCCGTGGTCCGCGCCGGCCCGCGATCAATCAGCGGAGCATCCGGCGCGCTCCGCTCCCACTCTTCCGTCGCGGGCAACACCGCGCCGATATGCTCGACTGCGAGCATCCCGCACGCGCGCCTCAGCGCGAGCGTGAGCAGCTTTACCTGATACTCCTCGCTCACCTGCTCAAGCTCGGCCGACAAGAGCTGATCCTGCGCAGTCACGCGCTCGAGATTTGTCCCCAGTCCCGCCTCGTACGACGCCTCAGCCAGCGTCAGCGCCTCGCGCGCCACGCGCACCTGCGTCGAGAACTCCTCCAACCTCGCGCGGGACGCGCGGAGCTGTGCGAGCACGGCATCAACGTCCGCGGTCGCCGCTCTTGCGCGGGCCCGATACTCCAGCGCTGCCTCCCGAAAGACCGACCACGCCCCACGGATATCCGCTTCGATCCGGCCCGCGCTGAAGATCGGCACGCGGATCTGGATCAGCGACGCGATTGCCGCGGGCGAGTCGTCGGGCTCCTGCAGCAGAAAGGCCTCGAGATTCACACCGATCGAAGGCGCATACTGCCCAATCGCGGCGTCGACATCGCTTCTCGCCGCGTCCGCCTGCGCCCGGGCCGCGAGCAGGTCCTGGCGGTGCCTGTGCGCGAGCGCGATCAGCCCCGCGCGCCCGGGCACGTCCACCGGCACGCCGAAACCATCGCTCAGCGCGATCCCCTCGACGTCCAAGTTCGTCAGCAGCGCGAGGGTGGCGCGCGCCTCACGCGCGTTGCCCTCCGCAGTGATCAGCTGCGCCCGCGTCCGCGATACCTGCGCTTCGATCTGCGCGACATCCAGAGGCCGGGTGAACCCGACCTCGTTTCGCGCCCGCGCATCTTCCAGCCGAGCGCTCTGCGCGCGCACGGACGACTCGAGCACCATTGCGAGGCGCTCGGCACGGAGCACCTCGTAGTACGCGCGCGCGGTCTCCAGCAGCAGCGTCTCGCGCAGGTCCAGAATCAGCCAGCGCCCCGCTCGCACGCGAGCCTCCGAAGCGTCGACCTCGCGCAGGTCGCTGAGCCCAGTCAGCAGCCGATACTGCGCACCGAACCCCACGGCCGTCTGCGCGATGCCCTCGCCCGTGTTCTCACGCAGCGAGGTCTCCGAGAACAACTCGAGCGTGGGCCTGAGCGCCGACGCCGCTCGCTGCCGCTCGGCGAGCGCCTGAACGTACCGCTCGCCCTGCTGCGCGATCCGCTCGTTGTACATTGCGGTGAATTTCAGCGCATCCTGAAGACTCAGCGCCTCGCTCGGCAAGCGCGCCGGTGCCCCACCGGGCGGATCGCTGATGCCGCGATACAGCGCAACATCGCCCGCCTGATCTGCCGTGCACCCGATCAGCAGCACGATCGCCGCTGCGAGCAGCGCCACCATCCCACGCCCGCTCATCGCCGTCCCTCCGATCCGATGCCCCGTCGCAAAAGTGAAAACATGTGCTCGCTCAGCGCCTCGCGCGTCAGGTCCGGCGGCGGATACAGCATCGCGCCGCGCACAAAGCTCAGCACGTACTGCGCCGTCAACCGGGGGTCCGCGTCACAGATCTGTCCGCCCTTCACGCCTGACCGCAGGCACGCCTCGATCCGCTCTGACAGCACGCGCCGGGTCCGCTGAAGCTCGGGATCCTCGGGCGTCAGAGGCCCGCTGCGCATGATGCGGTACACGCCCGGATGCCGGAAAGCAAAGTCGATCACCGCATCAAGGATGACGCGGATCTGCGCCCAGCAGTCGGGCCCGCACACACCCAGATCGTGGTCGATCCGTTCATTGACCGCCGCAAAGCCCCGGCGGATCACCGCCAGATACACGTCTTCCTTGCTGCTCCAATAGAGGTACAACGTTCCTTTGCCCACATGCGCCCGTGCGGCCACGTCCTCCAGCCGGACCTCGTGAAACTCCTTTGTCGCAAAGAGCTCCGCGGCCGCGTCCAGAATGAGATCCTGCTTGTTCGGCGTCTGCACGGGCAACCAAACCTCCCGGACCGGCGAAAGATCAGAACTGACCGGTCAGTATTGAAGTACGCCCGATGCCCGAAGTCAGATTCACCCGGTCCGACCGTGGAGCAGAGCCGATGCCCGATGCCCGACCGACCGACCTGCCGCCTCTTTCGCGTCGCCTTCGCGCGTTTGCGTCTGTCCTCAGCGCGCTCCTCGCGTGCTCGACGTGCATCGCGCTGATCGGCTGCGAGCGAGCCCCGGCCGCCGCAGCATCCCCTCGACCCGTCGACGCCAAGCCGATCACACTGACACCGATCATTTCGCGTGAGGCCGTTCGCCAGGTCATCATCACCGGCACGCTTTTCGGCGAGCAGGACGTTCTGGTCTCGGCCAAGGTGCCCGGGCGCGTGCGTGAAGTCCTCGCGGATCTCGGTGACGTCACCGACGCGGGCGCCCCGCTCGCGCGGATTGACCAGACCGACTACACCCTTGCCGTTGGCGAGCAGCGGGCGGCACTCTTGGCTTCGCTCGCCAAAGTTGGCCTGCCCGAGCTTCCGGACGGCACGATCGATCTCGCGCAGCTCCCAGAAGTGGCCCGCGCGACCGCCGAGGAAGCGAACGCACGCTCTCGCCTCGATCGCGCGCGTCTTCTGTACGAGCGCACGCCCCCGCTGATCAGCGAACAGGACTTTGCCGACATTCGCACGCAGTTTCAGGTCGCAGCAACCACCGCGGCCGTTGCGCGCCTGAACGCCGACGCGCAGATCGCCGACGCCCGCGTCCGCGCTTCCGCGCTCCGCACCGCCGAGCAGCGCCTCGCCGACACCACCATTACCGCCCCGCGCGAGCTGCCCTTGCGCTACCGCGTCGCGGAGCGGCGCGTTTCCGTCGGCGAGCTCGTTACTCAGGGCCAGGCCCTGTTTCGCCTGGTCGCGACCGATCGCGTCAAGTTCCGAGGCCGCGTCCCCGAGCGCTACGCGGGCCGAATCAGCCCCGGCGCACGCACCTCTCTGCGGATCGACGCAATCCCTGAGCCGGTCCTCGCCTCCGTCACACGCGTCGCGCCTGCGGTTGACGTCGAGAGCCGCTCCTTTGAGGTGGAGATTGAGGCCGACAACGCCTCGGGCGCCCTTAAGCCCGGCAGCTTCGCGCACGCGAGCATCGATCTCGGCGCCGAGGCAGGCGTGCGATTCGTGCCCGATGAGGCCGTCGTCACCTTCGCGGGCGTGTCGCGCGTCTATTCCGTGCGCGACGGCAAGGCGGTCGAGCATCGCGTGACGCTCGGTCCCGCAGTCCACGGTCAGCGCGAGATCCTCACCGACGGCCGAGGCCGGACCGCGCTTGAGGGCATCGCCGAAGTCGTCGTGAGCCCCGGCAACCTGCGCGCGGGTCAACCGGTGATCACCGCCAGCCCGTCGGCCGCGTCGGCCCCGACATCGAACTAGACCAACCGGTCTCACTTCACCGTCGCGAGCCGGCAAGCGTTCGCCCCGCTCCGAGTCGGGGCGTGAGCTGCTCAATCAGCCCGCGCACGGCCGGATGCTCGGCGCGCCGCTCGACGGCGATCACGTAGTACGTCTCACGCACACCCCGAATCCACCCCACCCGCTCGACGCCGTACTGCGCTTTGACCTCGGACTCGATAGTCGCCGCCGCCGGAAAGGCCCCGAGCCCGCCCGCGCCGAAGGACTTCAGCAGCGCACGATCCTCAAACTCGCCAAGCACCACCGGCTCGAGGCGACTCACGGCAAACCATCGATCCAGCGATTCGCGCAGCGTGGTGTTCCGCGCTGGCAGAAACATCGGCGCGCCGTGCATCGAGCGCGGAAAGCCGCGCCTCAGCGACTTGGCGAGCGAAGGCCGTGCGTAGACCGCCATGGCCGTCTCGAGCGCCGGGACGCTCAACGCCCGCACGCGCGAGCCGTCGGGGTGCGGCCGGTCAGCGATCACCAGATCCAGATGAAACAGCGCAAGCTCCGCAAAGAGCTCATCGATGCGCCACTCGCGGCACACCAGCCGAACGTTCGGATCCTCACGCAGCAAAGGCTCCAGCAAGCGCCGGACGATCGGCTTCGGCACAAAGTCTGACGTACCGACATGCAGCGCCCGCGGCTGATCCGTGAATCGTCCTGCGATCGCATCCGGAATCTCCGCGGAGATCCGAAACATCTCATCGGCATGGCGGAACACCACCTGCCCCGCCTCGGTCAGCTCGATCGAGCGCCCACGCCGGACGAGCAGCGACGCGCTGAGCTGCTCCTCAAGCGCACGGATTTGGGCGCTGACTGTCGGCTGCTTCAGCCCAAGCTCGCGCGCCGCCTTGCGTCACGTTGCGATGTCGCGCCGCGAGCCAGAAGTAGTACAGATGATTGTAATTCAGCGCCTTCATGGGCGCGAGTCTACCGCGCGGGCCATCTCGATACAGCTGGTCTGAGCCAAGGTCTGATCTATTCGCCTTGGGATCGGCGACGGGCTATGCCTTGGCGGCGATCCACCAAACAGCCCGACGGGGCACTGGAATTCACCGTACCCCACCACTCACACGCAGGAGCCCGGCGCATGGAGTCCTGGAGCTGGTTCACTCTGGTGCCGCTTGCCGAAGCACTTGCTGACGAGCTCCGGCGCACCACCTCCGACGCCTCCGCGCCCGTCGCGCCCGAACTCCTGCAGCGCGCCGCAGCCGCCCCCGTACTCCTGGTCGCCTCGGACTTCGACGGCACCCTCGCCCCGATCGTCGAACGCCCCGAGCTTGCTCAGATGCATCCGCGCGCCCACGCTGCGCTCTCCCGCCTCAGCGGGCTCTGGCACACCCACGTGGCCATCGTCTCCGGCCGCGGCCTAGCCGACCTCCGCTCGCGCCTTGGCGAGCCCGAGCGCTGGGAGCTCTCCGGGAGTCACGGCGCCGAAATCGCCGGCGACGCTGAGCGCCCCGTGCCCGCCCCAAACCGCGAGCAGCTCGATTCGCTCGCCCGCGAGCTGACTTCGCTCGTCAGTACACACACCCGCTGCCGCATCGAGCACAAGCCCCGCGGCCTCGCGCTCCACTACCGCGGCGCTCCCGACGCAGAGGCCCGCGCCGCCCTCGAGGCTGTCGCGTCCATCGCGCCCCGCTTCCCGCTCCTCACGCTTCGGCACGGCTCGATGGTCGTCGAGTTCCTCGCCGACACCATCAGCAAAGCCGACGGCCTGCGCCGACTGCGCCACCGCACAGGTGCCTCACTCGTTGTGTTTCTGGGCGATGACGTCACCGACGAGCACGCCTTTCACGCCCTGCTGCCCTCGGACCTGGGCGTGAAGGTCGGCGCCGGAGACACCCGAGCTCCGGTGCGCGTCGAGGGCGTCGAACACGTCGCCCTTCTGCTCGAGACTCTCGCCGACGCGCGCGAGGGCTGGCTCCGCACCCGCGCGCTGACACCCATCAACGCTTATGCCGTGCTCTCCGATCAGCGCACACTGGCCCTCGTGAGTCCAGCGGGATGCATCGGTTGGCTCTGCGTGCCAAGGCTTGATTCCCCGCCGATCTTCGCTGAAATTCTTGGCGGGCCTGAAGCCGGCTCGTTCGATGTCGCACCTGTGGAGGCAGACTCGGAGCCGCCCGTGCAAAGCTGGGAGGACGGCTCGCTGATCCTCCGTACCCGCTGGGGGACGATGACGGTCACAGACTATCTCGATAGCGGCTCGGGCCGCGCATTCCAGCGCGCAGGCCGGTCCGATCTCATCCGCGTGATCGAGGGCACGGGCCGCTGCCGAATCCGCTTTGCACCAAGGTTGGATTTCGGCCGGACACCAACGCGCCTGAGCGTGCGCGACCAGGGGCTTGAGGTCGAAGGCGGCGCAGACCCGATGCTGCTCTACGCCCCGGGCGTGAGCTGGCAGATCCGCGAACAAGGCCCGCACCACAGCGCCGAAGCCGAGTTCGAGCTCACGCATCAGCCGATCGTGCTCGAGCTGCGCGCGGGGTCATCCAACGACCGGCCCCACCTTCACGCGGAGCCCCTCCGCCGCGAGGCCACGCGGCGAACCTGGTCCGCATGGTGCCGAACGCTGGCACTCCCTGCCGTCGCGCCGGATCACGTCCGTCGCAGCGCGCTCCTTCTCCGCGCGTTGATCTACGGCCCCACCGGCGCCATCGCCGCCGCGGCAACCACCAGCCTCCCCGAACACCTCGGCGGTCAGCGCAACTCGGACTATCGCTACTGCTGGCCTCGGCGACGTACCCATCGGCGTCGGCGTCGACCGCATCGACTACACCAAAGGCATTGCCGAGCGCTTCCGCGCGATCGAGCGCTTCTTCGAGCGCTGCCCGCAGCATCGCGGCAAGTTCTCATTCGTCCAGCTCGGCGCGCCCAGCCGCACCCACATTCCTCGCTACCGCGACCTCGTCACCGAGCTTGAAACCCTGGCCGACGCGATCAACTGGAAGTTCAAGGCCGACAACGCCGGCTGGAAACCCATCCACTTTCTCGTGGCCCATCACGACGGCCCCACCGTCCACGCCTTCCTCAAGATGGCCTCTGTCTGCGTCGTCAGCTCGCTGCACGACGGCATGAACCTGGTTTCCAAAGAGTTTGTCGCCGCGCAGGGCGAGCCCGACGACGCGGGCCAGACCGGCGCGGGCGTGCTGGTGCTTTCTGAGTTCGCAGGAGCTGCGCGGGACCTCTCCGAAGCCCTGATCGTGAACCCCTACGACACCGAGGAATTCGCCGAGGCACTCCGCCGCGCGGTAGAGATGCCCCTGAACGAGCGCCGCGAGCGGCTGACCGCCATGTACCAGCAGGTCTGCGAGAACAACATCTACCGCTGGGCCGCTGACTTCCTCACCGCCCTGACTCAATCCCGAGGCCGGACCGAGCCCCCCACCGTCGTCGTGACGCCCCACGGCCGCGCAAACGCCGCTCGGCCCACCAACCCCTGACCGCACCACGCTCCGCTCGCCATGCTCATCCACACCCTGCAGTTCCTTAGCGGCCTTGCGCTGCTTCTTGTCGGCGGGCGCCTGCTCGTCTCGGCTTCTGTCGACACCGCGCGAAGGCTGAGCGTCTCGCCGCTAGTCGTCGGGCTCACACTCGTCGCCTGGGGCACGAGCGCTCCCGAACTCGCGCTCAATCTCGTCTCCGCAACCAAAGGTCGGGGCGACCTTGCGCTGGGCAATGTCGTTGGCGCGAACATCTGCAACATTGCGCTGGTGCTCGGCCTCTGCGCGCTCATCAGACCGCTGATCGTTCAGGCCCGCCTCATTCGCGTCGAGATCGGGCTCAATGCCGCAATCCTCGTCGCGCTTGCGGGCCTGGGGCTTGCGGGCCCCTTCAGCCGCCTCCACGCCGGACTGATGCTCGGCATCTTTGTCGCGTACAGCCTCTGGACGATCATCTCGGCGATGCGCCAAGCCCGCGACGAGCCCCAGGCGACGATCGGCGATGATCCCGGCGTCGCTGCCCGCCCGATGGGCTGGCCGATGATCGCCGCATGCTTCGCGGGCGGTCTGGCGCTCCTCTCCTTCGGCGGGTCCTTCGCGAGCGACGGCGCGTCCGGAGCTGCCATCGCTCTAGGCATCCCCGCAGCGATCGTCGGCGTCACCATCGTCTCCATCGGTACGACACTGCCCGAAATGGTCACGGGCGTTCTGGCCGTACGCAAAGGACAGACCGACCTCGCCATGGGCAATGCGCTGGGGTCATGCATCTTCAACGCCGGCGCGATCTTCGGCATCGCGGGCCTCATCGCCCCCCCCCCGCCGCCGACACGTCACTCACCCTCCCGCTCGCCTTCATGGGCCTGCTCGCCATCGCCCTTGTTCCGATCAGCCGGACCTTCGGCCGGACCGTCTCACGCCTCGAAGGCGCGCTGCTGCTGGCCTCCTACGTCGCCTTCCTCGCGCTGTCAGTCACGGTGCTTCCGCGCGACTGAGTCCACGCCCGCAAGGCCTCGACGTCGACAGAACGGGCCCTTTGCGCTCCGTCGTCAGCCCCGCCAGCAGCGCCACGTCAACCGTCCACTCGACCAGCGTGCGGCCGCAACTGACCACTTCTGAGTTGCGGATGAGCACTCGCTCACCGCCCGCCGAACGTGCACACAAACACCCGATCGATCGGCGTCCCCAGCGCCCGTGCGATCCGGAACGCCACTTCCAGGGATGGCGCGTACTTCGATGTTTCAATCGCGTTGATCGTCTGGCGGCTTACCCCCACGCGGTCGGCCAGGTCCTGCTGCGTGAGCCCGGCAGGGCCGCGCAACTCCTTGATCCGATTCTCGATCTCCATTCGCTCCAGTCTCATCGCTCACCCCCCCCAGCGGTACGCGACCAACCGAAGCACCAGCCCAACGACCTCCGCGAGCGCCAGCGCCAGCAGCAGCACGTTCGCCGTCCAGACGCTCTCGACGCCCAGCGCCATCGCCGTCACTGCGCCCAGCACCCCCGCGACGTTGATCCACGACGAGCGATACTCCGACCGCCACGAGATCACGCGGTCGCGCTCATCGCTCGGTTCGGGCCTGGGCCCGATCGCTGCGAGCGCGTGCCCGACGACCAGCAGCACGACCATCGCGACGACTGCCGCGATAGAAAGCCCCGCAAACGCACTCATCTCGCGCTCGCCCGCAAGCAAAAGCCGGCCAGCGAACACGAAGTACGCCCCCAGCCCCACGAGCAGCGACGCGAGCTGAACCCACACGCTCTTTTCCTGATACGACGCGT
The DNA here is from genome assembly GCA_033763435.1 of Planctomycetota bacterium. Lineage (GTDB taxonomy): Bacteria > Planctomycetota > Phycisphaerae > Phycisphaerales > UBA1924 > JANRKN01. Next base: position 16,078 of record JANRKN010000120.1, read on the forward strand.
TCATGACGAGTCCCTCCTTCCGCCCGGGCCCGAACGGCCTGGACGCTTTGTCAAGTTTACCTGACATCGTGTGCGTGTCAAGCCTACTTGACACCCCCTGCGCCCCCAAAACGACCACGGCCCGGGCTGTGGACCCGGGCCGAGGCCGCCGAAGCCAGAGATTCGATCGTTCTCGATGCCCCATCCCGACGGGACGCCGACGAACCAGCGCGCTCCGCCTCGGCCGCTCCCCCGCCCACACTCCCGGGCTCACACGGCCCAGCTCGGACGCCAGCGAGAAGGCAAACGCCGGCCCCTCCGAGAGACTGGAGATTGTCAACAACTTCACGCCGATGACAACATCCCAAAGATGGGATGCCCGTCCCGCGCGGCTTAAGGTTGCCCCGCATGGCCAAGCGCACCCCGACTCCCCCGCCTGTCAATCTCCAGCCCATCCTCGCAGCCCTCGCGCGAGGGCTAATCGAGACCACCGACCGCCGCACGCACGTCCGATGGGCGCTCGAAGGCCTCACCACCTCACTCTCCGCGACCTGCTCCGCACTGACGCGGCTCAGCTTCGACGCCCGAGGCCCGCAGATCATCGACGTCCTTGAAGCTGGCACTTGGTCGACCACCGCGCGCGACGCGTATATGGAGTATCTCCGCGACCCTTCCGCCAGTGATCCGTTCTACGCCGCCGCCGTCCAAACTTGGGAGTTCACCAAGACTGACGGCCTCACGCTCTCGGCGCGCCGGCGCGACCTCCTCCCCGACCGCACCTGGTACTCCTCCGTCCACTACAAGAAGTATCGCTCCCGCGCAGGCCACGACGACTGCATCTACGCAGTCATCCGCGCGGCACCCGATCGCCCTTGGACCACCGGCCTCTCGCTTCACCGCGCCACGGGCCTCGCGCCCTTCACGCCCGCCGACCTTGACCTCGCCCACGCCTGGCTCGCTGGCCTCGCTCCCCTCATCACTTTGCTTGACCCAAACCGCGCGGGCGCATCCACCGTCCTCTCCTCGCTCACGCCCCGCCAGCGCGGCGTGCTCCTCAGCTACGCCCACGGCCAAAGCGCCAAGCAAGTCGCCCGGGCACTCGGGCTCTCCATCACCTCCGTCCACACCTACGCCAAACAGGCCTTCCGCAAGCTCGGCGTCAGCGGCCGCGCCGAGGCCGTCGCGCTCTGCATCAGCCGCGGCTGGCTTCTGGACTCCGCCCCAGCAACAAACAACGGGAGCGAAGGCCCGCGCCCTCGCTCCCCTGCGTCATCAGCTTCGCGCGCCCGTCTCAGCAACCCTGGCTGAAGATCTGCAAGAACGCGACGTAGTCGTCCGAGTCCACGAACCCGCTCGCATCGACATCCGCCTCGCCCTTGCCCGCGATGAAGTCCTCGTTGAACTTCGCGAAATCGTCCGAATCGGCGAACAGCGAGCCGTCGTAGTCCGCCGGACAGTCCGGCACCGCGTCCTGCGTCGGGCCCGGCGGCAGCACCTCCGGATCGATCTCGTTCTCGCGCCCGCGCGGCGTGTCGTCGCGGCTCTGGCCCGTCGTGAACAGCGCGTCGATCGGTCCATCCGAGAATCCGTACACCTTCCCGATGATGAACCGCATCGCTGGCGAGTCGTAGCCGAACTCCACCAAGGCTGCACCGTTGTACACGATCAGCCCGCCATCGGGCATGAACCGCATCCGCTCGGCCCGCGTCACACCCGGCAGCGATTGCCACCGCGCGATCCCCAGCGCACCCGCCCGGGGCCGGGTCACCTCGCGAACGCTCCCATCGCCCACAGAAACCCACAGCGCACGCGTCTGCGGATGGATGCCGATCGACGTCAGCCTGCTGACCGGCACGCCCGAGGGCAGCGTCCGACGAAGCACGCTCTGCAGATCCCGTGGCATCTGCACCAGATCACCACGCGTGGAGTTGGGCACCTGGCTCAAGCCCACCACCTCATCGAGCGAGTCGTCGTACGTCAGCGCCATCACATCCACACCCGGCGCCACGAAGCCCACCTCTCGCTCGGTCCGGGGGTCAAAGCGCTTGATCTTCGACCCGTCCGCGACGTAGACATCCCCGAACCGCGACGTGGTCACAGGGCCGCCCCGTTCCAAGTCCGCGAGCTTCACATGCTCGCCGAACGCCAGGTCGAGCTTCCAAAGCTGGGGCGTCGCCCCACCCACAACCGCGACCCCCTCGACCATGTTGGGCAGGAACTCAAAGTCCACGACCGCCGCGTTGCCGGGGAAGTCAATGCGTTCCGTCACCGGCAGCGTGACACTCGTCAGCATCTGCGGGCGATGGATCACCAGCCCGCCGCTCTGCGTGTCGATCCCCACGCCGAAGTTCAGCATCATCGCACGGAACCCGAAGATAAACGCGCGCCGATCGCCGTACGCCTCAAGCTCGAACGCCGTCGTCGCCCTCAGCATCGGATTCCCGCCGAAGCGCATCTGGCCGGACCACGGCGTCGCGACCGACATCTCGCTGACGAACGTCGACTGCGACGACAGGCTCCCGTTGCCGTCCGTCCCCGGATCGCGATAGCGCACCGACTTCTCGCTCGAGCACAGCCCGTACACGCCGTTGAGCGCGACCACGTGCGACCCGTCCTTCCAGACCGAGGCGTTCGCCGCGCTGCTCGAAGGCGACGACCAACCGATCGTCATTACCACCGCCGCGCCCATCTTCAGCATCGCCGCGCCCATCCTCGGCTCGGGGCCGGTCGTGTCGCCATCCTCAGGCCAGATGCCGTCCGCCCACCGCAGGATGTACGCAGATTCCGTCAGATTGTTGTTCACGTAGTCCAGGAATTGCTGCGCATTCCCGCTTGTTCCGCTGAACGGATTGGTTCCCATCGCCACGCCCAGCGCATCGATGCGTCCGGTCACGTAGTTGTGGTTCCATGTCTGCCAGTTCACCGGGATCGCGGGCAGCCCCATCAGCCCCCCGTACCCGTTGTTCTGAAAGAACGCAAACCAGTTCGTCCAGGACGTCGGAACGCAGTGGTTCCTGCCATCGTTACCCAGGCCGTTGCGCTTCTGATCAAAGTCGGGCACGCCCGGCCTGAAGACCCAGCAGGTCTGACCGGCCGCCGCCGCTGTCATCGCCGCCACGCTCGCCGCCGCCACCTTCAGACCCATCGAACCCAGCACGCTCTTTTGCCGACGCATCAGTGCCCGTCCTTTCTTGCTCTTGGCCCGCGCACTCCCAGCGGGCCTCCACAACCACCCGCGGAATCGGCACAAACACCGGTCAAAGATTTCGGCGCATCCGGTACACTCCCCGGTATGGCCTCCCCTGACGACCCGGGCCCCCCGAGCCCGTCGCACATCACCCAGCTTCTGGCCGCGGCCCAGTCGGGCGAGCCCCGCGCGGCGGCCGAACTCCTCCCCGTCGTCTACGACGAGCTTCGTCGCCTCGCCTCGTCCCACATGGGCCGCGAACCCGCTGGCTCCACCCTCCAAGCCACCGCCCTGGTTCACGAGGCTTATTTGCGCCTGCTCGGCGCTTCCGAAGTCCAATGGCGCGATCGGGGCCACTTCTTTGCCGCGGCCGCGCTCGCCATGCGCCGGATCCTCGTCGACCGCGCCCGCGAACGCGCCTCGCTCAAGCGAGGCGGGCACCTCGCGCACGCCGCGAGCGATGCTGCCGACACCATCGCCGCGCCCGAGAGCACCGCCGAGGCCGAGCCCGTCGATCTGCTCGCCCTTGACCGCGCGATGGACCGCCTGAACACGCGCGATCCTCGCCAGGCCGAGGTCGTCATGCTCCGATACTTCGCGGGCCTCACGATCGAGCAGACCGCTCAGGCGATGGGGCTCTCGCCCGGCACCGTCAAGAACGAATGGACCTTCGCCCGGGCCTGGCTCCGCCGCGAACTCGAGTCCATCACTTCCGCCTGACCGGACCCCGCCACGCATGGATCACGACGCGATCAAGTCCGCGTTCCTCGCCGCACTCGACCGAGGCCTGCACGAGCGCCCCGCCGCCGAACGCGCTCGTGGCGTGCGCGAGCTGCTCGGCGCGCTGGCCTCGCCCGAGCGCGAGTCCGAGGTGCTGTCCTTGCTCGAGTCTCACCTCGCCTCCGACGACTTTCTCGAATCGAGCGCGCTCGACGACGCGGGCCTTGCTCCCGGCGTGACCGCCGCGCCCGTCCAGCCCGGCACACGCCTGGGTCCCTTCGTCATCGAAGCCGCGCTCGGCGAGGGCGGCATGGGCGTGGTCTTCCGCGCGCGCCAAGACACGCCCGCCCGCGCCGTGGCGCTCAAGGTCATGCGCACCGGCCTCCTCGCCCGCGGCCTCACACGCCGATTCGAGCGCGAGGCCCAAGCCCTCGCGCGCCTCCAGCACCCGGGCATCGCGCAGGTGTACAGCGCAGGCGTCGGCCACGTTCAAGGCCAGCCCGTCCCGTTCCTTGCCATGGAGCTCTGCGAGGGTCCGCCCCTGGACAAATTCGTCCGCGCCAGCGCACCGAGCATCCGCGCCCGAGTTGAACTCCTGGCCCGCGTCGCCGAGGCCGTCGCCCACGCCCACCAGCGCGGCGTCGTTCATCGCGATCTCAAACCCGCGAACATCCTCGTCGGTCCCGGCTCACAGCCCAAGGTTCTGGACTTCGGAATCGCCCGCCTGATCGAGTCCGACCGCGACTCGAGCACCCCTGCCGGCACGCTCGCAACCGTCCGCGGCGAGATCCTCGGCACCATCGCCTACATGGCCCCGGAACAGTTCGGCAACGACACGGGCGCGATCGACCTCCGCGCCGATGTCTACGCCCTGGGCGTGATCCTCTACGAAACCCTCTCAGGCCGCGCACCCATCGACGTTGGCACCCTCTCGATCACCGCCGCCGCACACGCGATCGCAACCCGGGAGCCTCGCGCGCTCGGCGCCCTCGAACCCGCGCTCCGAGGCGACCTGGAGGCCATCGCCGCCAAAGCCCTCGAGAAAGACCCCGTGCGGCGCTATCAATCCGCGTCTGAGCTGCTCGAAGACCTGCGCCGACACCTGCGCGAAGAGCCGATCCTCGCGCGCCGATCCACGCGCCTCTACCGTGCAACGAAGTTCATCCGTCGTAACCGCGCCGTCTCCGCGCTCGCGGCGCTCGCGTTCCTCACCCTCGCGAGCGGGCTGGCGACGACACTCTGGCAGGCCCGCCGCGCACAGGCCGAGGTGCGCGCGACCAACCAGACCAACGTCTTCCTCAGAGACATCCTGCTCGCCGTCGCGCCCTCCAACGCGCAGGGCCAGGTGGTCACCATGCGCATGGCCCTGGACGACGCCTCCGCGCGCCTCACCGCGGGCGCGATCACCGACCAACGCGTGCTCTCCTCGCTCCACGGCGTGCTCTCAAAGGCGTACTACGAGCTGGGCGTGTTCGATCGTGCCGAGGTGCACATGCGCGACGCGATACGCGTCCGCCGTCAGCTCCACGGCGAGTACTCCAAGGAGCATCTGGACGGCATCGGAGATCTTTGCATCATCCTCGGCATCGCCGGCAACAACACCGAGGTTCTCCGCCTCGCACCGCCCGCGCTCAAGGCCGCCCGCGCAACCCTCGACCCCGACTCTGAAACCACCCTGCGCCTCATTACCGCGGTCGCCAATGCCGCCGACGGAACCGACCCCGAGCTCGCGGGCAAGCTGTACGCCGAGTCCCTCGAGCGCAATCGGCGAGCGCGAGGTCCCGAGCACCCCCTCACCCTGATCGCGCTGAACAACCTCGCCTCGTGGCACCTGGGTCAGGGTCGGTTCTCCGAGGGTGAGAAGATCCACCGCGAGCTGCTCGACATCCGCCTCCGAACCCTCGGCGAGAACCACCCTGACACGATCGTCTCGCTCCGCAACGTCGGCTCAAGCCTCGCCGTCCAGCAAAGAACCGCCGAATCCATCGAGTTCCTCTCCCGCGTCGTTGAAATCGGCGATCGTGTCCGAGGGGCTTCTCACCCCGCACAGCTCAGCGCGCGCGTCGAACTGGCCATCGGCCACGCGTTCCAGAACGACATCGACCGCGCGCTCGCGCTGCTGCGCGAAAGCCTCCCGCGCACGCTCAGCGCCAGCGGCAAGCCCACCCCCGACACCTTCAGCTACCTCGAATCGCTCTGCAACATCCTGATGCACGCTCAACGCTTCGACGCCGCGCTCGTGGAGGCCAACGCCGCGATCAAGGCCGCCGGCGAAGTCTTCGGCGCTGACAGCACCGACGCGCGTCGCGCATACACACTCGCCCGCGCCGCGCACGAAGCCCTGGGCGATCTCAGCGCCGCTCGCGCCGCCAATGCGAAGCTCAAGGGCTTGCCCGAGTACGAGCCACGCTGGGACGCGCCGCCCGCAGACGCACCGGCACCACCCGCGGGTGAATGATCCACCGGCCCAGTGATGTACTTGCCCCATATTTGAACAGGGCCCCACAAGCAGGGATCCGCCCGCTCTCGCGGCGTCGGCTCATCGTGGGAATCCGCAGGGCTACTGCGAAGATTTTCCTACCCAGCACAGGCGACCGATTTCTCCCCGGTCAAGCCGCGATGGCCGCGGCCGCTCGATCACCCGCCCCCGGACTTTCCATGCGTTCGCGTTTCCGCAGCCCGCATCAACGTCTTCGCCGCGCGTACATCGCCGCACTCATCGCGCTGGCGCTCGTCTCGATCGCCGGCCACATCGCGCTCGAACGCTTCATCTCGCGCCTGGCCTCGGACGCGACGCTGATCAACGTCGCCGGACGCCAGCGCATGCTCAGCCAGCGCATCGCGCTGCTCGCGCATCACTACGCCGACGAGCGCGCCGCAGGCCACATGCCTGACCCCGAAGCCATCCGCGCCGCGCTTGAGCTGTGGACCCAAAGCCATCGAGCGCTCCGCGACCGCGACGGGACGCTCGGCCTGTGCGAACCGTCGAGCCAGGAGCTGCACCGAGCGCTGCTCAGCCTCGAGCCCGACCTGCACGCCGCCGCGGAGACCGCCGGAGCGCTTCTCGCGCTGCCTGAAGCTCAGAGCGACCGCGCCAACACACTGTCGGACGAGATCACCCTGCACACCGAGCGCTTTCTACCGCAGATGCACGCGCTCGTCGGCGGCTACGAGCTCGAAGCCAGTGGCGCGGTGCGCATCGCCGAGCGCGCCGAGTTCGTCTTCCTCATCGGGCATCTGGTGCTTCTGGGCCTTCTGGCGGGACTGGTCTTTGAGCCCGCAGCGCGCGAGATCCACCGCCAGCATCGCGCGCTGACCGACTCGCACCGCCATCGCGATCAGCTCGCACGCATTGTCGAACTCACGACCAACTCTGCCGTGATGACCGACCCACAGGGCCGCATCACGTGGGTCAACTCAGCGTTCATCAACCTCACGGGCTTCACGCGCGAGGAGGCCTTGGGCCGCACTCCCGGGTCGTTCCTGCAGTGTGCGGGCACCAACCCCACCACGATCAAGGAAATCCGCGCGGCGCTGGCCATGCGAAAGCCCTTCCGCGGCGAGATTCTCAACCGCGCCAAGGACGGCCGCGAGTACTGGATCACCCTCGACATCCAGCCCCACCACGACGAGAACGGCGCGCTTGTGGGCTTCATCGCCATCCAGTCCGACATCACCGAGCAGGTCAGCACCCGCGAGCGCCTGCGCTCGATCTTCACCGCCACGGCTGACGGCATCGTCGTCCTCAACGCCCAAGGCGAGATCATCGACTGCAACCCCGCCGCCGAGCGAGTGTTCGGGCTCACGGCCGACCAGATTCTGGGCCGCACGCCCCGCGACCCGCGCTGGGAGCCCGTCCGCGAGGACGGCACGCACTTCCCGCCCGACGAGCACCCCGCGACGCGCACGCTTGCAACAGGTACGCCCTTCCGCAACTTCATCCACGGCATCCGCGCGTCCGATGGCTCGCGCCGCTGGATCAGCGTCTCCACCGAGCCCATCCGAAACGCCGACGGCTCGATCTCGGCCGTCGTCGCCAGCGTTCAGGACCTCACCGCTGCGCGCGAACAGCAGCGCCGACTCGAACTCATCGTCCGCGGCGCGGGCCTCGGAACCTGGGATTGGAACGTCGCCACCGGCGCCGTCGACTTCAACGACCGCTGGTTCACGATGCTCGGCTACGCGCCCGGCGAACTGCCCCCCAACGTCTCGAGCTGGGAACTGCTCGTGCATCCCGACGACAAGCCCAACATCATGCGCGTGCTGACCGACCACCTCGAGGGCCGAACCCCCGAGTACCGCTGCGAGCATCGCCTGCGCCGCAAGGACGGCACCTGGGCGTGGGTCCTCGACGCGGGACAGGTCGTCGAGCGCGATGTGCACGGGCGCGCCCTGCAGGCGACCGGTGTGCACGTCGACATCTCGCTCACCAAGCGCGCCGAGCAGGAGCTTGAGAAGGCGCGCAGCGCCGCTGAGGCCGCCAGCGCCGCCAAGAGCGAGTTCCTCGCCAACATGAGCCACGAGATCCGCACCCCCATGACCGCGATCCTGGGCTTCACCGAGGTCCTCGCCAACGACGCCCAGCTCCCGCGTGAGCGTCAGCTCGAGCACATCGAGACCATCCGCCGCAACGGCGAGCACCTGCTCTCGATCATCAACGACATCCTCGACCTCTCCAAGATCGAGGCCGGAAAGATGACCGTCGAGCACACGCGCACCTCACCCGCTCAGGTCGTCCACGAGGTGCTCTCGCTCATGCAGGTCAAGGCCGCGGCCAAGGGCCTTGAGCTTTCCGCAGCCCTCGCCACGCCCGTCCCGCAGCTCATCGAGTCCGACCCGATCCGTCTGCGACAAATCCTCGTCAACCTCGTCGGCAACGCGGTCAAGTTCACAGAGACCGGCGCCGTCCGCGTCGAAGTCCGCGCCGACCCGAACGACGGGTGCCTGAGCTTCGAGGTCGTCGACTCAGGCATCGGCATGAGCGACGAAGCCCGCGCCCGGCTCTTCCAGCCCTTCGCTCAGGCCGACACCAGCACCACCCGACGCTTCGGAGGTACGGGCCTGGGCCTGCGTATCAGTCAGCGTCTTGCGCAGATGCTCGGCGGTGATATCGATGTTCACAGCGCCCCGGGCCGCGGCAGCCGCTTCACCCTCCGCATCCACGCCGACCCCGCGCCCGGCGCACCGATGCTCCCGCCGGAGGACCCGCTCGTCTCCGTCTGCGCCGAGCGCACGAACCCCAGCGCCCTCGCACCCGCCCACTCTGACCGCCCGCTCGAGGGCCTGCGCATCCTCCTCGCCGAAGACGGCCCGGACAACCAGCGCCTCATCTCGTTCCACCTCCGCAAAGCCGGCGCCTCCGTGCGCATCGTCAGCAATGGGCTCGAAGCCGTCCGCGCGCTTTGCGCCAACGAAGACGACGCCGCGCCGCTCGTCGATCCTCCACCCTTCGATCTTCTGCTCAGCGACATGCAGATGCCCGAGATGGACGGCTACGCCGCGGCACGCTTGCTCCGAACTCGACACTCACGCCTGCCCATCGTCGCTCTCACGGCCCACGCGATGTCTGGCGACGCTCAGCGCTGCCTCGACGCCGGCTGCGATGCCTATGCCTCCAAGCCCATCGACCGCGCCGAGCTCATCCGAACCTGCCTCGAGGCCGTGCAGCGCCGCGCCGCCTGAGCCTGCCGATTCGGTCCGTCTATGCCGTCTGCAACGCCCACCCGGCCTGGCAGATACCCCAATGAGGTGTTCTCCCCGAGCGCCCCTCGCCGCACGCCGATGATCCCATTCGCATGTCTACTGCACGCACATCCCGCGCTTTCACGCTCATCGAGCTGATCGCCGTCATCGTCGTGCTCGCGCTGCTCAGTGCGGTCGCCATCCCCAAGTTCTTCGACTGGCGCACCCGTGCTCAGGTCACCTCCACCGCCGCCTCCTGGAAGGTCCTCACGCGCGCCGTCGGCCAGTACATGATGGACAACCGCGAGACCGCGCCCCCCAACGTCAACGACGGCTCGATGCCCCCGCAGCTCAACCCCTACCTCTCCAACACCGACTTCGAACGCACGCCCGCCGTCGGCGGGTTCTGGGACTACGACGAGTGGTCCGGCTTCGGCGGCGGAGGCGCAGGCCTGACCGCCAGCGTCTCCATCACCCAGAGCACCGCTCCCCAATCCACCTTCCAGCTCATCGACGCCGCGGTCGACGACGGCAATCTCAACACCGGCGCCGTTTTCTATCTCACCGCCTACCCGCGCTACACCTGGCGCGTGAGGTAACACCCACACCCATCACGGCGCGAGCGACCGCTCCGGATTCGCGTACACCGTGGGCTTGCCGCCCCCGTTCTCCTCGCGAACCTCCGCCGGCACATTGCTCCCGCCCAGCGCCCGCGGGAACCGATCACCCCGGATCGGCGCCACGTGCCCATCCGCAAACGCCGTGTTCGCCACGCCCCGCGCGCCCGGGTGCCGATACCCGATCCGGCTGTTGGTCATCCCCGCCTGATTGTCCCGCTGCCGGCCCGCGTACAGCCCGTCCGCCAGCGCAATCAGCTCGCTCGTCCGTGTAAATGCGCTGAGCCGCGTCGGGCGCATCCGCACGCCATTCGTCCCCGGCCCATACCCCACACTCGCGGTGAAGTACACATCGGGCGTCACCGCCGTCGCCGCGCCGATCGGGTTATCCGCGTTGATCCAGTACGACACCTTGAACGCGCGATCGAACCCGCGCTCGGGGATGAGCACCGTCACGTTCTCACTCCCCCGCCGCTCGAAGGGCCACTCCAGCCACCCCTTCGAGTTGTTCGGGTCGCTCCCCGTCTGACCCGTCGCCACGCCCGCCACATCGAACGTCTCCGGGCAGTAGTACGTCGTCCCCTTCCCGCCCCGGCCCGTCGACACGTATCCATCCCGATCCAGAATCGGCCCCCATCCATCCAGCGGCACGCCCACGCCCCCCGTCACCCCCGTCATGTTGTACGAAGGCACGACACACTCGCGCTCGTCGTTGCAATACAACACCAGCCCCTGCCCGAGCCCGCGCAGGTTCGCCATGCACGCCGCGGCACGCCCCGCACGCCTCGACGCCCCCAGCGCCGGAAGCAGCACCCCAATCAACACCCCGATCACCGAGATCACCACCAACAACTCAATGAGCGTGAACGCCCGCCGCATGCGCAGCCTCCCTCACCCCGGAAGCGCACAGCCTAACAGGTTTCGTCTCGTGCCGCCCGCCAGTTCTGGCAGGAGTAGTGCCGCTGGCCGGGTGCCCGGCCTTGGGTGCCACGGCTTGGAGCTCTGGACAAGCCGTGCGATCAGCCTCCGACCACGGCTTGAGCGCCAAAGCCCGCTCAAGCCGTGCCACCCGCCGGACCAATCCTCTGTCCACACTCTGGACAAACGTCCGAACCCACAGACCCCGAAAGATCATATGCGCAGCCTATGCACCGCGAAGCCTTCTCGCACCGCCTCACAAGCCGTCGAACTTGAAGCGACAGAACGATTGCCATAACTCCCAAGATCGGCCACATAGGCACGTCGACAAATACAACATCCCACCCAATTCTCGCAAACTCAAATTGAAAGTCAATTCCACGATGCGACGGATGATCTATAGTCATCTCAAACGGACCGTCGGCGGCCGACCAGTAATCAAAGCCAACAACACCATTCCGCAGCGAAATCATCACTTGTCCAGCGAAGCCCGCCTCAAGAGAGATCCACCCACTGACAAACCACGCGATCAATAGGGCAATAAAGATCGCCGCATGGATCACAACCCCGCGACAGCTCTTTAGTGGCATGCGATACCGTGACATCATAGCTCTCTTCGGCCCAACAGAATCGTGGTCGTAGTTATATATTGACTGGCGCAACTTGACCAAAACCTCGACATCCAGAACGCCGGGTGCCCGGCCTTGGGTGCCACGGCTTGGAGCTCTGGCCAAGCCGTGCGATCCGCGTCCAACCACGGATTAAGCGCCCAAGCCCGCTCCAGCCTTGGCCGGCAGCCTGAGCTGGGTGCCCCGAGTCGCATGATTGAGCGATTCGGGCGAGATCGTGCGCCTCGGGACGAAACACGCAGGTCGCCCGACGCGCGGAGATCGCTGCGTCCCGTCGCGCGGATCGGGGCACCCGGCACCGCCGAGACGTCGGCCCGCCAGTTCTGGCCGGAGTATCGCCGCGTGCTGGCCCGGGCCGGGGCAACCATGAGGGAGAGTGTACCAGAAGCTCACGTGCTTCCGCGGGGGCGTGGTCGCGCGGCCCGCAGCGCCGAGAGCCCCAACGAACAAGGCCCGCGCCAAGTCCAGCAATCGCAGGGCTTTACGCGAGCTTCAAGAACGGCACCAAGCTTGTGGTGTCCCGACAATGCCGAGGGGCGGACTCGAACCGCCGACCTCCGGGTTATGAATCCGAAGGAAGTGCCTGAAAACGAGCCCGATTCAAGCACCCACCAGCATAAGCACCAGCAACTGGGAAACGAGGAGGTGCCAGCGGATGCGATCGA
>JANRKN010000121.1:0-5430 GCA_033763435.1 Planctomycetota bacterium
TTCACGCCGATCGACACCCGCGAAGTGCTCGAGAAGCTGGTGGCGATGGACGTGACGCGCTGGCACTACAAGTCCGACCTGAAGACCTGGTACATGGGTCCGATGGCGCAGGACTTCCAGGCGGCGTTCGGGCTGGGCGACAAGGACACGGTGATCCACGGCATCAACGCCGACGGCGTGGCGCTGGCGGCGATCAAGGGCCTGAACGCCAAGCTCGAGGATCAGCTCGCCCAGCGCGATCAGAAGATCGCGACGCTGGAAGAGCGCCTGGCGAAGCTCGAGAGCGCGTACGAGCAGGCGAAGAACCCGGCGCTGCCGATCGGCGCGGGTGTGGGCCTTGGGCTGGGGTTGGTCGGGCTGCCGGTGTTGCTGGGTTTGGCGTATCGGCGCGGCCGCAACGCGGGCACGAAGGGGGGTGGGCGATGAGGGTTGACGCGATCCGGCGCTGGGCGTCGTGCCTGGCGCTGGTGATGATGGCGTGGCTTGCGCCGGGGGCTTTGGCGCAGGTGACGATCGACTGGCAGACGGTTGATGGCGGCGGGGTGGTGTCGATGACCGGCGGGGCGATCGAGCTGACGGGCTCGGTGGGCCAGCCGGACGCATCGGTGCTGAGCGCGGGGGTTCAGAACTCGCCGGGCGAGATCATCCTCGCGGGCGGGTTCTGGGCGCTGGACACGGCGCCGTTCTGTGTGGCGGACGTGGACCGTTCGGGGTTCGTCGACTCGGACGACTATGTCGCGTTCGTGCAGGCGTTCACGGATGGGTGCTTCGGGTCGGGGAATCCGAACCTGGGGTGCCTCGTTTCGGCGGACTTTGACCGGTCAGGGTTCATCGACTCGGACGACTTCGTCGCGTTCGTGGAAGCCTTCCTGGAAGGCTGCTGAGCGGGCGGGGATGGTGGAAAGCTGAACGCCACGGCCTGCCTCGTGCGGGCCGTGGTTGTTTTTGGGGGCGTGCCGGAAGGTCGGCGGGGCCCTAGAGTTGAGGCCCGGGATCGGGGGATGCGGTGGGGGCGTGTTGGTGGGGCGAGCGGACGGTAAGGAGTCGTGGATGAGCGTGCTGGTGCTGGCGTCGAATTGGAATCCGATCGTGCTGTCGGTGGTGACGCTGCTGTTCGTGGTGGTGAGCCTGCTGCTGATCCTGACGGTGCTGATCCAGAAGCCCCAGGGCGGCGGTCTGTCGGGGGCGTTCGGCGCGGGCGCGGGCTCGGGCCAGACGGCCTTCGGCGCCAAGACGGGCGACGCGCTGACAGTGATCACGATTCTGATGTTTGTCGCGTGGCTGGCGGTGGCGGTCGCGATGAACTACGGGACCAAGCCGGCCGACGCGAAGCGCGCGACCGAGGCCAAGTCGACCCAGAACGGGACCCAGAACGAGAGCACGACCGGCGGCGCAGCGCCGACCGAGCAGGCGGCGCCGGGCACGACGCCCGCCCCAGAAACGAAGGCCCCGGAAACCACGGCCCCAGAAACGAAGGCCCCGGAAACGACGACGCCCGCGGCCCCTCCGGCGGCGGCGCCCGAGTCGGCGCCTGCCAACCCGCAGCCTGCCAACCCGCAGCCCGCCAACCCGCAGCCTGCCAACCCGAAGTAAGCTGAGAACGCGGGCTGAGCCCGCGGACTGGTGTTCCAAGCTGGAGCCAAGTGCGTGATCCGAAGCATGACCGGGTTCGGCGAGGCGTCGGCGACCGAGGGGGGCTCGCACTATTTCCTCGAAGTTCGATCGCTGAACAACAAGTTCTTCAAGGCGGTGCTCCGGCTGCCTGAGAACCTCGCGGGCCTTGAGGCCGAGCTTGAGACGCGGCTGCGCGAGCGCCTGAGCCGGGGCACGGTGACGCTGAAGATCGCGTGCACGGACGAGGGCGAGAGCGCGGCGTACGAGATCAACACCAAGGCGCTGAAGAAGTATCTGGACGCGCTGGCGGGGTTGAACGCGGGTTCGGTGTCGCCGGCGTCGCTGCTGGGTTTGCCGGGTGTCTTGCAGCCGCCGGGCAACGAGCAGGAGCGGTACGAGCGCGCGCGGGGCGTGCTGCTGAAGCTGGTGGACAAGGCGTGCGACGGGCTGATCGCGATGCGCGGGCGCGAGGGGGCGACGATCCGTGCGGACCTGGAGGCGCAGGGGCGGTTCATCGCCGAGCGCCTGGCGCTGGTGAAGGAGCGGGCGCCCGCGGTGATCGCGGAGTATGAGAAGCGCCTGCGGACGCGGATCGACACGCTGCTGGCCGAGGCGTCGGTGAAGGTTGAGCCGCTGGAGCTGGTGCGCGAGATCGCGGTGTACGCGGAGCGCACGGACATCGCGGAAGAGATCAAGCGTCTCACGGCGCACCTGGAGCAGTTCGGGGATCTGGTCAGCGGCAAGGACGGCAAGCCCGTCGGGCGCACGCTGGACTTCCTCGCTCAGGAAATGCTCCGCGAGGCGAACACGATCGCCAGCAAGTCGCCCGATGCGCAGGTGTCGAGGCTGACCGTCGAGATCAAGGGCGCGATCGATCGCATCAAGGAACAGGCGGCGAATGTGGAGTGAGGGCGGGGCCCGTGGGGAGTGGCCAGTGGCCAGTGGGGAGTAGGCAAAGAGGCTGGCGCGACGGGAGCATTGACGATGCGGACGGGCGCGTGGCAGATCGCGGCGGTGCTGGTTGCCTCGGTGGGGCTGGCGGCGGTTGCGCAGCAGCCGGGCGAAGAACAGCCAGGCCCAAACCAGCCAGGCCCAAACCAGCCAAGCCCAAACCAGCCGGGCGCAAAGCAGCCAAGCAGCACAGAGGACGGCAAGCCTTCCGCTGAGCGTTTGTCGGCGTTGATCCGTGCGTTGGATGCGGGGGACTTTGCCGAACGCGAGAAGGCCGAGCGCGACATCGTCGATTGGCGCGAGCTTGCGCCGACGGAGCTGGACCGTGCGTTGTCGGCGCGGGAAGCGCTGTCGCCCGAGGGTCGGGTGAGGCTGGAGCGTGCGGGGTGGCTGCGGTTTGTGCGTTCGCCGCGCGCGGCGATGGGCATCTCGTTCGACGAGGTGAACGAGCAGGTGGTGATCGCTTCGGCGCTGGAGGGCTTTGAGTCGGCGACGGTGTTCAAGCCGGGCGACGTGCTGCGGACGGTGTCGGGGCGCGCGGTGAGGTCGCTGGACGACGCGCGCGCGGTGATTGTGTCGTTCGAGCCGGGGGAGCGGGTGCGGGTGCGGTTTACGAGGCAGGGCGAGGAGCGCTCGGCGTGGGTGACGCTGGGGCGGTTTGATCGGCTGGAGGCGCGAGCGCCGCTGGATTCGATGGTGATGGCCCGCGCGTGGGCGATGAGGCTGGAGCGGATCGACGCGCGGAGCGTCAAGCGCGCGGAGGTGCTGGACGCGCGGCCCGGCGGGCGGGACGCGGACGTGGTGTTCAATGACTTTGCGCGCGGGCCGCTGATCAGCGAGGGCGCAAGTGTCGTCGCGGGCGGGCAGGCCCGCAAGCGCGGCGGGTGGACGGGCGTGGAGACCGGGCGGCGGCCTTCGGGCGGGTTTGATGCGGGGCGCGCGGCGATCGAGCTCGGGCAGGTCGGCGAGCAGATGCGGGCCCGGCGCGAGCGCATCGCGCTGCTCGATCGGCAGGCGAACGACGCGAATCTTCCGGCCGAGGCGCGCCAGCGTGCGATGGCCGAGAGCGAGGCGCTCCGGCGTGATCTCGATCAGCTCGAACAGTACCGCCAGCGGCTGATCCGGCGCTTGCAGAGGCCCTGACGGTTACGCGGGTTCGGCGTCGAGCAGGCGCGAGCAGAGGTCGATCGCGCGGGCGACTGCGGGGTGGGCGCGCGCGTCGGCGGCGTCGGGGCGCGCGAGCTCGATCGCCCGGCGAAGGCGCTCCAGATACTCGTTGTGCTTGCCGGGCGGGTGAAGCGCGGAGTGGAAGTCGAGCATGTTGTCGTAGGTGTCGGCGAGCTTGATGAGGCGGGCGCGCCAGTCGCTGGCGGCGAGGCGCGCGTCGTAGTCGCGCTCGCGCGCGGGCTCGGGCAGGGCCATGTTATTGGTGAGCGCCGCGACGAGCCGCGCGACCTCGGGCCCGAAGCGATCGGCGAGGTCTTCAAAGTCGGTCTGGGTGTCTTCGATGGTGTCGTGGAGGAGCGCGGCGGCGAGGGTGAGCTCGTCTTCGCAGCCGAAGACGTGCCGGACGGTGAGCGCGACGCGGAAGAGGTGGGAGATGTAGGGCGTCTTGCCGTCCTTGCGGATCTGGTGGCGGTGCTTGCGCGCGGCAAAGGCGCAGGCCTCGTGGAAGAGATGTCGGAAGGACTCGTCGCGCGCGTGGGTCATGGGGCATGATTGGCCGGGTGCCGGACGCGCGGCTTGGGATTCGCGCGGGCCGCTGTTCACGCGGCGAGATCGACGTGACCGTTGGCGGCGGCGGGCTTCGCGGCGGGGGTCAGCGGTTCGGTGAAGTGGGTGTCGGCGAAGTGGTCGCTGCTGAGGGCGCGGGTCAGGAGGCCGGGCGTGCCGAGCCATGCGACGGCCGGTTCGAGCGCGCGCAGGGCCTTGCCAAACTGCGAGGTGTTCTTGGCGCGGTTGGCGCGCTCGGCGCTGAGGACGCCCGCGCCGACGGAGAGGCGGGCCCAGTCGCGCGGGAACCTCTTGGCCCAGTCGGGCGTGCGGGGCGGGGGTTCGCGCGTGCCGGAGGCGTATGCCGAGACGCGCTCGACGGTGCGTGACGAGGTGACGGGTTCGAACATGCTGCACCTCCTCACTCTGAGTATCGACGCGCGCGGGGCGTGCTGAGAAGCGCGGGCGGTGCGAACCGCGCGCGACGAGCAGGTCTGCGCGGCGTGTGCGCAGCGATTCGCAGACTGTTCGCGGGTCGTTCGCGGCGGGTTTGCAGCGGGAGAACGGGCCTCGCGCGTTATGGACCGGGCGCGCGGAGCCAGCGCCAGACATCGGCGGGGCCCAGGGCCTCGGCGTCTTTGCGCGCGTCCTCGGCGAGGGTGTCAAAGTCGCGGATGATCGGCGCGTGGGTGAGGTCGGCGGGGGAGTTGGTCGGCGCGGGCGAGAGCGTGAGCGCGCCGTCGCCGCTGACGCTGATGAGCCAGCGCCCGGGCGTGAGCCGGCGGTACACGGCCTTGCCCTGCGCGACGCGCGGGTCGTTCCAGTCGATCGCGCCCAGCGCGGGGTCGATCACCACGGCCTGATCGGGCGCGGTGCGCGCGCTGAAGACCCGGCGGATCCACAGCCGCGAATCGACCACGACGTAGTCGACGTAGACCTCGTCGCGCGGGTTGATCGGCGTCGGGATGTCCTTGACCAGCCCCGCGTCGGTCCGCACGCGCACCGAAACGGCGGTGTCGGTGACGTTGAGCTCCGTCACGGCCGTGCGCGCGACGGCCTGGTTGTAGCGCTCGCGGAGCTGCTCGTACGCGCCCGCGGCCTCGGCGAGGCGTCGGCGATAGACGTCGGCGGTGAGGTCGGCGCGGATCAGCG
>JANRKN010000122.1:0-6890 GCA_033763435.1 Planctomycetota bacterium
GGGCCATAATCCGCCATGAGCACGATTCTGGTGACGGGCGCCAACCGCGGCATTGGGCTTGAGTTCGTTCGGCAGTTGAAGGCCAAGGGCCATCGCGTGATCGGGACGGCGCGTCGCCCGTCGGACGCGCCCGAGCTGGGCAAGCTCGCGGACAAGGTGATCGGGCTGGACGTGACCGAGCTCGCGTCGATCGAGGCGCTGCCGGGCCCGCTCGGGGGCGAGGGGATCGACTGGCTCATCAACAACGCGGGGATCTCGAGCCAGACCAAGTCGATCGCGACGATGGACGCGGCGGACCTGCGCCGGGTGCTGGAAGTGAACGCCGTGGGCCCGATCATGGTGACCAAGGCGCTGCTGCCCCTGCTGCGCAAGGGCGCGGGCAAGAAGGTCGTGAACATCTCGAGCCAGCTCGGGAGCATCGCGAACAACACGGGCGGCTCGACCTACGGCTATCGCGCGAGCAAGTCGGCGCTGAATCAGCTCACGGTGTGCCTGTCCAACGAGCTCAAGCCCGAGGGCTTCGTGTGCGTCGCGATGCACCCGGGCTGGGTGCGGACGGACATGGGCGGGCCCAACGCGACGCTGAGCCCCGAGCAGTCGGTGTCGAGCCTCGTGAAGGTGATCGAGGGGCTGGGCGCGGGCGACTCGGGGCGGTTCTTGAACTACGACGGACAGGCGCTGCCCTGGTGAGTGGAGGACGCGGACATGGCCGAAGCGGTGCGATATCGGTGGCAGCTTCTGCGGGCGGGCGAGTTCCGGCTGGATGGCGGTTCGATGTTCGGGCTTGTGCCGCGGGTTGTGTGGGGGAAGTCGACCCCGACCGACGACCGCGGGCGGATCACGGTGCAGCACAACTGTCTGCTGCTCGAGCGCGTCGATGAGCCGAGCGCGCAGTGGAAGGGCCCGGCGCCCAAGCTGGTGGTGCTCGAAACAGGCAGCGGCGACAAGATGGACGCGAAGAGCCGCGACATCTTCGCGCTCGAGCAGCGCTCGATCGTGGATGCGCTGCGCGAGGTCGGGTGCGAGCCGGGGAATGTCGGGCTCGTGACGTGCACACACCTGCACTTTGACCACGCGGGCGGGCTGACGAGGCTGGTGCGTGCGGGCGAGAGCGCCGACTGGACGGATCCGGCGTCGGGCCTGGCGGTGAAGCGGACGTTTCCGAACGCGGCGATCGTGGCGCAGGCGCGGGAGTGGTCGGATGCGCTGGCGAATCGGTCGGTGATGACGCGGACGTACTTCCGCGATCATCTGGAGCCGATCCGCGAGCAGCTGACGATCGTGGAGAGTCCGGCGCCTTTCTCTCGCGGGCTGATCCCGGACCGTGACCAGCTCCCCGCGACGAGCGCGACGGTGCGGATGACGGAGATCGCGCCGGGGCTTGAGGTGTTTCTGGTGCCTGGGCACACGTGGGGGCAGCAGGCGATGACGTTTGTCGATGACAAGGGCGAGCGGATCGTGTTCACGCCCGACGTGCTGCCGACGCGGGCGCACTTGGGCGCGGCGTTCTCGCTGGCGTACGACGTGGAGCCGTACACGAGCATGGTGAGCAAGCGGTGGTTCCTGACCGAGGCCGCGGAACGCGGGTGGACGCTGGTGCTGGACCATGAGCCGGGGGCGTGCGTGGTGAAGGTTCGGCGGAAGAACGAGTGGTTCGAGCTCGTGGGCTGAATGAAGCGGTGAACGACGTTGTCCAGGTCGCGCTCTCGCTCGCCGGGCTGATCCTGCTCGGCGGGGTGGTCGCGTGGCTTGGGCTGGTCGCGCTCACGGTTCGGACGCTGACGAGGCCCCCACGGCGCAGCGCGACGTGGGCGCTGGCGAAGGATCGGCCGACGACGCCCGCCGAGCTGCGAACTCCCGCAGAGTTTTCAACGTGGACGTTCCGCTCGCGCGGCGCGGAGCTCGAGGCGTGGGACATCAAGGGGCGGCTGAGCGCGGGGCCGACGGTCGTGATGACGCACGGCTGGGGCGAGTCGCGGGTGATGATGCTGCAGGAAGCGCAGCATGTGCTCGAGCGCTGCGCGAGGCTGATCCTCTGGGACCTGCCCGGGCACGGCGACGCGGGCGGGACGTTCACGCTCGGGCAGCTTGAGCACGAGGACCTGATCGCGCTCGTCGAGCGCGTGGCGAGCAAAGATTCGCCCGCGGTGCTGATGGGCTCGTCGCTCGGCGCGGGAGTTTCGATCGCGGCGGCGGCGGCGCGGCCTGAGCTGGTCGCGGGCGTGATCGCCGAGGCTCCGTATTGCCTGGCGCGGACCCCGGCGCGGAATGTGCTTGATCAGTCGGGCCTGCCTTGGCGTTCGAACCTGAGCGCGGCGCTGGGTTGGGTGGGCTGGCGGATCGGCACGCGGTGGCGCGGGTTTGATCGCGCGGAGGTGGCGTCGCGCGTGCGCTGCCCGCTTGTGGTGGTGCATGGGGATCTGGACGCGGTGTGTCCGCTGGCCGACGGCGAGACGATTGCGCGCGCCGCTCCGAAAGGCCGACTGGCCGTCGTCCCAGGGGGCGCGCACCTGGACCTGTGGAGTGAGCCCACGTTCACGGCGCGGGCGCTGGGCGCGGTGGACGGGCTGCTGAGCGAGGTTTCGGGCGCGCGCGTCGGGCCCTAAGATGGGCGCATGATGTCGAGCCCGAGCGTTGATCGCGTGATGGTGGAAGAGCGGGCCGCGAGCTTCACGCGCCGGAGCATCAAGAAGGATGCGAAGGTCGCGGGGCTGCGGCTGGCGATGTCGATGCTCGACCTGACGACGCTGGAGGGAAAGGACTCGCCCGAGAAGGCGCGGAGCCTGTGCCGGAAGGCGATGAGGCCTGACCCGCGGGACGCGACGCTGCCGCCCGTCGCGGCGGTGTGCGTGTATCCGAATCTGGTGGGCGTGTGCAAGGAAGAGCTGGCGGGGACGAACGTCAAGGTTGCGTCGGTGGCGACGGGGTTTCCGAGCGGGCAGTATCCGCTGGACGTGCGGCTGGAGGATGTGCGGCAGGCGGTGGCCGAGGGCGCAGATGAGATCGACATGGTGATCAACCGCGGGGCGTATCTCGCGGGGCGGTTCGATGAGGTCGCGCTCGAGATCTCGCGCGTGAAGGAAGCCTGCGGGCCGGCTCATCTCAAAGTCATTCTCGAAACGGGCGAGCTCGAGACGCTCGACAAGGTTCGGCACGCGTCGGACCTGGCGATCCGCGCGATGGCGGACGTCGGGCATCGGCACGAGGTCGGGGGGGATTTCATCAAGACCTCGACGGGCAAGGTGCAGCCCGCGGCGACGATGGCCGTGACGCTGGTCATGCTTGAGGCCGTGCGCGACTGGTACCTTGAGACAGGCCAGATCATCGGCGTCAAGCCCGCGGGGGGGATTCGCACCGCCAAGCAGGCGCTGCACTATCTCGTGATGGTCAAAGAAACGCTCGGCGCGCTCGACGATGGCGCGGCATGGCTTACGCCCGAGTTTTTCCGATTCGGCGCGTCGGCGCTCGCGAACGACATCCTCAGGCAGCTCGCGTTCCTGCGGAGCGGCAAGTACACCGCGGGGTACGACGTCAGCGAGGCGTGAGCTGCACGGCCTCGACGGCGTTCTGGAAGATCCGCAGCCCCGGCGTCGCGCCCGTACGCACCGAGGCGGGCAGGCGCGTCCAGTACGGGTGACGGTTCCAGTCCAGATAACGCTCGGGGTGAGGCATGAGCCCGAAGATGCGCCCGGTGGGGTCGCAGATGCCCGCGATCGCGCCCTCGGAGCCGTTGTAGTTGTCGGCGTAGCGCAGGGCGATCTGGCCCGCACGCTCGAGCTCGGTGATGGTGGAGACGGAGTCGGCGACGAAGCGCCCCTCGCCGTGCGCGACGGGGAGGGTCAGGACGTCGGAGGATTCAGAGCCGGGCCAGGAGTCGGTGAGGCCGCGGGTCCAGAGGCAGACGGTCGTGGGCTCGACGGTCATGCCGACCCAACGGTCGCTGAAGCGTGCGGAGACGTTGTCGGAGAGGGCGACCCGCTGCGGGGGCGCGGTGTCGGGCCAGGGCTCGCCCGCGCGGGGGCCCGGCAGCAGCCCCGCCTGAACGAGGATCTGGAAGCCGTTGCAAGCGCCGATCATGAGGCAGCCCCGTCGCGCGGCGGCGGCGAGGGCGGGGTAGAGGTGTTCGCGGAGCCTCATCGCGAAGATGCGGCCTGAGGCGATGTCATCGCCGTAGGAAAAGCCGCCCGGGAACCCGAGCAGGTCGGCCTGATCGAGCGCGGCCGGATCTTTGATCGCGCGGTCGACGTGGAGCAGCTCGGCGTCGGCGCCCGCGAGCGTGAACGCGCGGACCATCTCGGCGTCGCAGTTGGTGCCCTCGGCCCTCAGAACGATCGCGCGCGGTCGGCTCATGCCGGAGGTTAGGACCGGGGGCTCAGCGCGGGGAGGCTGGGGCGCTCACGAGGGCCAGAAGCTGGGACTCGCTCAGGACGCCCTCGGCCTTGGCGGTGATCTCGCCGTTGACGATGAGGTACGTCGCGGGGATGCTGTAGACCTTGAGCAGGCGCGCGGCGTCTGGGTCGGCGTCGACGTCGACCAGCGCGGGGACGACGCGGTCCTTGAGCTGGCTGAGGACGTCGGCATCGGCGAGAGTGGAGCGCTTGTAGACCTGGCACGGGCCGCACCAGCTGGCCGTGGCGACGATGAGCGCGGGCTTGGACTGCGCGCGGGCCTGTTCGACCGCGGCGTTGAAGGTGAGGCCGGCCTTGAAGAGCTCGGGCGTGGGCGCGGCGCCTGAGTTGAGCAGGCGGATGGCGATCATGGTGACGGCCAGGGCCAGGACGATCGCGGTGAGGACCTTGCCGTTCATGGTGGGCTCCTTGAGGACACTGTTCAGACGCTTGCCGAGGCGCGCGGGTTTCGGCGGAGGGGGGATTACCAGCCGGCGAGATTGCCGGTAAGGGTTTCGGCGAGGTCCTTGGCGGTGACGAGGCCGATCGGGGTGCCGTCGCGCTCGACAATGCCGACGCGGGCGTGGGAATCGCGGAGGAGGCGCAGGGCTTCGGGGAGGGTGCAGTCTGAGCGCAGCCGCGCGGGCTGGACGAGGAGCTTGTCGGGCTTGGTGTCGGCGAAGAGGTGAAGGTCGATCTGGCGCAGCACACCGACGCACCGGCCCGCGGGATCGACGACGGGGAAGCGCGAGTGCGAGCTTGAGCGCGAGGCGGCAAGGGCCTCTGCGCGCGCGACGCCCGCGGGGAGCGTGCGGACGGCGGCCCAGGGGACCATCGCGGCGTCAACGCGGGCGCGCGTGAAGGCCAGCGCGCTGTCGATGAGGGCGGATTGATCGCCGCTGAGAACGCCCGCCGCGGCGGACTCTTTGAGCATCGCGGCGGTGCGCTGGCGGGGCTCGGCGAGGTGCTCGGCATCGGCGGACAGGCCCACGAGGCGCTCGACGACGCGCGAAACGCCCCGTACCAGCAGCGTGACGCCCGCGTAGGAGAGCGCGATCCGCAGCGCGCGCAGGGGCGAGGCGAAGCGATAGGTCAGCGCGTCGGCCTCGGTGCGGAAGAGTTCTTTGGGGACGACCTCGGTCGCGATGAACATGACCGGGCCGAGGATGGCGGTGTTGATGAGCGCGATCGCCCACTCGGGCTGGCCCGAGGCCGCGAGCATGCGCGAGACGGCGAGCGCGCTCAGCGCCCCCAGCACCTGCTGCGACACGAGCAGCGCGGCGATGAGCCGGTCAGGGTGCTTGAGCTCGGCTTCGAGGGTGCGAGCCCGCGCATCGGGGGGTGTCCGGCCCGCGCGGACCGCGAGGCGAATGCGGTTGAGCGAGTAGCAGCCGAGCTCCACGCCCGAGGCGAGGAAGCCCGCCGCGATGGAGGCGAGCGCGAGCGCGAGCCAGCCGGTGAGTTCGAGCGCGCTCATGCGGGCTCCTCCGGCGGTTCTTCGCCCGTGCGCGTCGGCGCGTCGTCGGCGAGCAGCTCAAGCTCCGCGGCGCGGACGCTGCGCCCGAAGAGCTGACGCACGGTCAGGCGCAGGCCGGGCAGTTCGACGGTGTCGCCCTCGGCGGGGAGGCGCCCGATGCGCTCGAGGATGAGGCCCGAGACGGTCGCGGCGTCGGACGAAGGCGGCGCGACGCCGAAGAAGTCGGTGAGTTGGTGGAGCGCCAGCCGTCCCGGGATCAGCCAGCGGTTGAGCCCGACGATGCGGATCTGGAGCCCCTGGTCGAGCGCGACCTCGCCCGGGTCGAGGACGAGGCGGTTGACGACGTCTTCGATCTCGACGAGGCCCACGATCTCGCCCGATTCGTCGGCGGCGAGCGCGACGTGCGCGCGCGTCTCGCGGAATCGGGCCATGAGGCGGTCGAGCGGGAGACGGTCGGGGACGTACAGGATCGGCTCGACGGCCTCGCGCGGGCGCAGCGTCGCGGGCTGGGCGAGCCAGGTCTTGGCGTTGAGGAGGCCCAGCACGCCCGAGACGATCTTTCCGCCGTGGAGCGTGGGCGGGGCAAAGCGCGCCTTGCACACGGGTAGCTTGGTGTGGCCCGTGCGACGGACAAGCTCAAGCACGCGCTCGGGAGGCGCGTCGGCCTCGATCCACGCGACATCGACGCGCGGCGTCATGACGTCGCGCACGCGCAGCGTGCGAAGGTCCAGCACCTCGCGGAGCATCCGCTCTTCGTCGCGGCTGAGGGCGCCCGCCTCGCCCGCTTGGCGGAGCATTTCGCTCAGCTCGGCCTGCGACTGTGCGGGCGTGGGGCGCGCGGGACGGTCGGGCCGGATGAGTCGGAGCAGAGGCGTGATCGCGAGCTTGTCGAGCGCGGCAAGGACGGGGCGCGTGAGCCAGACCCAGGCGGAGAGGGGGCGGACGACGACGCGCGAGACCACGCCGCGGTGCGCGGTGGCAAGGGCCTTGGGGACAATGTCGCCCAGGGCGATGATCGCGAGCAG
>JANRKN010000123.1:0-3338 GCA_033763435.1 Planctomycetota bacterium
CCAGATCCAGGACGACGTCCTCGACCTCACGGGCAGCGAGTCCACCGTCGGCAAAAGCGTCGGCAAGGACCTCGAAAAGGGCAAGCTCACCCTCCCGCTGCTCATGCACCTGGCGCGCGCTCAGGGCGCCGATCGCGCCGATTTCCTCGCGCTCCTCGACCAAGCCTGTGGCACAGGCCCCACGCGCCAAACCTCCGCCGAGCAGATCGCACGGATCGTGGCACAGTCGGGCGCCCTGGATTCCGCCCGCGACGAAGCGCGCCGGCGCATCAACCTTGCCAAGGCCGCGCTCGCGACGCTCCCCCAGACCGGCGCACGCCGACTCCTCGAACTCATGGCCGACGCCGTCGTCACGCGGGCGTTCTGAGACTCAGTGGCACAGTGGCCCAGTGACACAGTGACACAGTGGCACAGTCGCACATGGAAACCGCGAGATCGCGAATGATCCCCGACTGCGCCGCTGAGCGACAGCGATCACCGAACGCAGTCTTCACTGCGTCTCTGCGCCACTCTGCCACTTGACCACTTCATTTATCCGAGCTGAAACGCCGCGACGAACGCGCTGAAGTCATCGCTGTCGATGAAGCACGATCCATCGAAGTCGGCCGAGAATTCGCACGCCGAGTCCGCGCCGAAGATCGACTGCCCGTTGCCCGTGCACCCGCGCGTGAACGCCTGAATGAACGCGACGAAGTCGTCAGAGTCCACGAAGCCCGAGCCGTCCACATCACCCGGCGCGCCGAAGCGCACGTCCAGATCGAGCGCGGGCGCCGTGCCCAGCGGGTTGTCCTGCGTGTAGAACCGCGGATAGGGCCCATCGCCGCCGCCCGGCCCGCCCGAGGTCGGGATCACCGTGGACAGCAGCAGGAACAGCCGCCCGTCACGAAGCCCGCGCTGCACGTACGCCCGCACAGTCGGGTCGCACAGGTTCAGATCGAACGTCAGAGTCGTGCCCTCCGGCACCGGATCGCCCGCGTTCAGCTCCGCGGCGATGCCTGTCGCGAACGGCTGCACACTCAGGTTGTTCTTGAGCTGATTCGACACGTCAATCGCCGCGCCCGCCGAGTCAAACACCGCGGGGAACACGCTCCGGCAATTCTGCGCCGGCTGCGGATTGCAGCTCGCGCCGAAGAACGTCGTCGTGTTCTGGAAGTTGAACACGTTCCAAGGACCCCTGAACCCCGCGCCGAACAGCTCCACAGGCCGCTTGGGGTCCGGGTCGTTGTTGGCCCTCACGCTCGGCTCGTACAGCCACACGTTGTTGTTCGCCACCGTCACCGACAGCCGCACCGACCCCACCGTGTAGCGGTCCAGCGCCAGCCCCGTCGGCACGCCCGCCGACGCGGTGTTGAACACCACCAGCAACTCCGAGTCGCGATCATCAAACCCCGGAATCCCGATCACGCCGAACGTCGGGATCGTCGTCTCCACGCCCGGGTTCTGATTGAACGGATACATCCACCGGTCGATCTGCGGCGGGGTCATCGTCGTGCGCACAACCTGCGCAGACGACGCTCCCCCGAACAAGGCCGTCGCCGAAATCACGCACGCCGACAGCCCCGAAAATCGCGCACAAATTCCAGACTTCATTGTCTTGATCTCCGATGAACCGTGGTAGAGTAATCCTCGGCCCGAATCTGGTCAATACTGTTTGACCGGAATCCTCACCGCCCAACAGCAATCACTCCCTTCGCCGCGCGGCAGGGGTACAGTTGCACGGCCGGGAAGGGAATCTCGGACCACCGTCCCCACGGCGCCCCATTCAGGCCCGCGGGCTCGGTGCAAGCGTCGAACGTCGGTCGGTCAACGATCGGGTCAGGACAGGGACCAGCGGATGATCTCGCTCACGACACTCCACTCAGCTTGGGAACAGACCCGCGCCCGTACCAAGTGCCCGGTCCTCCGCGCCTTCACGCTCATCGAACTCCTCGTCGTCATCGCCATCGTCGCGATTCTCATCGCGATCCTTCTCCCCGCCCTCGGCAAGGCCCGGCTCCTCGGCCTGCAGACCCGCGAGCTCGCCGCCGCCCGAGGCCTCATGCAGGCCTTCGAGCTCTACGCCAACGACCACCGCGGCATGATCCTCCCGGGTTCCCCCACCGCCGCGATGGTCAACGGCACGATGCCCGTCACCGACAACACCGGCGCGCGCCTCCCCACCACCGCCGCGCAGCGCTATCCCTGGCGCATCGCGCCCTGGGTCGACTCCAACTTCAACGCCCTCTACCAGGACAACAAGCTGCTCCGTGAGATCCGCGACGACGAGCCCTCCTATCAGGCCGTCGGCGTCAACGCCGCCTACGTCATGAGCCTCTTCCCCTCGCTGGGCATGAACATCGTCTTCGTCGGGGGGAGCGATCGGCACCTCGGCTTCGACAACCGCGCCATCAACATCTTCGGCCCCTTCTACGTCCGCCGAAACGACGAAATCCGCCGACCCTCCGACCTCATGGTCTTCTGCTCCGCCCGCGCCGAGCTTCAGGAGTGGTACGCGAAGATCGGCCGGCCCGAGGGCTTCTTCAAGGTCGAGCCCCCCTACTTCACGTCGACCCAGGGCCTGCGCTGGAGCTCCACCTACGACCCGCGCACCGAGCAGCCCGGCCCCAACTCCGGCTTCGTCTCCCTGCGCCACTCGGGCAAGGCCGTCACCGCCCGCGCCGACGGCAGCATCAAGATGCTCGACTGGTCGGGCCTCAACGACATGCGCGTCTGGGCCAACCAGGCCGACACCCGCGAGTGGTCCATCCAGCGCCGCTGAACGCCGCGCCTCGCCCCAGCGCTTCCCGCGCCTCCCTAAACTCCGCCCGCATGACGCAGCACACCCACACCGCGCCCCACGGACCGGGCAACTTCTACCACGCCCTCAAAGAACGCGACCTCGTCGCGCAGGTGACGCACGCGGGCGAACTCATCGACCACCTCGCCGACCCCGCCACCCCACGCCGCGCCTACGTCGGCTTCGACCCCACCGCCGACTCGCTCACCATCGGCAACCTCGTCGGCATCATGAACCTCGCTCGCTTCCAGCGCGCGGGCCACATCCCCTTCGCCCTCATGGGCGGCGGCACCGGCCTCATCGGCGACCCCTCCGGCAAGTCCGCCGAGCGAACCCTTCAAACCCGCGACACCGTCGCCCACAACGTTGAGCGCATCAAGCGCATCTTCACCAACGTCATCGACTTCTCACCCAACCTCTCCAACCGCGCCGTCATGGTCAACAACCTCGACTGGCTCGGCACCATCTCCTACCTCGACATGCTCCGCGACGTCGGCAAGCACTTCTCCGTCAACATGATGATCCAGAAGGACTCCGTCCGCGAGCGCCTCACCAACCGCGA
>JANRKN010000124.1:0-3760 GCA_033763435.1 Planctomycetota bacterium
GCTGGTCCAGGGGCTCGGTGGTGCGGGGGGTGGGCAGGCCTCGCCGGGCGATTCGGTTCCCGCCAGCAAGCCCTCCGCGTCCTGAACCGGTCCGCGTGACTTTTCGCCGGGGCAGGCACACACTGAGCCGGTGATGCAGCATCCTTCCAACGCCCGCAGCCCCGAGCATGCCGTCGAGTATGAGGGCGTGAGCTTCGCCTACAGCGAGTCGGGCACGGGCGCCACGCGCCTCGCCCTCGAGAACATCTCGCTCTGCGTCCACGCGGGCGAGCGGCTGGGCATCCTGGGCCCCAACGGCGGCGGAAAAAGCACGCTGCTCAAGCTCACCCTCGGGCTGCTCCACGGCACGGGCACCGTCCGCGTCTTCGGGCGCTCGCCCGCCGAGGCCCGCCGCGCGGGCCTCATCGGCTTTGTCGCCCAGCGGTCCGAGGCCGAGTCGGCTTTCCCGCTCTCGGTCGCGCAGGTCGTCGAGATGGGCGCGACGGTGGGCCTCTCGCCCTTCGCTTCTCCGAGTTCGGAGACCAAAGCCGCGATCGCGGAGGCCCTCCGCGTGACGGGCGCCGACGAATTCGCCGCCAAGCCCATCGGCGCGCTCTCGGGAGGCCAGTTCCAGCGCGCGATGATCGCCCGCGCCCTCGCCGGGAAGCCCAAACTGCTCCTGCTCGATGAGCCGATGGTCGGCGTCGATCCCGCGGGCCAGCAGCAGTTCGCGCTGCTGCTCGAGCGCCTCAGCCGCGAACTGGGCCTCACGATCATGGTTGTCAGCCACGACCTGCGGACCGTCGCCTCGGGGTGCGACCGCGTCGCGTGTCTCTCGCGCACGCTCCACTTTCATGACGACCCGGCCGGCCTTACGCCCGCAGTCCTCGCCGAGGTCTTCCGCCACGATGTCGCAGCGATCTTCGGCCCAGCCGTCGCGCTCGACGCCTCCCAACCTCACACGCACGGCCCCGGCTGCACGCATCATCACCCGCCCGTGCAGATCAACCTCCCGCCAGCCGCTCCCCGTAAAGAGGCCGGCGCATGAACACGATTCAGTACCTGACTGATCCGGCCGTGCGGGGGCTCTTCTGGCCCGGCGTCATCGCCGCGCTGGCGATCGCGCTCCTCAGCGCGCCCCTGAGCGTGTTGGTCGTTCTCAAGCGTCTGGCCTTCATCGGACAGGGCATCTCGCACGCGGCGTTCGGCGGCATCGGGCTCGCCGCGGTCCTGGGCCTCACGGCGCGTCTGGGCGCCTCGGGCCTGACCGCCGCGCCGATGCACGGCATTCCTCAGTTCCTGCTCGTCACGGGCTTCTGCGTCGCTGCGGGCCTGGCCGTGGGCGTTGTGGCTGATCGGCGCGTCGCGAAGGAAGACACCGCGATCGGCGTCGTGCTCGTCGCGAGCATGGCGCTGGGCGCGATCCTTCTCAACGTCGCGCCCACCGGCCTCGCGTGGGAGTCGTTCCTCTTCGGCTCGATCACACTCGTCTCGCCCACCGACGCCGCGACCGCCTGGCTCATCACCCTCGCCGTGCTCGCCGCGCTCTTCCTGCTCCGCAGGCCTCTGCTCTTCTGGGCCTTCGACGAGGTCGGCGCGATCGCCCGCGGCATCTCGGCCCCCGCGATGCGCACCGCCCTGCTGATCCTCATCTCACTCGCCACCGTCGTCGCGATGAAGCTCGCAGGCGTCGTCCTCGCAACGGCGCTGCTGGTCCTGCCGGGCGCCACGGCGCTCGCGCTCAGCCGGCGCTGGGGCGTGGTGCTTGCCCTCAGCATCGCCGCCGCGCTCGCGGGCGTGGTGGGGGGGCTCGTGCTCTCCTTTGAAGCGGAATGGCCCACCGGCGCCTCGATCGTCGTCGTTCTCACCGCCCTGCTGGGCGCCGCGCGCGGGTTCTCGGTCCTTCGCGCCCGCGGCCAACGCGCAGCGCATCCCCAGTCCCCCTGAACACCCGCCGCCCGTGCAGGTACAATCTCACCTTCCGGGCGGAAGGGGCGGGTTGGTGGCTTCTGGGAGCGATTTGATGAAGGCGGAAACCCTGCTGGCAGAGCTCAACCGCATGCGCAAGGACATCGGCGAGGATCAGTCCGACCTCGAATGGCTCGCCATCCACCACGCGTTCTGCTTCATCTCGTACCACATGTCCGACTTCCAGAAGTACGTCAAGGACCAGGAAGAAAAGGGCGCGTTC
This sequence comes from Planctomycetota bacterium, assembly GCA_033763435.1. Taxonomy (GTDB): domain Bacteria; phylum Planctomycetota; class Phycisphaerae; order Phycisphaerales; family UBA1924; genus JANRKN01. Next base: position 2,171 of record JANRKN010000124.1, read on the forward strand.
GAGATGTTCGAAGAGAACCTTTGACCCCCGTCAACCGCCGCCCACCGCAGCGGCCGGGGCCCAAGGCCGCGGCCCCCGGGCAGAACCCCCCGTCATCCCGGCCGACCGATCGCCGCCTGCCGCCCGGCGTCGGCTGCCTCACACCCGAGGCGTGTGGAAAACGCTTTTTTCTTGCATCCGCGGCGGGTCTTTTCGATAATCTCTGAGTATCCCGCCCCTCGCCGAGCGACCCGAGCCCAACCCGGCCCGGCTCCGGCGAAACGGGACGACCGCGGGCCGCCCGCTTCGGCAGGCTGACCCACGGGCGATGTGCCCCGATCGACGGATCGGGGGGAAGGAGTCCCGGCGGGAGCCAGTACAGCGGCTCCGACGGCTGGGAAGACCCTTTCAGAAGGAGGTGATCCAGTGAACCAGGTTGACTGTACCAAGGGGCTGCGCGGGTAACCGCAGTCTCGACGGAGGCTGCTTACGCGCAGCCCGCGAAGGACGTAGCTCCTACGGCCGCCGACTCGCCCGAGTCGGCGGTTGTTTTTTTGCGGCCCGCCTACCTTCCCCCCGTGATCTCACTCCACCTCACCGCGTTCGTGATCCTGACCCTGCTCCTCCTCGGCTGTGCCGCGGCGCCCCAATCCGGCGCACCGACCAACGCCGCCAGCTCCACGCTCGTCCGCGTCGAGAAAGTCGACGGCACCTTCCGCCTCGTCCGCAACGGGCAGCCCTACTTCATCCGCGGCGTCGGCGGCACGCAGCGGCTCGACGACCTCGTTGCCCTCGGCGGGAACTCCATCCGCACGTGGTCCAGCTATCAGGCCGAGCCGGTCCTCGACCGCGCTCACAAGCTCAACGTCTCGGTCACCGTCGGCCTCTGGTTCAAGCACCCGCGCCACGGCTACTCCTACGACGACCCCGCCTTCGTCCGCAAGGAGATCGACACGCACCTGGCCGACGTCCGCCGGCTGAAGCATCACCCGGCGATCCTGATGTGGGCCGTGGGCAACGAGGTGGAGCTGGGCGCGCAGGGCGACCAGACCAACATGTGGCGCGCGCTCAACCAGGCCGCGAAGGAGATCAAGCAGATCGACCCCTCGCGCCCGACGATCCTGATCGTCGCGGAGATCTTCGACGGCAAGCTCGCGCAGATCCTCCAGCACTGCCCCGACATCGACATCCTGGGCATCAACTCGTACGGCTCGATGGACACGTCGACAGCCCGCGCGCGGGCGCAGGGATGGGATCGGCCGATCGCGGTCACCGAGTTTGGCCCGCGCGGCTGGTGGGAGGTCGCGAAGACCGCGTGGGGCGCGCCGATCGAGCCCAACTCGACCGACAAGGCCGACACCTACTTCTCGCGGTACTTCGCCGCGGTCAACGACAACCCGCTGGTGATCGGCTCGTTCGCGTTTCTCTGGGGCCAGAAGCAGGAGTGCACGCACACGTGGTTCGGCATGTTCCTGCCGGGCGCCGAGGGCTCGCGCCTGGGCGCGGCCGACGCGATGAGCTTCGCCTGGACCGGCCGTTGGCCCGCCAACCGCTGCCCGCGGATCTGGGACCCGCGCATCGACGGGCCGACCGACGACCTCGCGCCCGGCG
>JANRKN010000125.1:0-45098 GCA_033763435.1 Planctomycetota bacterium
CTTGTCGAGCGCGGCAAGGACGGGGCGCGTGAGCCAGACCCAGGCGGAGAGGGGGCGGACGACGACGCGCGAGACCACGCCGCGGTGCGCGGTGGCAAGGGCCTTGGGGACAATGTCGCCCAGGGCGATGATCGCGAGCAGGGTGAGGGCGCTGAAGGCGACGGCCCAGGCGCCATCGAACACGCCGACGCCGACGACCGCGGAGACGGAGAAGTAGGCGGTGTTGATCGCGGTGTTGGCAAGCAGCACGGCGATGATGAGTCGGCGCGGGCGCTCAAGCAGGCGGTCGATGCGCCGGGACGAGCGGGGCGCGACCGAGCGCAGGCGGGCGCGGTCGGCGTGGGTGAGCGAGAACAGCGCGGTCTCGGAGGCCGAGCAGAGGCCCGAGGCCGCAAGCAACGCGGGCAGCAGCGCCAGAAGCACGATCTCGGTGAGGGTGATCGCTTCGGGCATGGTTAGAGGTTCGCGCTCCGGGCGGGGTCGAGCTGCTCGGCCAGGCGCTCGATGTAGCGCCAGGCGTTGAGCTCAAGGCGGATCGCGCGGAGCGTGTCGGGGTGAGGTTGCGCGAGCGCGGCGGCAAAGAGCTCGCTCACGCGCTGGGCATACGCGGCGCGCTGGTCGTTGGTCCAGCTCTTCCACGGCGCGAGGCGGGCGGGGTCGGCGGAGGCGAGGTCGGCCTCGGCGCGCTCGCGCGTTTCGAGGATGTCCATAAGGAATCCGGCGGGGAGCGATTTGTCCTGGTCTTTCGCCGGGCCGCCGAGGCGCGCGAGCAGGAGGTTGGCGCGGGCTTCGGGGTCGGAGAGGGTCGCTTTGGCGTGGTTGAGGGCCGCGGCTTTGGCGGGGGCGTCGGGGTTGCCCGAGGCGAGATCGGGGTGGAGCCTCGCGGCGCGGGAGAGGTACGCGCGCTCGAGGCGCGCGGGGTCGAGGTCAAAGCGCGGCTCAAGGCCCAGAAGGTCGAAGGCGTCGCCCGAGGGTGCGGGTTGTGGGGCAGCGCTGGCCATGGAGGTCAGTGTATGGGGGCGGTGTGCTCGGACCGCCCCGCGCAAACCTTTCACAAGGGCGGTTGACCCGGCCCGCGACGGTTCTGACCATTGAGCCGGGGCGGTCGGATTCACGTGGTGGCGGTTCAGGAGCGTGCATGGCCAAGCACATCGGCATTGTCGCGGTGAGCCCGGAGGGCGCGGCGCTGTTTTATCAGGCGCTGCACCGCGCGGCGGGTCGGATGCTGCCGCCGACGGAAGAGCCGCGGATCTCGATGCACAACGAGCCGCTGAACCTGTACATCGACGCGATCCGCAAGGACGACTGGCACGCGGTGGGCCGGCTGCTGCGTCGGAGCGCGGATTATCTCGCGCGGTGCGGCGCCGAGTTCGTGCTGTCGCCCGACAACGTGGTGGCGCACGGGATCCATCTGGCCGAGGTGGGCTCGCCGGTGCCGTGGCTTCACATGATCGAGCTGGTGGGCGAGACGATCCAGCGCGACGGGAAGAAGACGGTCGGGGTGATCGGGACGAAGCTGGTGACGAGCGCGTCGACGTACCAGACGATGCTGGGGCTGAAGGGGATCCACGTGCTGCCGCCCGAGCCGCGGGAGGCCGACACGCTGGATCAGATCATCTACGGCGAGCTGATTTACGGGCAGTCGAGGCCCGAGTCGCGCCTGACGGTTCTGCACATCATCGATAACCTGGCCCAGCGCGGGTGCGAGGGCGTGATTCTGGCGTGCTCGGAGGCGCCTCTGCTGGTGACGCAGGAGAACTCGCCCCTGCCCGTGTACGACTCATCGACGATCCTGGCCGAGGGCGCGGTGAAGCGGGCGATCGGCTGAGATGGGCCCCGCGCGTCCCTCCGCGGCCCGAGCGTGAGTTTGCCGATACGATCGGGCATGGCCCACGCGAACGGCACCGGCATCGAGAGCTCGAGCAGCACTCCCGACCTGAACACCCCCACCGCTTCCGGCCCGGGCCGCGGACGGTTTGGCCCGGCGACCGGCGTGTTTGATTACGCCCCGGCGCCCGAGACAGTGAAGGCGCCGATCGCGCCCAAGTACGACCTGTTCATCGGAGGGCGGTTCGTCAAGCCCAAGGGCGGCGAGCGGTTCGCAACGATCAACCCCGCGACCGAGGCGGTGCTGTCGGAAGTCGCGCAGGCGGGCGAGGCGGACGTGAACGCGGCGGTCGCGGCGGCGCGCAAAGCCCAGCCCGCGTGGGCGGCGCTCAGCGGCGGCGAGCGCGCGAAGTACATCTTCCGCATCGCCCGGCGCATCCAGGAGCGCGCGCGCGAGCTTGCGGTGCTCGAAACGCTTGACTCGGGCAAGCCGATCAAGGAATCGCGCGATGTTGACGTGCCGCTGGTCGCGGCGCACTTCTTCTATTACGCGGGCTGGGCCGACAAGCTCGCGTACGCCTTCCCCGGACGCACGGCCAAGCCCGTGGGCGTCTGCGGGCAGGTGATCCCGTGGAATTTCCCGCAGCTGATGGCAGCGGGGAAGCTCGCGCCCGCGCTGGCCTGCGGCAACACGTGCGTGCTCAAGCCCGCGGAGACGACGCCCCTGACCGCGCTGCGGCTTGCGGAGATCATCGCGGAGTGCGACCTTCCGCCGGGCGTGGTGAACATCATCACGGGCGACGGGCGCACGGGCGCGGCGCTCGTCGGGCACGAGGACGTCGACAAGGTCGCGTTCACGGGTTCGACCGAGGTCGGCAAGAAGATCGCCGCGGCGCTTGCGCCCAGGGGCACGTCGCTGACGCTCGAACTGGGCGGCAAGAGCCCGCACATCATCTTCGAGGACGCCTCGATCGATCAGGCGATCGAAGGGATCATCAGCGGGATTTACTTCAACCAGGGCGAGGTCTGCTGCGCGGGCTCGCGCCTGCTGGTGCAGGAGTCCGTGCTCGACACCGTCGTGACCAAGCTCCGGCATCGGCTCGCGTCGCTGCGCGTGGGCGACCCGATGGACAAGAACACCGACGTGGGCGCGGTGAACTCGGCGGCGCAGCTCGAGCGCATCCGCGAGTATCTGCGCCTCGGGCGCGACGAGGGCGCGACGCTGCACGAGGCGAGCGGCGGGACGCTGCCGGCCAAGGGCTTCTGGTGCAGGCCGTGCTTCTTTACGGATGTGCAGCCCTCGAACGTGATCGCACGCGAAGAGATCTTCGGGCCCGTGCTGGCGGTGATGAGCTTCCGCACGCCCGAAGAAGCGGTGCAGCGCGCGAATAACACGGCGTACGGCCTCGCGGCGGGCGTGTGGACCGACAAGGGCTCGAAGATCTTCGACATCGCCCGCCAGCTCAAGGCCGGCGTCGTGTGGTGCAACACGTACAACAAGTTCGACCCGACGTCGCCGTTCGGCGGATACCGCGAGTCGGGCTTCGGGCGCGAGGGCGGCGTGCACGGGCTGAGGGCGTACGTGAAGTTCTGATTTTCTAGGGGCTTACGCGAGCTCGGAACCGCGGCGACACTCGCGGATCCCAACGGGCAGAGAAAGGACTCTGCCCATGAACACAAGCACGACCACGACTCCGATCACGTCCCCCACGGGTTCGATCTTCACGCGGCCGATCTTCGCGCGCTTTGGCCTTGCGCTGATCGCGGGCGGGCTGATCGGCGCGGCGATCGTCGGCACGCGCGGGTCGATGCTGCCGACGGCGTCGGCGCTCTCGGCCGCGCCCGTGGAGCCCACCAAGGAGTCCAAGCCGATCACGATCACGACGACCGGGCGCGGCTCGGTCGATCGCGCGCCCGACCGCGCGGTGATCTTCCTGGGCGCGGTCGCACAGGCCAAGGGGAGCAAGGATGCGCAGGCGAAGCTCAACGAGGTGATGGCGCGCGTGATCGAAGAGGTCAAGGGGGCGAGCCCCGAGGCGGTGGTGCAGACGGTGGGCGTGGCGCTCGAGCCCGTGTACGACTATTCAAAGCGCAAGGCGGGCGCGCCGCCGACGATTGTCGGGTATCGCGCGAGCAACCGCGTGAAGGTGCGGGTGGACGACCTTGCGCTGGCGGGCGAGGTGATCGACGCGGCGATCAAGGCGGGCGCGAACAACGTCAGCGGGATCAGCTTCGAGCTTCGGGACGATCGCGACGCGCGGAACGAGGCGCTGCGCGACGCGGCGCAGAAGTCGCGGGCGGATGCCGATGCGCTGGCCGCGGCGCTCGGGCTGCGGATCACGGGCGTGATGGAGTCGACGACCGGCGCGCCCGCGGTGATGCCGGTGTGGCGCTCATACGAGGTCATGGCCTCGGCGTCGCCCGCGGCGGCGGAGCCCACGCCGGTCGAGCCCGGGCAGATCTCGGTCGGGGCGGACATCACGGTGATCTACCGCGCTGAGCCTCGCTGAGAGCCCCGATGAGCCTGCGTGTCGCACGCCGGGCGGCCGGTCCTACGCTTGCCGCATGGCCGAGCGACTTGACGTGCTGAAGACCTACAAGCTGTTCATCGACGGCAAGTTTCCACGCTCCGAGAGCGGGCGCGCGCTGATGGTCGCGGATGCCTCGGGCAAGCCGGTTGCGCACATCTGTCATGCGTCGCGCAAGGACCTTCGTGACGCGGTGGAAGCGGCGCGCAAGGCTCGGCCGGGCTGGGCGGGCGCGACGTCGTACAACCGCGGGCAGATCCTGTATCGCATGGCGGAGATGATCGAGGGCAAGCGCGCGGAGTTTGTCGAAGCGCTCGCGCTGGGCGCGGCGGGGGCAAAGCCTTCGCGAGGCAAGGCTCGCGGGCTGACGCCCGATGCGGAGGTCTCCGCGGCGATCGATCGGCTGGTGGCGTTCGCGGGCTGGGCCGACAAGTTCGCGCAGGTGCTGGGGTGCCAGAATCCGGTCGCGGGGCCGTTCTACAACTTCACGGTGCCGGACGCGACGGGCGTGGTCGCGATCGTGGCGCCGGATGAGCCGGGGCTGCTGGGGCTGGTGTCGCTGATCGCGCCAGCGGTGTGCGCGGGGAACACCGCGGTAGTCGTCGCGGGGGATCGGCGCCCGATCGCGGCGTCGGTGCTGGGCGAGGTGTGCGCGACGAGCGATGTGCCCGCGGGCGTAGTGAACATTCTGACGGGCCAGCGCGCGGAGCTCGTGCCGTTTGTCGCGGGGCATCGGGACATCGATGCGGTGGTGGGCGCGAACCTGCCGACGGACGTGGCGTCGGCGCTGCGCGCGGGGAGCGCGGAGAACGTCAAGCGCGTGACGATTCACACGGTGTCGGATTTCAGCGACGCGCAGGCGTGCACGGGCCCGTGGTGGATCGAGCCGACGGTCGAGTTCAAGACGATCTGGCACCCTTCCAGCGTGTGAATCCCGCGCCGGACCGCGCGAGTCAGGCGCCAGCGCCCGAGTTGCTGGCGGCGTTGCTGTTCGCCGAGCCAGCGGGCTGCCGGCAGCTTTCGAATGCGCGGATGATGAAGTGGGCGCCCGCGCAGAGCAGCGCGGCCAGGCCGAGCATCGCGGTGATGGCGATGGCGATGCGGACGAAGGCGTTCAGATCGCTGAGGAAGCCCATGACGGGCGCGCGCTTCCAGAGGGCGACAACGGCGATGGCCGCGAGGGGAACGAGACAGGCGAGGCCGCGGGCGATCGTGGCGTAGCTTCGCCGGTTGCGGCTGAGGACGGCATACGCAGCAGCCAGGGTGATGAGCCCGCCCGCGGCCAGGCGCGCGAGGAGCCAGTGCTTGAGCGAGTGCGGGCCGAAGGTGCCTTGGACGCCGAGATAGCCGCAGACGCTGGACGCGACGACCATGCCTGCAACGCAGAGCAGGCCGAGGCCCGGCGCCTGCGCGAAGGCGGGGCGAGCGATGAAGAGGCCCGTGACGCCCGCGATGAGCGCGAGAAGCTCAAAGGCAAAGAGCCACCAGGCGGGCGCGGTGGTCTCGACGAGCTTGGGGGCCAACGGCGCGGCGATCGAGCCCGCGAGGGCCGAGAGCGCGACGAGCCCCGAGAGTCCGATCACCGTCCACTTCGCGACCGCAGGCACGGCATAGACCGGATACCCGGCGCCCGCCCCGGAAGAAGGGGAGCTGGCCAGTGAAGAGGGAAGAGCTGAAGGAACAGTCGCCGCCTGCCCGGCCAAGTCGCTCACGGGATCTCCTCACATGGTCTACCACACCCGCCCTTTACATCGGCCTCGCGGGGCGGGTGCCTCAAGGACGCCCGCGGATGGCACCGGGTTCGCGTTGCCCGATTCTCGGACTGTATCGCTCCCGCACCGATTCGGGCCCTGGTCGGGTTCATTTCGGCATGGGCGCTTGGCCGATAGATGATGAGGCGATGTGCGGGCGGAGCCGCGGCACGTCGTCGGGGTCGGGCGGTCCTATCAGGGCTGCGCGACACCTCGGCCAGGGATGCGCGGAGCGCAGGTTTGTGCGCGATCGTTGCGCAAGGGGCATCCATGAGCGGCATCTCCACCGGCAGCGGACTCTTCTCGGGCATCGACACCGCGTCGCTGATCGATCAGCTGATGCAGATCGAGGCGCGGCCGAAGACGCGCTTCCAGCAGCGCGTGACCGGGCTGCAGCTTCAGCAGAGCGCGATCCTCGACATCAACGCCCGCCTCTCGGCCATCCGCACGTCGATCTCCTCGCTGCGCACGGGCAGCGTGTTCAACGCGATGTCCGCCGCGACGAGCAACGCAACGACGCTGACCGCCAGCGCCGGGGCCAGCGCCGCGGCCGGCAGCTACTCGCTGCTGGTCGACCGCCTCGCCTCCACGCAGAAGCTGCTGTCGCAGGGCTTTGCCGATCGCGAGACCTCGGGCGTGGGACTGACGCGCCTGACGTTCGAGTCCGAGCGCGCGCGGCTGGATCGTGACGTGGCGCTCGCGGACCTCAACGGCGGCTCGGGCATCGTCCGCGGCAAGATCGAAGTCGCCGACTCGGGAGGCCGGAGCGCGACGATCGACCTGTCCAAGGCGGCGACGGTCGGCGACGTGCTGGACGCGCTGAACAACAGCACCGAAGTCAGCGTCCGCGCGTTCGTCCGCGACGGCCGCATCATCGTCGAAGACCGCGGCGGCGGGCAGGTCGAAGTCTCCGAAGTATCGGGCGGCACGACCGCGGCGTCGCTCGGGATCAAGGGCAGCGCCGCTGGGCGACTCACCGGCTCGAAGGTCTACACCCTCGCGGCGGGGTCGAGCCTTGCGAGCCTGAACGACGGCAACGGCGTGTCGATCAAGTCCGTCGTTGGCGAAAGCGCGTCGAACTTCTCGATCGTCGTCGACGACGGCGGCGGCTCGCCCAAGACGATCAACGTCAACGTCGGCGATGTGTACCAGACCGTCGCGGGCGTGCTCACGAAGACCGGATCGGCCGTCACCAGCGTCGGCGGCGTCATCGACCGCATCAATCAGGCTCTGGACCGCGAGGGCGTCACGAACGTCCGCGCGTCGATCAACTCGGCGGGCGATGGACTGCGCCTGGCCGCGACCACCGGCACCCCCACCATCACCGTCAATGAGGGCAACGACCGCACCGCCCGCGATCTGGGCCTCGTCGGCACCTCGAGCACCGGCACGCTCAACGGCACGCGCGTGCTCTCGGCCCTCAACTCCACACTGCTCCGCACGCTCAACGGCGGCGCGGGCGTGGCTGGCAACGGCGTGCTGGACTTCCGCACCAAGGACGGCACCACCTTCACTGTCAACGCCAACCTCAACGGCGACGTCAACGACCTCATCGACGCGATCGAGTCCGCCTCGGGCACCCTCGCGGGCGGCGGAAGGCGCCTGACCGTCTCGCTCGGCGCCAACGGCACGGGCCTGGTCATCACCGACAACTCGACCGGCGGCAACACCACCCGCATCACCGGCACCTCGGGCAACGACACCGCCGCATCGCTGGGCATCTCGACCGGCGCGGGTGGAACGTCAGCCTCGTCGGTCAGCGCGTCGAACCTCCAGCGTCAGTACGTCAGCCGCGCGACCACGCTCGCCTCGCTCAATTCGGGCAAGGGCGTCGGCACCGGCACCTTCCGCCTCACCGACTCCTCGGGCGCGTCGCAGACGGTCACCGTCGGCTCCGACATCCGCACCGTCGGCGAGTTCATTGATCTCGTCAACTCCCGCGGGATGACCGTCAAGGCCCGCGTCAACTCCAACGGCGACGGCGTCGAGCTCTACGAAGACTCGCCCTCCCCCGGCACGACCAAGATCAAGCTCGAGGACACCACCGGCATCGTCGGGCGCTCGCTCAACCTCGCGGGCGAGGCCTCGGGCACCGGCGGCGCCAACACCCTCAACGGCTCGTTCGAGCGCAACATCGACGTCCTCGCGACCGACACGCTCTCGCAGGTCGTCACGAAGATCAACAGCGCCAAGGTCGGCGTCTCGGCCTCGATCCTTCGCGACGGCAACGGCGCGACGCCCTTCCGGCTCTCGCTGGTCAGCGAAAACTCAGGCTCGGCGGGGCGGTTCCTCGTCTCGACGACGGGCACCTCGCTCAATCTTTCGACGGCCGAGCGCGGCGACGATGCGCGCGTCTTCCTCGGCTCGTCGGACCCTGCCCGGGCGATCCTCTTCACCTCCTCCACCAACACGCTCGATTCCGCGATCGATGGCGTGACGGTCAACCTGCTCGCGACGAGCTCGGCGCCCGTCACACTCACGGTCAATCGCAACACCGAGGCGGTCGAGTCGGCGCTCGATCAGTTCGTCAAGGCCTTCAACACGGCGGTCGACCGGATCGACACGCAGACCCGGTACGACACCGCGACGCAGAAGTCGGGCCCGCTGCTGGGCGACACGACCGCGATCAGCCTCCGCCGCGCGCTGTTTGACATGATCCAGGCGCCCACCACGGGCGCCACGGGGCGCTACAGCCGGCTGACGCAGATCGGGTTCAAGATCTCGTCGACGGGCGATCTGACGCTCGACAAGGAGAAGCTCCGGACCGCGCTGGCCGAGGACCCGGACTCGGTCCGCCAGCTTGTGCTCGCCAACGCCGATTCGGGCTCGACGACTGGCACGGGCAGCTCCACCGCATCGACGGGCACGGGCTCGGCCTCGCCCTCGCAGCAGGGCGTGCTGGTCAAGATGGAGTCGCTGCTGAACCGGTACATCGATTCGACCGACGGCATCCTGACCCGCCGCAGCAAGGGCTTTGACACGTTGATCCAGCGGCAGCAGCAGTCGATCAGCGCGCTCGACGTACGGCTCGCGGCCCGGCGCTCGGTGCTGGAGAACCAGTTCCTTGCGATGGAGAAGGCGATCGGGCAGCTGCGCAACCAGCAGTCGAGCCTTTCGGCGCTGGGCGGCTGATCGGGGCCCCTGATTTCGGGCGGCGCTCAAGCCGGCCCCACTCTGGTTCGATAACTCCTGCGATGCAACCTCAGGCCCCGAACACCTCCGTCAACGCCTACCTCAAGAGCCGCGTGATGTCGGCGACGCCGGAGCAGCTCCGGCTGATGCTGCTCGACGGCGCACTGCGCTTTGCCGCGCAGGGCCGCGACGGGCTGGCCAAGAAGGACTACGAGGCCTCGTTCACGGGCCTGACGGGCGCGCGCGACATCCTGATGGAGCTCATCACGAGCATCCGCACGGATGTTGACCCGGAGCTGATGCAGCGGATCAAGGCCTTGTACACGTTCATGTACTCGGAACTGGTCTCGGCCGGGCTCGAGCGCGACCCTGCGCGGGTGGACAAGGTGATCGAGCTTCTCACGTTCGAGCGCGAGACATGGTCGCTGCTGTGCGACAAGGTCGCGGAAGAACGCCGGGCAACCTCCGGCGGCACGCCGGCCAGCGCCCCCACCGCAGCGCCCGCCCACGCGGCGCCGGTCGGCAAGCCGATGGCCTCGATCTCGATTCAGGGCTGAGACCTTCCTGCCTCGCGCTCATTACCGCACGCGCGTTACCGCGCGCTCATCACCGCGCGGTCATTACCGCACGCTCATGGCCCGGACGATCTCCGACGCGGCCTGCTCGAAGGCGAACTGGGGCTGGATGCTGTCGTCGATCATGCGCTCGACGGCGCGGAGCGCATCGACCGCGCGCGCCGCGGCCTCGACTTTCGCCTCGCCGCCGGAGACGGACGCCCGCACCCACGACCGCACGGGCACGTCGATCACGCGCAGCAGCCACGACAGCGCGCGCGCCTTGGACGCTTCTTTGGTCGTTGTGGGATTGGCCTTGACGTGCGCGTCGGCCCAGTCGTCGATCAGGGCGTGCGCCGTCGGGGCAAACTCGGGCACGTACTGACCCTGCCTCATCCGCGCGAGCATCGGGTCGAGCGCGTCGCGCCAGGCGAGGACGCCCGCGGCCAGGCCCGAACGGACCGCGCCCGGCGACCCATCGGCAAAGCGGATCAGCCAGTCGCGCTCGCCCCGCACGCCCTCGTCGTCCATCCACTGCGTCATCGCGTCATCGCTCAGCGGCACGAACGGCACGCGCTGGCTGCGGCTCCGGATCGTCGCGAGCAGCGCGCTCTCCTGCGACGTGCACAGGATGATCACCGTGCGCTCGGCGGGCTCTTCGAGCGTCTTCAGCAGCGCGTTCTGCGCGGCCGGGTTCATCAGCTCGGCCTCGTCGATGACGAAGACCTTCGCCGCGGGGGCGTTCGTGCGGATCTGGGGCGCGAGGCGCGCGGGCTCGACCACAAACCGGCGCACTACATCGACGGGGATCGACGTCTGCTTGAGCTTGCGGACGTCGGCCTCGTCGTGGAACTTGCTGTGGGCCTTGGTGACAACCTGGAGGTCCGGGTGTGCGCCGTGCTCGAGCAGGATCGAAACGCGGGCGCGCTCCTGCTCGGTCGCGTCGGCGGGCGTGAGCAGCTGGGCGGCAAAGGCGAGCGCGGTCGTGCGCTTGCCGACGCCTTCGGGGCCGTGGAAGATCCACGCGTGATGCACGCGGCCCGAAGCGATGACGGAGCGGAGGACGGTGAGCGCGTGGTCCTGCCCGAAGATCGCGCCGAAGGATCGCGTGACGGCGTTGAGCGAGGGCGGCGGCGCGGCGGGCGGGGTTGATGCCGAGGCGGACTCGGAGCTCAGCGTCGCTGAGGCGTCGGCGGAGGCTTTGGACTTGGTCGAGGAAGGGGCCTTGCGCGCCATCGGTCAGTTCCCGCGGAGCTTGTTGAGCACGTTGAACGCCGCGATTTTGTAGCACTCGGCGAGGGTCGGGTAGTTGAACACGCTCTCGACGAAGTACTCGACGGTCGCCTTGAAGGCGATGGCGGCCTGCCCGATGTGAATCAGTTCGGTCGCGCCGGTGCCGATCGCGTGCACGCCCATGACGACATGCGATTCCTGGTGCACGAGCAACTTGAGCATGCCGATGTCGTCGCCGATGAGCTGGCCGCGGGCGGTTTCTTTGTATTGAGCGATGCCGGCCTCGTAGGGGATGCCCTCGCGGGTGAGGGATTCTTCGGTCCAGCCGACCATCGAGATTTCGGGGATGGCGTAGATGCCGTAGGGCAACAGCGTCTGAACGGTCTGGCCCGGCACGCCGAACATGGCGCAGGCGGCGAGCCGGCCCTGTTCCATGCTGGTCGAGGCGAGGGCGGGGAAGCCGATGACGTCGCCGCAGGCGTAGACGCCCGGGACCTTGGTCTGGAACTTGTCATCGACGGGGATGCGGCCGCGCGAGTCGCAGGCGAGCCCGGCATTTTCGAGCAGCAGGCCGTCGGTCGCGCCCTGGCGCCCGATGCAGTAGAGGAGGCAATCGGCGCGGAGGGTCTTGCCGGACTCGAGCACGGCCTCGGCGAGCGCGCTCGAGCCGGGGGGAGTGCGCTCCTCGGGCGCGACCCGGCGGATCTTCGCGACCTTCTCGCCCAGCCGGAGCGTCACGTCGTGCTGGCGCAGGTGGTACTGGAGCGACTCGATGATCTCGGCGTCGATGAAGTCGAGCAGCCTGGGCCGGCCTTCGACGATCGTGACCCGCACGCCGAGCTGGGCCATCATCGAGGCGTACTCGGTGCCGATAACGCCCCCGCCCACGACGATCATGGTCTTGGGCAGGTACGGGAGCTTGACGATCTCATCGCTGGTGATGATCGTGCGGTCGTCGAAGGGGACGTCCTTGGGCCGAGCGGGCGCGGTACCCACGGCAATCACGATGTTCTTGCCCTTGATGCTCGTCGAGGCGTTGGCGCCCTCGACGTCGATCGTCGTCGCGTCGCGGAAGCGGGCCTTGCCGGTGATGACGTGGATGCCGTTGCTGGCAAAGTGCGAGCGGACGAGGTCGATCTCGGCCTTGATGACTTCCTGGCAGGCGTTCTGGAGGCCCGTGAAGGCGGCGTTGCGTGCCTGGGAGAAGTCGGCGAGGGTCGGGACGGCGTGGTTGTGGCCCCCGAGGCGCAGGATGGCTTCGCGGAGGGCCTTGCTGGGGATCGTGCCGGTGTTGACGGTGACGCCGCCGACGACTTCGCGCTGCTCGATGACGGCGACGGACTTTCCGAGCTTGGCCGCTTGGATCGCCGCTTTCTGGCCCGCCGGGCCCGAGCCGATGACGCACAGGTCGAACTCGCGCATAGGGGCCAGAGCCTATCCGATCCGGGCCCGGGCCGCCCGGGGGGAACGGGGGCGTGAGGATGGCCGAACGCACGGGCCCCCGAGCCGCCTTGGTCCCTACGCTTGGCCCGTTCCATTTCTGACTCATTCTGGAGAACTCCCGAGCCATGCCCTGGTCCGTCAACGAGATCCGATCGACGTTCATCCGCTTCTTCGAGGGCAAGGGCGGCACCGCGGGCGCCGCCGGCCCGCGCGGCTTCGAGGGCCCGGGGCACGCCTTCATCCCCTCCTCGCCCGCCATCCCCCACGACGACCCCACGCTGCTCTTTGCCAACGCGGGCATGAACCAGTTCAAGCCCATCTTCCTGGGCCTGGCCGACCCCGCCTCCGACTTTGCCCGCCTCAAGCGCGCGGTCAACAGCCAGAAGTGCATCCGCGCCGGCGGCAAGCACAACGACCTCGAGGACGTCGGCAAGGACACCTACCACCACACGTTCTTCGAGATGCTCGGCAACTGGTCGTTCGGCGACTACTTCAAGCCCGAAGCCATCCAGTGGGCGTGGGAACTGCTGACCGAAACCTACAAGCTCCCGCCCGAGCGGCTGTACGTCACGTACTTTGGCGGCGATCCCAAGACCGGTCAGGCGCCCGACGAAGAGGCCAAGTGGCTCTGGTCGCGCTACCTGCCCATGAACCGCATCCTGCCCGGTTCGTTCAAGGACAACTTCTGGGAGATGGGCGAGACCGGCCCCTGCGGCCCGTGCTCGGAGATTCACTTTGACCGCATCGGCAACCGCGACGCCGCGGCGCTTGTGAACACGGGCGACCCCGACGTCATCGAGATCTGGAACAACGTCTTCATCCAGTTCAACCGCGAGAAGGACGGCTCGCTGCGCCCGCTGCCCGCCAAGCACGTCGACACGGGCATGGGTCTCGAGCGCCTGACGAGCATCCTGCAGAACGTCCGCTCGAACTACGACACCGACGTCTTTGCCCCGATCTTCGCAGCGATCGAGCGCTCCACCGGCGCGCGGTCCTATGGCGGGCGCCTGGGCGACGCCGACAAGGACCAGGTCGACACCGCGTATCGCGTGATCGCCGACCACATCCGGACGCTCACGTTCGCCATCACCGACGGCGCGGTGCCCAGCAACGTGGGCCGGGGGTATGTGCTGCGCCGCATCCTGCGCCGCGCGGTGCGCTACGGTCGGCAGATGCTCAATGCGCGCCCGGGCTTCTTCGCGGGGCTGGTGCCGGTGGTTGCTGAGTCGATGGGCGAGGCGTTCCCCGAGCTTCGCAAGGACCCCGCGCGCGTCGCGGCGGTGATCGCGGAAGAAGAGGACAGCTTCGGGCGCACGCTGGACCGGGGCATCAAGCTCTTCCAGAAGGTGGCCGACGACACCCTCGCCGCGGGCGCCAAGAGCGTCAGCGGTTCGGACGCGTTCAAGCTGTACGACACGTTCGGGTTCCCGGTCGATCTCACGGCGCTGATGGCCTCTGAGCGCGGGCTCACGGTCGACATGCCGGCGTACGAGGCCGAGCGGACCAAGGCCGAAGAACTGAGCCGCGCGGGCTCGGCGCGGGACGAGTCGCAGACGCTCGCGCTGGGCGCGGAGCAGACGGCGCACCTGCAGCACATGGGCATCGATCCGACGGACGATTCCGCGAAGTTCACGCCGCGGGATCTCAAGGCGCGGATCAAGGCCATCTGGAACGGTCGCAACTGGGATGAGCACGCCTCGCCCGCGTTCGGCAAGCACAACCTGATCGGCCTCGTGCTCGACCAGACCAACTTCTACGCCGAGATGGGCGGGCAGCAGTCCGACCAGGGCACGATCAGCGTCATCGGGCGCTCGACGGGCGGCGCGGGCCAGTTCCAAGTGCAGGAAGTCCGCTCGTTCGCGGGCTTCGTGCTCCACATGGGGTACCTCAGCGAAGGCGAGCTGCGCGTCAACGACACGGTGCAGTGCGCGATCGACCGCACTCGGCGTTCGCCCATCGCCAGCAACCACACCGCGACCCACCTGCTCAACTTCGGGCTGCGCTCGGTGCTGGGCGGGGGCGTGGACCAGAAGGGCTCGCTCGTCGCGCCCGACAAGCTGCGGTTTGACTTCAGCCACAACCAGCCCGTCACCGCGGCCGAGGCGGCCCGCGTTGAAGCCATCGTCCGCGAGGCGGTTGCGCGCGACATGGTCGTTTACGCCGAGCCCACGCCGCTGAGCGCTGCGCGGGCGATCTCGGGCCTGCGCGCCGTCTTCGGCGAGGCCTACCCCGACCCCGTCCGCGTCGTCAGCATCGGGCAGCCCGTCGCCGACCTGCTCTCGAGCCCCGGCAACCCCGCGTGGAACGAGCTGTCGGTCGAGTTCTGCGGCGGAACGCACGTCGCGTCCACCGCGGAGATCGGCGCGTTCGCGATCGTCAGCGAAGAAGCGGTCGCCAAGGGCGTCCGGCGCATGACGGGCGTCACGGGCGCCGAGGCGCGCCGGGCGATCGACGAGGCGGGCGCGCTCGAGAAGCGACTCGCTGCTGCGGGCTCACTGCCCGATGCGCAGCTTCCGGCGGAAGTGCAGGCGATCGTCACGGCGGTCGACAAGGCGCTGATCCCGCTCACGAGCAAGCACGACCTGCGAAACAAGATCGCGGCGCTGCAGGAGCGCGTGAAGGCGGCCGGCAAGGCCGCGGCGGGCGCGGCGCGCGATGAGGCGATCCGCGCGGCGCGCGTTATCGCCGAGTCGGCGCTCAACGCCAACGAGATCGTGATCGTCTCGATCATCGAGACCGGCGGCGACCGTCAGGCGCTGCAGGCCGCGGTCAAGGCCATCCGCGACAAGTGCCCCAAGAGCGCCGTCATGCTCCTGACCGTCGAAGTCACGCAGACCGACGCGGGCGAGGAGAAGAAGGTCGCGGTTGCCGCGGCCGTGCCCGACCTGCTCATCCAGCGCGGCCTCAAGGCGGGCGACTGGGTCCGCGAGGCGGCGGCGGTCGTCGGCGGCAAGGGCGGCGGCAAGCCCGACGCAGCCCAGGGCGGAGGCACCGATGCCTCGAAGGTCAAGGACGCCCTCCAGACCGCACGCATGTTCGCGCTCAAGCTTGTGGGTGCCTGAGCACACCACCTCTTGCACTGAAACAGAAAACCCGCGCCATCCGCGCGGGTTTTTCTTTGCTGGCGACTTCAGGGCTCGTGAGAGCGCTGGCTATTCCTTTAGGCCGCTGGTCGCGATGCCCTCGATGAACGTGCGCTGCGCCAGCAGGAACAGCACGAGCACGGGGGCGACGACCATCGTGCTCGCCGCCATGAGCAAATGCCACGGCGTGTTGCCCGTCTGGCTCTGATAGAGCTGGAGCCCGAGCGCGAGCGTGAACTGATCGCGGTCGTTGAGGAAGATCAGCGGCCCCAGGAAGTCGTTCCACACGCCGATGAAGTGAAACAGCGCGACGACCGTGAGCGCGGGCCTCGAGAGGGGCAGGATGATCCGCCAGAAGATGCCCCAGTGCGTGCAGCCGTCGATGCGTGCGGCCTCGTCGAGCTCCTTGGGGATCGTCATGTAGAACTGGCGGAGCATGAAGATGTTGAACGCGCCGCCGAACCACGCGGGGATCCAGAGCGGGCTGAAGGTGCCGATCCATCCGAGCTGCTTGAAGATGACGTAGAGCGGAACCATGACAACCGGGAAGGGGATCATCATGGTCGCGAGCATGACGGGGAAGACCCACTTCTTGCCGCGCCATTTCACGCGGGCAAAGCCGTAGGCAACGATCGCGCTCGAGAGCACCATGCCGATCACGCTCAGCACCGCGACGATGAGTGTGTTGCGGAAATAGAGCGGGAAGTCGACCACCGGGTCGTTCCAGACCGCCTGGTAGTTCTCGCTCGCGATCTTCAGCGTGTCCGACGCGGGCGAGGGGAGCAGGCGGGGCGGCGTCGAGAGCGCCTGGTCGGCCGGTTTGATCGAGGTTGAGAACATCCACACCAGAGGCGCAACAAACAGCACCGCGACAAAGCCGAGCATCGAATAGATCGCTGTCCGGCTTGCCAGCCCGATGTCCCGCCCTGCGCTGCCCTCGTCGCCCTTGCCCACGGTGGTGACACTCCCGAAGAAACCGAACCCGCTCAGCCCGCCCAAGCCCCCCGCACGCCGACCGCCTTACGCCGACCTGTAGAACACCAGCTTGCGGCTGAGCCAGAAGGTCAGCGCGGTGAGCGCGAGGATGATGACCAGCTGCACCCACGCCATGGCGCTTGCGTAGCCCATATTCAGGTACCTGAACGCGTTGTCGTAGAGGTACATCGTGAAGAAGTAGGTCGACCGGTCGGGCCCGCCGCCGGTCATGATGTAGGGCACCGCGAAGACCTGCAGCGTGCCGATGATCGACGTGATGACGTTGAAGAGGATCACGGGCGAGATCATGGGCAGCGTGACGTGCCAGAACTTGCCGATCCACGTAACGCCGTCCAAGTCCGCGGCCTCGTACAGGCTCGTGGGCACGTCCTGCAGCGCGGCGAGATAAATCACCACCGCGTTGCCCGCGCCCCAGACGCTCATCAGGATCAGCGCCCACATCGCGACGTGCCGATCGCCCAGCCAGTCCGGGCCCTTGATGCCGATCCACCCCAGCGCCTGATTGAGCAAACCGATCTGACCGTTCAGCAGCCACGACCAGACCATCGCGCTCGCGACGATCGGCACCAGGGTGGGGATGAACATCGCCGCGCGGAACAGCGCCCGCGCCTTGATCCGCGTGTTCAGCATCGCCGCGAGGATGATCGCGAAGATCGTGCCCAACGGGATGCTCACCGCGGCGTACCAGAGCGTGTTCTTCAGCGCGCCCACGAAGATCTCGTCCCGCGCTAGGCGCTGGTAGTTCTCCGCCCCGATGAACACCGGCTTTTCCAGCAGCGAATAGTCCGTCACCGAGTAGTACAGCGACATCACGATCGGCCCGGCGGTGAAGGCCAGGAACCCGATCACCCACGGCGAAATCCACGCCAGGCCCGTCGCCTCGTGCTTCCAGCTCGTGTCGCGCGTCAGCTTCGCGGGGCGGGCGCTCATGACGCGATCCTTTCACCGACGGTCGTCGGCAGCCCGCCGCGGTCGCGCCGGCGCGCCGCGATGAGATCGAGCGATTCCTGGAGCCGCGCGCGGACCATCGGCAGGCGCTGCTCGGGCGTCGCGTCGAACTTCCAGAGCGCCTGGAACGCCGCGGACATCTCGTCGCGATACTGGGGCCACACACGCGTCCGCGGCGCGGTCCGCGCATTGGGCGACTGAGCGATCTGATCGTGCACCCGCACGCCCCGGTTGATGTGGTTCGCGAGGAACTCGGGAGTGCTCTCGCGCAGAGGCGAGTTCTTGCAGTGGATCGCCGCGAGCTTCTCGATCACCTCACGCTGCTGGAGATACGCGATGAACTGCTTGGCTTCCTCGGGGTGCTTGGAGCCAGAGGGGACGACGAGGATGTCGGCCTCGGCCAAGCCATAGGGCGCGTCGACCGCGTTCAGGCTCGCCAGCGCCGGGAAGGGCGCGACGCCGTAGTCGAGGTCGGGCTTGCGGCCCTTGATGACGTTCCCGAGCCAAGGCCCCTGCAGCACCATGCCGACCATTCCGTTCAGGAACGGCTGCTGGGGCGAGTCGTAGTTGCCAAAGCCCGAGCTGAAGGCCGTGATCAGGTCCCCGCCGTACTTGGTCGGGTACGACTGCACCCAGCGGTACGCGGCCAGGTTCGCCGGATCGTCGGTCGTCGCTTTGCCCGCGTCGCCCGGCTTCTCGGGAGACTCGAACAGCTTGCCCCCGAAGGGCCACACCCAGACGTACGGCCACCACCCGGGCTCGGTCGGCAAGAAGCCGAACTTGCTCTGCGCCACCTGCTGCTTGTCGATCTTCGTCAGCCGGCCCGCAAACTCGTCGAGCTCTTCGATGGTCCGCGGCGCGCGGTCCAGCCCCGCCTCGCGGAACATCGCCTTGTTGTAGTAGAGCGCCAGCGTGCCGACGGTCGAGACCCCGGCCCACGTCCGGCCCTCGTGGCGCAGCATCTTCCAGACGATCGGGGCGTAGTGCGATTCGCTGAGCCCGCGCGAGGCAAAGGTGTCGTCGAGCGGGACGATCGCGCCCGACTCAGCAAAGTGCGGCACGTTGTACGCGTAGAGCCCCAGCACGTCGGGCGGATTGCCGCCCGCGATCGCGACGAGCGCTTTCTGATCGATCGCGCCGCCCATCGTCAGGAACCGGACATAGATCCGATCCTGCGAGCGGTTGAAGTCGTCGACGATCGACTGCATGGCCAGCGCCTCGGCGCCGGGCCATTTCTCCCAGTAATCCAGCACCACCCGGCCCGGATACTTCTTGCGGAGCCGGTCCTTGCCCGAGTCGGGCCCGAACGCAACGAACGCGGCGCCCCCGAGCACGAGCGCCCCGAGCGCCGCCCGTCGGCTGAGCGCGCCCAGAGCGCGGTCGCTGCCTGCGTGATTCTGGTCGTCCTGACGCATCCCCGGCCTGTCGCCTCGCGCTGCCCACCCCGGACCAACTCCCTCACCCGGTGTCCACCGGGCTGGGGCTCAGAGGATACCGGAACGGAACCGGAAATGAAGATCCGATGGGCGGAGATTTGGGGAGGGTCGGTCGGAATCGCGCCCGGCACGGACCGGTCGCGGTCGGAAATCCGCGGTCGGGAGGATTTCCGGGGTCCGTCGGGCGCCTCGGCGGTTGACGGAAGGTGCCCAGCCGATACAAGATCCAGACCTGCTTGCGCCGATGGGATGCGGGGCGGTCAGACGCGGAATCTCACCCGGTATATCTACTGGGGCCGTGGCGAAATGGTAGACGCAGCGGACTTAAAATCCGCTCTCCCGCGAGGGAGGTGAGGGTTCGAGCCCCTCCGGCCCCATTCCGGTCTGACGGGAACCTTGACAAATCATGGCCGCGTGTTGGCGGCGGCTCGATTCCCGGGCGAGTGGGTGCTAAGGTTGAGGCCCTGCGGTTCGGAGCTTGTCCGACGCGGGCGTTCGAAGTCCTCGTTTCTCGGAGGTCGGCCGGTGGTTCGGATTCGCATGCAGCGCCTGGGCCGGAAGAATCACGCGTTCTTCCGCATCAACGCCATCGACAAGCGCACGCGCCGTGACGGCGTCGTGATCGAGAACCTCGGGTTCTATGACCCGCTCGCGTCCGACCCCGCCAAGGCGCTTCAGCTGAACGCCGATCGCATCAAGTACTGGCTCAGCGTGGGCGCACAGCCCAGCGAGACGGTGCTCGACTTCCTCGTCAAGGCCGACTTGGTCAGCGCCAAGCGCAAGGCCGAGTGGGAGGCCGACCGCGCTGATTCGCGCAAGGTCGTTGAGGCCAAGAAGGCCGCCGCGGCCGCCGCGGGCGAGGCCAAGGAAGAGAAGAAGGCCTGAGCCCTCTTCACCGCTGAACACCCAACGCCCGGCACGCCCGGGCGTTTTTTATTCCGGCGTACCGTCCCACGCCCATGCGGATCGACGTTCTCACCACCTTCCCCGAGCTTTTCAGCACCGAGCCCCCGGCCGTGCTGGGCGTCTCCATCCCCGCCCGCGCGCGCAAGGCCGGCCTCGTGGAGTATCACGCGACTGACATCCGCGCGTTCGCCGGCAACAAGCACGCCAAGACCGACGATCGCCCCTTCGGAGGCGGGCCCGGCATGGTCATGGCCTGTCAGCCCGTGTTCGACGCGGTTCGGCACGTGGAATCGCTCGACCCCCGGCCCGCGCGGCGGATCCTGCTCACGCCTCAGGGCGTGCCGATGACGCAGCCCCTCGTCGAATCGCTCGCGCGAGAACCCCGGCTGCTGCTGATCGCCGGTCACTATGAGGGCATCGACGAACGCGTGATCGAAGAGCTCGCGCCGATGGAAATCTCCGTGGGCGACTACGTCCTCTCGGGGGGCGAACTCGCGGGCCTCGTGCTGATCGACGCGGTTGTGCGCCTTCTGCCGGGCGCCTTGGGTGACGACGAATCCAGCCAGCAGGACTCGCACTCGCCCGTCCCCGAGGCGGAGGCGATGGGCCTGACGCCCAAGGCGATGCGGGCGCTGGGTGTGGATCCGGGTGCGCGGCTGCTGGACTGCCCCCACTCCCCCCAGCCCAGGGAATGGATGGGCCGGGGCGTGCCCGACGTGCTGCTCAGCGGCAACCACCGCGAGATCGCCCGCTGGCGCCTGGAACAGCGCCTGGCCCGCACAAAGGCTCGCCGGCCTGACCTGCTGACGCCTCCGGGAGCCCGGACAGCCTCGGACGCGGGCGAAAGCGGGGGCTCGGGGCCTTTGATTCTGCCGGGGGAGGGGCCCTAACATCTCCACCCTGCCGGTACAGCACCGGCGTCCCTCGTCTCACGCGGGGGGCTTTGACCCAGGAAGGTGACTCATGCTCGGCGGCAACTCGGCGATCCTCAACGCGGTGACCAAGGACCAGACGAAGGCTCAGTTCCCGCTCTTTGACATCGGCGACACGATCGCCGTGAGCTTCCGCATCGTCGAGGGCGACAAGGAGCGCCAGCAGGTGTTCCAGGGCGTGGTGATCGGCCGTGCGGGCTCGGGCATCACCGAGATGCTGACGGTCCGCAAGATCGTCGACGAGGTGGGCGTGGAACGTATCTTCCCGCTGAACTCGCCGATGGTCGCGAAGATCGAGGTCGTCCGCCGGGCCGACGCTCGCCGCGCCAAGCTGTACTACCTCCGCGACCGCGCGGGCAAGAGCCGTCGCCTCCGCGACCGCCGCCGCGGCATGAAGCACGTCGCGAACGCCGGCACGACGACCGCCGCTGCGCCCGAGGCCCCCAAGGCCTGAGCCGACGCGAGTTCTCTGAGACTTTTCTCTCGGGCTCGGACACACGTCCGGGCCCGAGTTGTTTTTGGCACGCACACGCCACCCCGAGTATCCTCGGCCCATGCGCGCGATCGTCACCACCCGCCAAGGCTCGCCCGTCACGCCCAACGTCGAGTTCCGCACCGACTGGCCCGACCTCGCGCCCCCCGGGCCCGGGCAGGCGCAGATCCGCACGCTCGCCAGCGCGCTGAATCACATGGACCTGTGGGTCGGCAAGGGCGTGCCGGGTTTGAATCTCACCTACCCGCGGGTGTCGGGGTGCGACGCGTGCGGGATCGTCGAGGCCGTGGGGCCGGGCGTTGATCCGGCGTGGCTGAACACGCGCGTGATCTTCAATGCGGCGGTCGTCCTCCCCGAGCGCGAACACCCGGCCGACCCGCCCGCCTCGCACCTCGCGCCCATCTACGAACTCATCGGCGAGCACCATTTCGGCACGCTCCGCGAGCGTTTTCACGCGCCGGTCACGCACCTGGCCGCGCTGCCGAGCGACTTTGACCCGACCGTCGCCGCTGCGTTCGGCCTGACCACCCTCACGGCCTGGTCGATGATGATCACCAAGGCCCGCCTCACGCCGGGGCAGTCGGTGCTCATCACGGGCATCGGCGGCGGCGTCGCGACCAGCGCGCTCTCGATCGCCCGCTGGATGGGCTGCCCCGTCGCGGTCACCAGCCGACACGCCTGGAAGCTCGAACGCGCCAAGGCCCTGGGCGCCTCGTGCCTCGTGCTCGACACGGGGCAAGATTGGTCGCGCGAGGTCCGCGCCTGGACCAACAAGCGCGGCGTCGACATGGCGGTCGATTCCTCGGGCAAGGCCACGCACCTCAACTGCATCAAGTCGCTCGCCCGCGGCGGGGCTTACGTCACGCCCGGCTGCACCTCGGGCCCCGACGCGACCACCGACCTCGCCCGGATCTTCTGGAACCAGCTCCGCCTGCTGGGCTCGACGATGGGCACGCCCGCCGAGTTCCGAGAGGTCGCCTCGCTGCTCCGCGTGGGGAAGCTCGCGCCCGCGGTCGACCGCGTGTTCGACGCGGCCGACGGCGCGCAGGCCTTCGCTCGACTCGAAGCGGGCGAACAGTTCGGCAAGCTCGTGATTCGGTGGAGTTGAGCGGCTTGAAGTCAGCCCCTGCGACGGAGCACGGTCAGGACGATGCCGGCGAGGACGAGCGCGCTGCCGCCCGCGATGCCGAGCCAAGACCAACGCGAGAGCCCGCCGCGCTGCGCATCGCTGAGGCCGTCGGGCCCGACCCGGATCGCCTTGGGCCCCGTGCGCTCGGCGGGCGGCGTTGACGCCTCGGCCTGAGAAGCCACCGTCGGCTTAGGCGGCGCTGGTTGCGAGGCCTTGGCCCGGGGGCCAACACGCTCAAACTCGATCGGCTCTTTCGTCCGCCAATCGACGGCCTTGACGGCCTGCGAGCGCCAATCGACATCGAGCGGATCGGCGTTTGGATCAAGGCGGTAGTCGTCGTAGACCATGACGATCCGCGTTGGCTTGGGATCGCTGGGTGCCTGATTCGTCACAAGTACGCGAGACCACAAATCACCCTTGACGCCGGGAACGCGAATGCGGCTGAGCACCTGACCGGTACTTGTCACGTTTGGGGCCACACGGACCCACGAGACGACCTCACCCGCGTCATTGATTCGCCACGTCCATTCGCCCGCGCGGATCTCGCTTGCGGACTCCGTGAACTCTTCACCGCGCTCCCTCACGGCTCGGACCGCAAAGGCAATGAAAGTTGGAAGCGTCGTTGCGAGTGCCTCGCGTGCCTGATCGACGCTGGGGTAATCCACAATCTCGGCCGTGCCGTCCATGTTGTTGAACAACGCGGTCCGAGGGCCTTTGCTGATCCTGCCAACAAAGCCATCTCGGTCAGTGTACCGGTCAATCGACGGAGAGCCACGACGAACGTCGCCATTCGGAAACACCAAGAACGAGAATTCTCGGGTGAGAGTGGATCGGCTGCGAAGCTCATCTTCGCTGAGCGAAACCGCGCCTTCGGCGTCTGGCACAGTGAGCGAGACCGCCTTGAATCGAATGGGTTGAGGTAGAGAGTAAAGCGCGGCCACTCGCTCGACTGGTGACTCAGCACGCTTGATCGTCATCAGAACGGAGCCACCGCGAACCTCGGCACCGTCGGAAACTCCCAGCGAACAGAGCACAACAGTCGATAGCGAAGTGATGCAAATGAAGGGCCGGTACTGCACCTTTTAGACTTCCGGAAGGACGATGCAACCAGTGGTCTTGTAGCCCGTCGCGCCGTACATCTGGCCATCCGAAATCTGTTCGGTAGTGTCGTCGTTCACGACACATTGGCCGTTGACGATCTTGCCGGGTACCTTAAAGCAGTTGCGGGTGTTGAACTCGACGTCCATCACGCCACGGTTACCACCCTCAACAAAGATCAAGGTCGCGCATGTACGAAAAAAGCAATCAGGACCAGGCGTGGGCATGTTGGCACAGTTTGAAGGGAGTACGCACATAATGGGGGTCGGCGAGCAAGGCGAGGTGCAAGGGCAGATCTCGGGCGGTCCTGCAACGACACAGGCTGTCGCGACCAACACTGACATGAGTCCCAGCGACTTGGTATGCTTTATGAGCGATCCTCCGTGGATCAGGTCAGCATACCTGCCGAGTTTCCTTAACGAGCCAAACATCATGATGACGCTGACTTATCCACAAAAAATTCACAGTCGTTCGGCCTTCTCACTCGCCGAGCTACTGGTCGTCATCGGCGTGATTGTCGTGTTGCTCAGTCTGGCGCTGCCCGCGATGTCGGGGGCCCGCAAGAGTGCCCGAGCGCTGGGAGGGTTGGCGAATGTTCGCACCTGCGCGACAGCGCTGTTCGGCTACGCGGGGGACTGGCGCGACCTTCCGCCCGTGTATGCGCCGCCAAGCTGGCCTGAGCCCGGGACATGGGTGTTTGATTTTCAGACCCAGAAGCGGCCGTGGTTCGACCACGGTGAGGCTGCGAACCTTGGGCTGACGGAATACGCCGGATCGCATCTTGCGTTTCGCGCGCCAAACAACCAGCAGGTCGAGCCTCGAAAGATCGTCACCCATCGGGGCGTGCAGATTTCGCACGCGGATTACACGCTCACGAACACGGCCTATGCGGAGCCCGACTTCTTTTCCTGGGATCGGCACGAGGGCCCAAGGCAGTTCCGCCCGATGCCGTTGAGCCGAGTGCGGTTCCCGTACGCCAAGGGGGCGTTTGGCACGAGCAAAGACTACGCCCCCGGCGGAGTCTTCGTTGGCTATACGCGCGCGCCGGGAGTTCGTTCGGGTGTGGCCTTCTTCGATGGCTCGGCCTTGGACTTCGAGTTAAACTCGACTCCGCAAGGCTTCTTCAACTACTACGCCGGCTGGCGGGTCGCGCCGGGGGTTGATCCGCGATCGATGCGCTTGGCTGGCATCTGGGACACCCTCGACGGATTCGACGGCCGGGACCGCTAGCCCCACCCGCGCTCAGCGCTGCCCCACCTCCCCCACCGCCCCACCATCGCCCCCCACCATCCGACCCGCTCTGGCACGCCGATCGCTTTCTGCCCCAATCTGAGGGCGGGGTGGGGCGGATCCGCGCACGGAGTGCGCGGGGGAGGCGATTCATGCCGAGGGCTTGGGCCGGGATTGCGTGCTGGGCGGTGCTGCTGGCGCTGTGCGTCGGCGCCGACATCGCGCGCGCGACCACCGTCAAGGACCTGACCCGCATCAAGGGCCAGGAAGAGTCGATGCTCTCGGGCGTCGGGCTCGTCACGGGCCTGCTCAACACGGGCGACGACGGCAAGGACGCGACGGTCGCCAGGCCCCTGTCCAACCTGCTGCTCTCGCACGGCAACGCGACGGGGAGCCTGAAGGAAATCGAGAAGGGCAAGGCCGTCGCGCTGGTGATGGTGCAGTGCATTATCCCCGAAAAGGGCGTGCTGGCGGGTGACAAGATCGACGTGCGGGTGTCGGTGCTGCGGAGCGCGACGAGCCTGAAGGGGGGCACGCTGTTCGTGACGCCGCTGCGCGTGGCGATCCCGGGCGGCGAGCTGATCGCGTTTGCCGAGGGGCCGATTGTCTTGGACGACCCGACGACGCCGACGGTCGGGCGGGTGCGCGACGGGGCGCGGGTGATGCGGGACGTGCGGGTGGGCACGTTCGAGAACGAGTTTGACCTGATTCTGAGGCCTCACTTTGCGGGGTGGAGCTCGGCGACGCAGGTGGCGCAGTCGGTGAACGCCAAGGCCGACCCGCAGGGGCCGGGCGTGGCGAAGGTGATCGACGATCGGACGATCCGGGTGACGATCCCGCAGGCCGAGCGTGCGAACCGCGCGAACTTCCTGGCGGACGTGGTCTCGGCGGAGGTGAATGTTGACCTGATGGACCTGCCGGCGATTGTGGTCGCGAACCCGGGGACGGGGGCGATCATCGTGCCGAGCGAGGTGCGGATCAGGCCGGTGGTGATCACGCACAAGGACCTGACAATCACGACGACGATCCCGACGCCCCAGCCCAGCGCCCAAAACCCGCTGGTGGAGCGTTCGCGGTGGGCGGCGATCGGCACCGGGACACGCCCGGCCGAGCAAGCGCGGCTGAAGGACCTGCTCTCGGCGCTGAAGCAGATGGACGTGCCGGTGGGCGAGCAGATTCAGATCCTGCAGATGCTCAAGAAGAGCGGCGACCTTCAGGCCGAACTCGTGATCGACTGACGCCCGAGAACTGACGCTGACCTTCGGAGGATCCGATGGATGCGGTGCGAACGAACCTGGGGCTGAACGAGCGGCTGCGCTCGGCGCTGGTGCCCGAGCGTGAGGCGCCTGTGAATGTGCGTGCGCGCTTCGGGGCCGAGGGGGGCGGGGGCGAAGTGCTTGGGCGCCAGTCGGCCTTTGCCGCGGCGCTGGGGCGTGCGAAGGCCAAGGGCGATCAGGCCTCGCAGGCGCGTGAGGCGGCCGAGCAGCTGGTCGCGACAACGTTTATCCAGCCGATTCTGAAGCGGATGCGGGACTCGTCGCAGGCCGCGCCGCCCTTTGCGCCGACGCAGGCGGAGAAGCAGTTCGGGTCGATCCTGGACTCGACGCTCGCGGGGCGGATCGTGAAGAAGGCGGACTGGTCGCTCGTGGACCGGATCGCGACGGACATGAGCAAGCGCACGGGCGCGCTGGCCGAGGCGCAGGCGTCGGTGCGGGCGGGTGAGGCGGGTGCGGTGAACGCGCAGGCGCAGGTCGGGTTGGCCCGCGGGTTGCTTGGATCGGGGATCGGAGAACCGCGATGACCCGAGCCGCCCCGCAGCCGCCACGAACGATGCCGCCCAAGCCCGCGAAGCCTGCGCAGAACCGCGCGGAAGTGCCGCTCTTGGTGCAGGATCTGCGCGGCGTCATGCTGGGGCTGCTCCGCGAACACGAGGAGCTGGCGGCGCTGGTCAAGGAACAGGAGCGGGCGGTTCGGTCGGCCAAGCCCGCGGACGTTCAGGCCGTGACGCTGCGGCAGCAGGCAACGCTCGGGCGCATCGCGGAGCTGGAGAGCAAGCGGTCGACGATCGTCGCGATGTACGCGCAGGTGCGCTCGGATCTGCCGGCGCCGACGCTGACCGCGATCGCCGGGACGCTGGACGAGCCCCACCGCGGGGAGCTTTCGGCCCTGGCTGCCCGGCTGCGCACGACCATCGAAGGCGTCCGCGAGACTCAGCGCGTCGTGGGTCTCGCGCTCGAGACGCTCGCGCAGCACATGGAAGGCCTGGTGCGTCAGGTCGCCCAGCGGCTGAGCCATGCCGGGGTGTACTCGTCGCGCGGGCGCGTCGAGGCGGGCGCGGCCAACCACACGCTCATCGGCGGCGGGCTGGTCACCAGCGCGCTGGACATCCGTTCCTGATGCTCTCGTTCACACGGAGTCACGCATGAGCCTCAGCTCTGCCATCCAGGTCGGCCGAAGCGCGCTGAACATCAGCCAGCTCGGGATCCAGCTCGCGGGCAACAACCTCGCGAACGCGGCCACGCCGGGGTATTCGAGGCAGATCGCGTACCTGACGCCGCTCTCGAGCAACTCGGGCGACCCGCGCTTCAACGCGGGCCGGGGCGTGTGGGTGCAGGACATCCGCCGGCAGGTGGACACCGCGCTGCAGGCGCGGCTCTGGACGGGCGTGAGCCAGCAGGCCTCGGCCGAGCAGCAGTACACGATCCTGTCGCAGGTCGAGGCGACGCTGGGCGAGCTGTCGGGCAAGGGCTTGGGCGATCAGCTCGGAACCTTCTTCAAGACCTGGTCCGAGCGCGCGAACCAGACCAAGAGCAGCGCGATCGTTGTGCAGCAGGGCGTGCAGCTCGCCGGGTACATGCAGCAGATGCGGGGCGACCTGCTCAAGATGCGCGATCAGATCGATGCGCAGGTCGGCGCGGCGGTCGAGCGCGCGAACCAACTCCTCGCGTCGGTCGCGGAGCTGAACCGCCAGGTGAGCGCCGCGGAGGTCGCGGGCGGGAGCGCCAACGCTCTGCGCGATCAGCGCGATCAGGCGATCACCGAGCTTGCGTCCCTGATGGACGTGACCGCGGTCGAGCAGCCCGGGGGCGGGATCGACCTGCTCGTGGGCTCGACGCCCATCCTGCTCGGCACAGAGTCGCGCGGGCTGGAGCTCAAGCGCGAGAGCGTCGTGAGCAACGGTGTCGCGGGCATCAAGGCGACCGTCACCGTCAAGGCCGACGGTTCGGAACTGACGGTGGGCGGCGGGCAGATCGGCGGCCTGCTCTCGACGCGCCTGGGCGCGATCGAAGAAGCACGGACGAAGCTGGATCAGGTCGCCTCGCAGCTCATCTTCCAGATGAACAAGCTGCACTCGACGGGCGCGAACGCCGCGGGGCTGACGGACACGACCGGGACGCTGGGCGTGCGCCTGGCCGACCGGACGCTGGCGTTCAACAGCGCGTCGAGTCAGACGTTCACCGGGCTGCCGTTTGCTGCGAGCAACGGCGGGTTCATGGTCAGCGTGAAGGACAAAGCGACGGGCGCGGTGACGCAGGTGCGGATCAACGTCGATCTCGATGGGATCACCAGCACGGGCGCGCCCGGCACCAACGACGACACGACGCCCGAGCAGGTGCGCGCCGCGCTCGACGCGGTCGGCGGCATTAGCGCGACATGGTCGCCCGAGGGCAAGCTGCGCGTCACCGCCGACGCGGGCTTTGAGTTCAGCTTCGAGGATGACACGTCGGGCGTGCTGGCGGTGATGGGCGTGAACAGCTACTTCGCGGGCTCGACCGCGGGCGACATCGCCGTGCGACAGGATCTTGTCAGCGATCCGACCAAGCTCATGGTGGGCCGGGTGGTGAACGGGACGTTCGTCGAGAACGGCAACGCGCTGGAGTTCGTGAAGCTGCAGGACACGGCCCTCGCCGGGCTGGGCGGGCGGAGCATAAAGCAGTCGTGGGCCGACACGGCGCAGTCGATCGGCCTGCAGGCCGCGGGGGCCGAGACGCTTGCGGGCTCGACCTCGGTGGTGCGGACGAGCCTTGAGCAGCAGCGCTCGAGCATCGCGGGGGTGAACGTGGATGAGGAGTCGATCAACCTGTTGAGCTTCCAGCGTCAGTACCAGGCCGCGGCGCGGGTGATTCAGGTTGCGGACGAGCTGACGCAGGCCTTGCTGGCGATCGTCTGAAGGAGCGCGTGAATGTCCGGAACACCCGCGATTGGCCGCGTGTCGAACCTGATGCTCCAGCAGCTTGCGCTGGGGGGGATCAATCGGACGACGCTGGACATGTTCAAGGTCCAGAACCAGCTCTCGACGGGCGTCACGGTGGGCAAGTTCTCCGACGACCCGGTGAAGGCCGCGGTGATCACGGTGCTCAACGAGCGCCTCGGGCGCAGCGAGCAGGTCAAGCGCAACCTGCAGCACGCCACGAGCGCGCTGGGGCTGCTCGACAAGACGCTCTCGGACGCGTCGGACCTCGCGCGCGAAGCCAAGGACATTGCGAGCAACCAGCTCTCCTTCGGCACCACCGACGCCGAGCGCAAGAATCAGGCGATCGTCGTCGATCAGATGATCAAGAGCCTCTTCGGCCTGGCCAACCGTCAGTCCGTCGCGGGCTACATGTTCGGAGGCAGTCAGACCTCTCGCGCGCCCATCGAAGAGTTCTTCGGCGGATATCGCTACGTGGGCGATGGCGCCGGGCTGGTCACCGATCTTGATCAGGCCAGCACCATCCCCATCACGCTGGGCGCGGGCTCGGCGATCGGCGAGGTCTCTTCCCGCGTCCGCGGATCGGTCGACCTCAACCCCAACCTCACCACCACTACGCGCCTTGCGGACCTCCGCGGCGGACGCGGCGTCGGCGTCACGCTCGGCACCGTCGCCTTCGCCTTCAACGGGGGCCCCACCGCCACCGTCGACCTCGCCGGCGCCGACACCGCGCAGGACGTGATCACGCGCCTCACGGCCGCGATCCGCCAGTACGAGACCGACAACAGCGTCACCGTGCTCGGCGCAGGCGGCGTCTCCATCGCCAACGGGCGCTTCTCGATCGACGTCGCGACCGGCGGCACGCTCCAGTTCTCCGAAGTCGGGACCGGCGTCACCGCCCGCGACCTGGGCCTGGTCAGCGATACCGCGCCCTTCGCCTTCACCCCCACCGCGACCTGGGGCGTCGATGTGAATCCGAAGCTCACCTGGCGCAGCCCGGTCTCCTCGCTCGCGGGCGTGACCGGCGCGCTGGGGACGATCCGCATCAGCAACGCCGGGCGAACCGCGCTCGTGGATCTCTCGGGCGCAACGACGCTGCAGGACGTCCGCAACCGGATCGAGTCCGCGGGGATCGGCGCGCGGGTCGAGATCAGCGCCGACGGGACCGGCATCGACGTCTTCAACGAGGTCGCGGCGGGTTCGAGCAAGGCGATGTCGATCGAAGAGGTCAACGGAGGCGACACCGCGACGCGCCTCGGCATCCGGTCCTTCTCCGGTTCGACGCTGCTGTCGGACTTCAACTTCGGGCGCGGCGTGGGGATCGTCAAGAATGCCGTCAACCCGATCACGGGCTTGGCAGACATCAATTACGACTACGATTTCTCGGTGCGGCTGGGCGACCCGGCGGGGACGGTGCTGCGGTTTGACCTTCAGCCCGCGAACATGACGAACGTGCAGACGATGCTCGCGGCGCTGAACACGCAGGCGTCGGCGCAGCTCACCGCCGCGGGGCTGGGCGCGACCGACCTCCAGTTCGGGCTCGCGACGGACGGCAACGGTCTGCGGCTGACGCAGAACCCCGCGTTCACCGGGACGGTGAGGGTCGAGACCATGAACAACTCGACCGCCGCGACGGACCTGGGCCTGATCGGCGGGCGGTACGACACCGCGACCACGAGCTGGATCGGCGAGGACCGCGCCAAGGTGCGGGTGAACAACCTGTTCAACGCGCTGATCGATCTTCGGGATTCTCTGACGACTTCTAGCACGTCTGGCATTGGGTTTGCGGGAGCGGACCTTGAGACGTCGGTCGCTTCGTTGGCCGAGGTGCGTGGTCTTGTCGGGTCGTATGCCCGACGGGTCGACGACGCTTCGGACCGCGAGGGTGACCGGAACGTTCTGGACGAGCAGGTTCGGAGCCAGCTGCGGGATACGGATTTCGCGGCCGCGGCGAGCCGGTACACGCTTCTCCAGACGCAGTTGCAGGCGGCGTTGCGTACGACCGCGACGAGCCAGCAGCTGAGCCTTCTCGACTTCCTGGGCTAAGGCCCGGGCGGGTCGTTTGGATCGGTGTCGGCCCTTGTCCTCCCGGCCGGGAGGGGGCCGGACAGGATGTCACCGGGCATGGAGCCCGGCGACCGGTCCGTGCAGCAGGCCGGGGAAGTTCGGAGTTTCGCCATGGAAGTGCGGACGACACGATTCGGCGTGATCGACATCGCGGAGGACCGCGTGATCACCTTCCCCAAGGGGCTGCTCGGGTTTGCCGAGGCCAAGCGGTACTGCCTGCTCGAGCCGAGCGACGAGGCGTGCTTCTTCTGGCTTCAGTCGCTGGACGACGCGGCGCTGGCGTTCGTCGTGACGGACCCGGCGCTGTTCGTGCCCGAGTTCAAGGTCCCGATCCGTCCCGAGCAGATGACGGACCTGGGCGTGGAGAAGCTCGAGGACGCGCAGGTCTTCGTGATTGTGAACAAGATCGATCAGCAGCTGACGGGCAACCTGCAAGGCCCGCTGGTGATCAACACCCTGACCCGCATGGGCGAGCAGATGGTCCTGGCCGAGAAGCGGTGGACGACGCGCCACCCGCTGATCCAGGTCCGTCGGGGCGCCCAGGCGATGTCCGCCTGAACACCCAACCCGGCGTCGACGGCCGCGCGAAGGCGCGGGTGTTGGCCCCGGGGACAAGCAACGAGGGCCTCGCGGGACGGATCCTGCGGTGAGCCCGGCACGCGCGATGATCGAACGGACCGCCTCAACCAGGCCGAGCCGAGCGAGCTCCGGAACTTCCGGGGCGTGCGCGATGCCTTTCGGGTCTTCCTGTTCGTCTTCAACCCAGCACACGCCGGAGGGGCACGACGCCCGCAACCCGGCCAAGGAGCTGTTCCATGCTGGTGCTCTCCCGTCAACGCGACGAGACGATCATGATCGGCGACGAGATCGAGATCACGGTCGTGGACATCCGGGGCGACAAGGTTCGCCTCGGCATCACCGCCCCGACACGGATTGCCGTGCACCGCAAGGAGGTGTACGAGGCGATCCGCAAGGAGAACGAGGAGGCCTCACGGGTCGCCTCGGCGGATCTTCCCAGCATCGGACAGGTGCTGGCGCCCGGCCCG
The DNA here is from genome assembly GCA_033763435.1 of Planctomycetota bacterium. Classification (GTDB taxonomy): domain Bacteria; phylum Planctomycetota; class Phycisphaerae; order Phycisphaerales; family UBA1924; genus JANRKN01. Next base: position 32,025 of record JANRKN010000125.1, read on the forward strand.
GGACGGAATCACGTCTCGGCGCCCGCGAACGGACCCAGGCCCCCCGCGGCGACGCGGGCCTCGCGCCTGAGCGCCGGCGCCGCCCCGCCCATGCACACACCCCCGCCCGCGCTGGGCGTGACGAGCCCGCCCACCGCGGTTCCCACCGCTCGATCAGCGGCCCGTCCGGCCTGACGCGCCCCCCGATCTCTCGAACCACCACCCATCAACCCCGCTGAAGTCTGACTCTCGCCGCGAGGACCTGGAACGGTCGAACACCGCGGCCCCCAAGGAACACGAAGCCTCAATCACGGAGGATTGCCATGGCTCGCATCAACACCAACATCTCCAGCGTCATCGCCCAGCAGAACCTCAGTCGAACGCAGGGCGAGCTTCAGACCCGCCTCGAGCGCCTCTCGACCGGCCTGCGCATCAACCGCGGCGCCGACGACCCGGCTGGCCTGATCATCTCCGAGCGCATCCGCTCGGACGTGTCCGGCGTCAACCAGGGCATCAAGAACTCAGAGCGCGCCCGCTCGGTCATCGCGACCACCGAGGCCTCGCTCAATGAGATCAATGAGCTGCTGCTCTCGATCAAGTCACTGATCGTTGAGAGCGCCAACACCGGCGGCCAGAGCGAGGACGAACGCCGCGCCAACCAGCTTCAGATCGACTCGGCCATCGACTCGATCACCCGGATTTCCAACACCGCCAGCTTCGGCGGGCTCCGGCTGCTGAATGGCTCGCTGGACTACCGACTCTCGGGCATGCCCTCCTCGGCCATCAGCCTCGCCCAGGTCACCAACGCCTCGTTCGTGGGCAACGCCAGCCTCTCGGTGCAGGTTGACGTCATCGCCAGCGCCCAGCGCGGAGCGCTCTACTACAACGGCGGCACCACGCCCGCCGGCGTCACGCTCAGCGCCCTGACGCTCGAGCTCGCCGGCTCCCGCGGCGTGCAGGTCATCACCGTTCCTTCCGGCCAGAGCCTCGCGACCCTCCGCGACTCGGTCAACAACCTCACGGCCCTTACCGGCGTCCGCGCACGCCTGATCAACAACAACGCCAACTCGGGCATCGTCTTTGAGACCATTGACTACGGCTCCAACTCGTTTGTCAGCGTCCGGCGCCTTCAGGGCCCGAGCACGGGCGACTCGTTCACGCTCCGCAAGTTCGACAACAACGCCGCGCTCTCCAACCCCGCGCCGTTCAACTGGGCTGACGTCAATCTCGTCCAGGCGACGCGCGACACGGGCGCGGACGTCTCGGCGCTGGTCAATGGCAACCTCGCGACCGGCGACGGGCTGAGCCTCTCCATCAACTCGGGCGCGCTCAGCGCCAAGCTGCTGCTCACCGAGGCCGCGGCCATCCGACCCGCCGCGACCGCTCAGGCGTTCTCGATCACCGGGGGCGGCGCGCTCTTCCAGCTCGGTCAGGACGTCACCGCCCTGCAGCAGACCAACATCGGCATCCAGTCGGTCGCGGCGAGCAACCTGGGCGGCGTCGTCAACAGCTCGGGAATCGTCGAGTTCCTCACCACGCTCAAGAGCGGTCAGTCCAACTCGCTCGCGACCAGCGTCAGCCGCAACGACTTCACGAGCGCCAACGACATCCTCGACAAGGCGATCGATGACGTCACGATCCTCCGCGGACGCCTGGGCGCGTTCGAGAAGAACGTGCTGGACACGAACGTGCGGTCGCTGCAGTCGGCCTTCGAGAATCTGACGGCGAGCAACTCGCAGATCCGCGACGCCGACTTTGCCGCGGAGACCAGCCTGCTCACCCGCTCGCAGATCCTCTCGAGCTCGGGCACGGCGATCCTGGGCCTGGCGAATCAGACCAGCCAGCAGGTGCTGCAGCTGCTGCAGGGCTGATCGCGACGCTCTGAACAGCTCGGAACCTTCGCAACCCGCCGGAATCCCCGGCGGGTTGTTCGTTATTGGACCAGCCGCGGGCGAGCGCGAGGCCCCGAAGGGCCCGTGAGTGCGGGGAGAACGCCCTATTCCGGGACGCAAACGAGAGAATTGCGTCAGCCGGACTGAACCACCCCCTCCTTGAGGTCGATGTCCCCGATCGAGTCGCGCCCCGCGTGTGCGGTGGAGGCGATTGCGGTTGCCCGGGACGGATCCCGGCGCCGGGGCTCGGCCCGCGTGGGCAGGGCCTGACAGCAGGGCCACGAGGGCCCCGGTAACGGGACCGGCCGGCAGGAAGGTGCCGACCCGAGCCCTAGCACTCACGGAGGATTTGAATGTCTCGGATCAACACCAACGTTCAGTCGCTGATCGCCCAGCGCGTCCTTCAGCAGAACCAGAACCAGCTGAACACGTCGCTCGAGCGCCTCAGCACCGGTCTGAAGATCAACCGCGGTAAGGACGACCCGGCGGGTCTGATCGCGAGCGAGAACCTCAACGGCGAGAGCCGCTCGATCAACACCGCGATCAACAACGCCCAGCGCGCCGACCAGGTTGTGAACATCGCCGAGGGCGGCCTGCAGGAAGTGTCGGGTCTGCTCACCGAGCTTCAGAGCCTCGTGACGGCCTCGGCCTCGACGGCCGGTCTGTCGAGCGAGGAGAAGCAGGCCAACCAGCTGCAGATCGACTCGATCATTCAGACGATCGACCGCATCTCCAGCTCGACCTCGTTCCAGGGCCTGAAGCTGCTCAACGGCAACTTCGACTTCAAGACCTCGGGCATCGCGACGGGCGTCGCCGACTTCCGCGTCAATGCCGCGAAGTGGAACGGCACCAAGCTCGACGTGAACGTGCTCGTGACGACCTCGGCCCAGCAGGCCGGTGTGTACCTCTCGAACGCGTCGAACAACCTCGACCTGGGCACGGGCTCGAGCTTCGTGCTCGAGGTCACGGGCCGCCTGGGCTCGCGTCAGTTCTCGTTCAGCTCGGGCACGACGCTGGCCTCGATCGCCACGACGATCAACCAGTACAGCGACGTGACGGGCATCAAGGCGACGGCCTCGACCAACAGCACCGGCCTGAAGATTTACTCCGACGGCTGGGGCAAGGACGAGTTCGTCTCGGTCAAGGTCGTCAAGGACGGCTCGATCGGCACGGCCAGCAACATCGGCTTCTACAGCCTCCAGTCGGGCAACTTCAACAGCGCCTCGACCACCCTCACCCAGGCCTTCACCAATACCAACGCGCTGAATGACTCGGGCCAGGACCTGGGCGCGACGATCAACGGCATCGCCGCGACGGCCAACGGCAAGACCATCCGCATCAACACCGACTTCCTCGACACCGAGATCACCCTCACCGATACCCAGTCGCGCACGCTGGGCAACGTCGGCTCGGGCTCGAACCCCGCCTTCAGCATCACCGGCGGCGGCGCGACCTTCCAGCTCGCTGGCAAGGTCGACATCGGCGGCCGCGTCGCGATCGGTATCCAGGACGTCAGCGCCCGCAAGCTGGGCAACGCCGTCAGCGGGTACCTCTCCGACCTGACCAGCGGCAACACGGGGAACGTCGTCAACGGCGACACCACCAAGGCCCAGAAGATCGTCACCGAGGCGATCGAACAGGTCTCGGCGACCCGCGGCCGACTGGGCGCGTTCCAGAAGAACGTCGTCGGCGCCACGATCCGTTCGCTGGGCATCGCGGTCGAGAACACCGCGGCCGCCCAGAGCGTCATCCGCGACTCGGACTTCGCCGCGGAGACGGCGTCGCTGACCCGCTCGCAGATCCTTGCGTCGAGCTCGACGAACATCCTGGGCCTGGCCAACCAGTCGCCCCAGCAGGTCCTGCAGCTTCTCGGCTAAGCCGCGACGCTGAACGCCTGAAACCCTGAGTCCTCTTCGCCCCGGTCTTCGGATCGGGGCGTTTTCTTTTTGCGCGCAGCCCGCCCACAATCGCGAGCGATGGCCCGCCGCGCACCAACTCCCCGCTCAGAGCCCGCCGAGCGCCTGCCCGCGCCCCCGCTGCCCGAGTCGCTCCCGCCGGCGCTCGCGAAGGCGCGGGACCAGTTCCGGGCGTTCCTGCGGATCGAATGCGGTCTGGCGCCCACGACGCTCGAGGCGTACGACCGCGACCTGCGCGAGCTGCTCGCCTTCGCCGTGGACCGAGGCGCGGACGCGCCGGCGAAACTCACGCCCGAACTGCTCACCCGGCACGTGCAGCACCTCTCAGGCCCGCGCAAGCTCGCGGGAGGCTCGGTCGTCCGGCACATCTCAACGATCAAGGTCTTCGGACGCTTCCTGCACGCGCGCGGGATGGTCGAGGCGAACCCCGCGGACATCCTCGACCGCCCGACGCGCTGGCGCAAGCTGCCGGGCGTGCTCTCGCCCAGGCAGATGGCCCAGCTCATCGAGGCCGCGGGGCCCGGGCTGTACGCGACGAGCGCGGACAAGGAACCCGGGCCGATCGCGCGGGTGCTCTGGATGCGCGACCGGGCGGCGCTGGAGCTGATGTACGCCTCGGGCCTGCGGGCGAGCGAGGTCGGCGCGATCGCGATGGACGATTACCTCCCGACGCTCGCGGTCGTGAAAGTGACGGGCAAGGGCAACAAGCAGCGCCTCGTGCCCGTGCACGCCGGGGCGCGCCGGGCGGTAGAGATGTACCTCAAAGACTGCCGGCCAGTGCTCGCGCGCGAGGGGGCGCACGCCAAGAACCGCCTGCTGCTCTCGAACACGGGCCGGCCTCTGGAGCGCGTGGCGGTCTGGCACATGGTCAAGCGCGCCGCGCGGGCCGCGGGGATGGATCGGGTTCACCCGCACGTGCTGAGGCACTCGTTCGCGACGCACCTGCTGATCGGCGGGGCGGATCTGCGGGTGGTGCAGGAGCTGCTGGGGCACGCGGACATCGCGACGACCCAGATCTACACACACGTGGACCGCTCGCGGCTGAAGAGCGTCCACCGCAAGTTCCACCCGCGCGGATAGGGAGCAACGCGGATTGGCCTTGGGGGCGGACGTTTCCTAGACTTTCAAGAACGATTGAAAACTCGGCGTGGCCGCGCGCGGGGGGGGAGCTGGGGGTTGGGTCGGGGGCGTGGGGTCGCGGCCGGGTCGGAATTGGCCAAGGAGGCCCGCATGCCCTCGATCTACACGCCGCCGCCGGAGCATCCGCACCTTTCGGGGCTGGACGAGGGGTTGCTTCGGGCCGTGGCGCTGGGCGCGGCGCGGCTGACGATGCCGCAGGGGCTCGAGATCTATCGCGCGATGGGCCTGCCCTCGCTCGGTCGATTTGCCGACGCGCGCTGCCGGCAGATCCACGGCGAGACGTTCCGCACCTACGTGATCGACCGGAACATCAACTACACCAATGTCTGCTCGGCCAAGTGCACGTTCTGCGCCTTCCGCCGCGATGCCGACGACTCCGACGCGTACACCCTCTCGCACGAGGCGCTGTACGACAAGGTCGCGGAGCTGGTCTCGATCGGCGGGACGCAGATCCTGATGCAGGGCGGCATGAACCCCAACCTGCCGATCGACTGGTACGTGAAGCTGCTGACGGGGCTGAAGGAACGCTTCCCGGGCGTGCACGTGCACGGGTTCAGCCCGCCGGAGTTCATTGAGTTCGTCCACTTCTTTGATCCTCCCGGCGCGACGCTCGAAGAAAAAATCCGCTCGGTGATGAAGCCGCTGCGCGACGCGGGGCTCGACTCGGTCCCGGGCGGCGGGGGCGAGATCTTCAGCCATGCCGTGAGGCGGAAGATCGGGCTTGGAAAGTGCGACGCCGAGAGCTGGCTGACGGTGATGTACGTCGCGCATTCGCTGGGGATGTTCACGAGCGCGACGATGATGTTCGGGCACATCGAGAGCCCGATCGACCGGATCCACCACATGGCCCTCGTGCGCGCCTGGCAGGACCGCGCGCTGCGGGAAGGGGGCGCCTCGCCCTCGGACATTCCGCCCTCACACGGCGCCGACGCGCAGACGGGCCTGAAGCACCGCGCCCGCGCGGGCTTCGGGCACTACAAGGCGTTCATTTCGTGGCCTTTCCAGCGCGAGAACACGCCGCTGGGGCGCGTGCCCGACTGGGGCGCGGACCCGACCGACCTCTCGCGCGAGTTCCCGGGCGACGCGATCGCCCGCGCGTCGAAGCTGATCGAACTGTCGAGCGATCGGCTGATGGAGCTCGACCCGTCGCTCCCGCGCGGCAAGCGCTCGGCCGACGCGTACGACTTTGAGGCGATCGACGCGCGCGAGTATCCCACCGCGGCGCTGTTCGGCAAGCGCGTGCGGATGTCGGGCGCGAGCGACTATCTCCGCACGCAGGCGCTCTCGCGGCTGTTCATCGACAACGTCTACTCCATCGGCGCCTCGTGGGTCACCATGGGCCCGCACGTGGGCCAAGTCGCGCTCGCCTACGGCGCGAACGACATGGGCAGTGTGATGATGGAAGAGAACGTCGTGTCCAGCGCGGGCACGACGTACTGCCTCGACGAGGCCGTGCTGTGCCGGCTGATCCGCGACGCGGGCTTCGTGCCCGCCCAGCGCGACAACGTGTACGACCTGCTGCGGATCCATGCGGGCCCCGACGCGCCCGATCGGCGCGTGACGGACTGGTCGAAGCACCGCGCGCGGAAGATGCATCAGGAAGCGCCGCGGGCACCCAAGCCGACGGCCAAGGCGACGCTGACGGTCAGCGCCTCGCCGGCCCAGAACTGACCGCGCGAACGCGGCGTCAATCGGCGCTTTGCCGAGAACAAACAAGGCCCCGACGCGCGAAGCGCCGGGGCCCTGTGCATTGAAGGAGTTTGCTTCGCGCAATCGCTCAGGCGCGACGGCGACGGCCCGCGATCAGCATGCCCGCGCCCGCGAGCACCAGCGTGCCGGGCGTCGGGATGATCGTGAAGGACGTGGGGTCAAAGGGCAGGAACGCGCCCGACTGATCGCCCGTGCCGTCGGCGGTGATCCAGTTGGCAAGGTTGTTGATGAGGGGCAGGTAGCCTGAGAAGGCCAGCTGGCCCGAGCGCGCGCCGGCGTAGCGGCCGACGTCCTTGCCGCCCGTGAGGTCCAGCGCCGTGCTGCCCGCGACGAGGCCCGAGCCGGTCAGCAGGCCGTTGGCGGCGCTGAAGCCCGAGTTGGCGATCGCGGCGAGGAACGTGGGCGAGGCGACGCTGCCCGTAAAGGCGTAGACGGTCTCGTTGCTGTTGGCCACGCCCCGGTTGGTCGAGTCGATCCAGGTGACCGCGCCCAGATTGCTGACGGTGTCGGTGAGCGCGGGACCGTTGACACGGTCGATAGTGATGATCGTGCCGGCGGCGATCGCGCCCGACGCGGTCCACTTCCACACGGCCTCGCCCGTGTTGAGCGCCGAGCCGTTCCACTCGTTGTCGGTGAAGAAGATCTCGGTGCCTGCGGCCAGGCCCTCGAGGGCCACGAACGCGAGGTTGTCCTCGTTGTCGGCGTTGAAGCCGGTGAAGGCGATCGAGCCGGCCGACAGCGAACCGAAGGCCGAACCCGCGGCCAGCGCGAGCGCGCCGGCGCCCAGAATTCCCGTGAACAGCGACTTGGTCATCTCTCTCTCCTCAATCTCGTACCGAGCCCCGCGCGGGGAAACAGTGCCGCGGCGGAACTCGGAGCAGAGTGAAGGGTCCCACCCACCGACGCGGGATTGCCCCGGGGCGAAGCTTGCGTGAAGATCCGACGAACGTGTCAAAGTGGGTGGTCTGGCGCCAAAGCCGACGCCCAAAGCTGGCCCCCGGCCGCCGGGGGCTCCGATACACCGTGCATGAAGGTTGATTCGCGTTCTTGGCGTTGGTTGTCCGCTGCGCTCACGCTGGCCGGTGGGTCGGCGCTGCTCTCGGGCTGTCAGGGTTCCTCGGCGCTCACGCGCCCGGTGCAAGCTCAGGTTCCGGACCGCGACGAGAACGCGCCCCCGGCCGGGCTTGACGAGTCGGAGGCGATCCGCGTGACCCTTGCGGCGCTGTCGATCAAGTCTGAGTCGGTGCAGCGCAACCTCGCGAACCTCCGCCGGCCCGGATACAAGGCCGAGCAGGTCATCCTCGACCATCACGGCGAGTCGATGGCGCTGGAAAGCGCCGACGGCTCGGAGGACGCGGGCGTGCTCGTGACCGCGCGCTGGGAGGGCAAGCCGCTGTATGTCCGCCGGACGCGGATCGACACGCGCCCGGGGCCGATCGTCCACACCGCGGGCGAGCTGGACATCGCGCTCCGCGGCATGGTCTGGCTCCGCGTGATGCGCGGCGGCTCGGACATCGCCTACACCCGCGACGGACGGCTGGCCATCAACTCGCAGGGCGAACTCTGCCTCGCCGACGACCCGGCCTGGCGCATCGAACCGGCGATCCGCATCCCGCCGGGCGCGACCGAGCTGACGATCGCGCGCGACGGTCGCGTCACCGCGCGGCTGAGCAGCGCGACCGAGCCGCAGACCTTGGGCATCGTCGAGACGTGGGCCTTTGCCAATCCGGAGCGACTGGTCCCGATCGGCCCCGGGCTGTACGGACACGGGCCCTCGGCGGGCGAGGCGATTCTCGCGTCCAAGGGCGTGCCGACGCCCGCGGGCAGGGGCGATCGCCTGGGCGCGATCGAGCAGGGGTATCTGGAAATGTCGAACGTGGACGCGAGCGAGCAGGGGAACGAGGCCTCGCGCGTCGAGGCGTATGTCCGGATGCTCGAACGCGTCGCGGGGCGGTGATTTCAGGCCCCATCGGGCCTACCATGGGCCCCCGCGAGGCCAAAGCCGGCCCGCGGGCCCTCACAGGACCGATTCATGAAAGCGACCGACCTTCGTCCCGGATACGGCGTCAAGATCGACGGCAAGCTGGCCGTGCTGACCGGCGTCGAGCACCGCACGCCCGGCAACCTGCGCGCGTTCATCCAGATCAAGTTCAAGGAGATCCTCTCGGGCAAGACGATCGAGCGTCGCCTGGGCTCCTCGGACGACATCGAGGTCGTCGATCTGGACCGCCGCGAGATGGAGTATCTCTACTCCGACTCCTCGGGCGCGACGTTCATGGACACCGAGACGTACGACCAGGTCACGCTCTCGCCCGAGCTGCTGGGCGACGCGCTGCTGTACATGCGCCCCAACTCCAAGGCGACCGTGCTGCAGCACGACGCGAACCCGATCTCGATCGAACTGCCGGCCGCGGTCGAGCTGACGATCAAGGACACGCCCCCGGGCGTCAAGAACGCGACCGTCACCAACCAGATGAAGGACGCGACGCTGGAGACGGGCCTGAAGACCCGCGTGCCGGCGTTCATCAACATCGGCGAGAACGTCAAGATCTCGACCGCCGACGGCTCGTACCTGTCGCGCGCCTGATCGACTCGGAACTCTCACGCTTCCCCTGAACCCGCGGGCCCCGGCTCGCGGGTTTTTCGTATGCTGGGGCGATGGTTCGGCACCTCATCCTGATGGGCCTCCGCGGGAGCGGCAAGTCGACGCTCGGGCGTGCCACGGCCTCGGCGCTGGCTTGGCCCTTCGTTGACCTCGACGACCACACGCCCAAGGTGCTGGGCGAAACGTCCGTTGCGTCGGCGTTTTCCAAGCACGGCCAGCCGGCGTTTCGCAAGGCCGAGGCGTCGGCGCTGGAGGCGGTGCTCCGGGCCGCGACGTCGCCCGTGGTGCTCGCGCTGGGCGGGGACACCCCACCGCGCCCGGAGCGGACGCGCTGCTCAAGCACGCGGCCCAGCGCGGCGCGCTGCTGGTCTATCTCCGCGCAAGCGAAGCAACGCTTCGCGATCGCCTCGCCCAAGCCAACAACGCCCACCGCCCCAGCCTGACGGGCAACGACCCCCTGCTGGAGATCGGCCCGGTGCTGGCCCAGCGCGATCCGCTGTACCTCGACCTTGCCAGCGATGTGATCAACGTCGATGGGCTGGGCGAGAGTGCGGCGATCGACAAGCTGCTCGCGCTCGCACGCGGCGAGTAACGCGCGACTGAAGCAGGCCCGACGCGGCCTCAGGCCTCGGCGTCGGCCTTGCGGACTTCCCGGCAGAACTTCTCGATCAGCGCTTCGTCCTTGACGCCCCGCTCGCGCTCGACGCCCGACGAAACGTCCACGGCATAGGGCCTCACCGTGCGGATCGCTTCGCCCACGTTCTCAGGGGTGAGCCCGCCCGCGAGGATGATGGGCTTTTCAATCTCCGCCAGGTGCGGGACGAGCAGGTTCCAGTCGAAGGCTTCGCCCGAGCCCGGACGCGTGCCGTCGATCAGGATCGCGTCGACGTCGGCGTGCTCGTTCCATCGGCGGAGCTCTTTGGCGATCGTCTCGGGCCTGAACGTGACGCCCTTGATGACGCCGGGCCCGCAGTCGCGGACGAGGCCTTCGTCTTCTTCGCCGTGGAGCTGCACGATGGTGGTCGGGCAGGCTTCTTCGACGTCGCAGAAGAAGTCGACGTCCGGGTTCTGGAAGACGCCGACGGTTGAGACCAAGGGCGGCAGCGCGGACTGGATCTCGAAAGCATCCTCCGCGGCGACCTGGCGCACGGAGCCCTTGACGAAGATGAAGCCGATCGAATCGGCGCCGTGCTCGGCCGCGGCCAGCGCCGCCTCGACCGTGCGAACTCCACAGACCTTGATACGCGTTCGGCTCATGCGGGATTGTTGCCCGTGTTCGCGCTCGGGGCGGGAGCAAACTCCTGCGTCAGCGCGCGCGCGAGGTTCGCATGGTCCTCGTCGAGGTCGGTCGAAAGCGCCTCAGAGAGCAGGCTGCGGGCAAGGTTCGGGTCGCCGAGCTGTCGGCCCACAAGCAGCGCGAGCATGACCTTCACGGGCCCGACCTCGCGGTCGCGCGGGTAGCCGTCGAGGAAGCGGTAGTACGCGGTCGCGGCCGACTTGGCGTCGCTCGCGACCAGAAGCGCGTTCGCGACGTCGAGCTGGAGCCTCCGCGACAGGATCGAGGCCCGCGGCACCGCGGCGTGGTCGCGCAGCAGCACGCGGTACGCCTCCAGCGCGGGCGTGAACTCACCCCGCGCCATGTCCGAGGCGATCTGCGCCCGGAGTGCTGCGACGTTCGCGGGAAAGATGTCCTCGCCGGTCGCGGGGTTCACGACCGCGGGCGCCTCGGGCGCGAAGGGGCGGCGTGCGTTCAGGCCCTCGCGCGCGACGCGCGCCCGACGGAACTCCTCCGCACGCGCGGCGGCCTGAATCTCCGCCAGACGTCTCTTCTGCGTGAAGATGTGGAAGAGATCAAACGGCTCGCGGGGCAGAACCTTGAAGGCCAGCAGCGCCAGCGCGACCGCAAACCCGAAGGCGTAGCCGCCCAGGTGCGCCATGTACGCTACGCCCCCACCACCCCCGCGTGCAGGCCCGATGACTTCCATGCCTTGCAGCAGCAGGTCGCGCGCGATGTTGAACGCGATGAAGACCACCGAGGGGACGTTGAAGACCGTGATGATGAACAGCAGAAACAGCACGCGGACGCGCGTGCGCGGGAAGAGCACGAGGAACGCGCCGCCCAGCGCGGAGACGGCGCCTGAAGCGCCGATGACCGGCGCGTCGTTGGTGAGCACGTGCGCCAGACCCGAGGCCCCGGCGCCCATCAGATAGAAGACAACGAATCCGATGCGCCCGAGCCGGTCCTCGACCGCCTGCCCGAAGACCCACAGGAAGAGCATGTTGCCCAGCAGGTGCATCACCGAGCCGTGGAGGAAGGCATAGGTGACAAAGCGCCAGGGTTCGAGCGGGGCCCATTCGAGGGCAAAGCGCTCGAGCAGCGCCGAGAGCCCCCCGGGGCTGGAACGGTCGACCAGGACTTGCACGAGCCCAACGGCGACATTGAGCGCGAGCAGCACGGGCGTGACGCGCGTGACGCGGGAGAGAGGACGATCGGTTCCCAGGGGAATGAACACGGGCCGATGGTACGGACGCGGGCCGTCGCCGGTTCTCGGGCCGAGCGACCGAGCTCCGCCCGGGGCGGGGCTGGGGATGAGGAATGGGTGCATCCAATCGGGCGTGCGGCTCGATTTGGAGCGGTGCGGAATCTATCGGGGCGTGTTCGGCGGGCGGTTCTGCCCGCCGGGCCGCTCGGTTCGGGCGAAGTCTGAACTTCTTCACGTTCACCGCGGGGCCATTGCGCCCCGGAGGCTTTGAGCATGGCGACGTATTCGAAGGGCCTGGAAGGCGTCATCGCCGCGGAAACCAAGATGTCGTTCATCGACGGCGAGCAGGGCGTGCTCGAGTACGTCGGCATCCCGATCGGCGAGCTGGCGTCGAATTCGACCTTTGAAGAGACGGTGTTCCTGCTCTGGAACCTGCGCCTGCCCCGCAAGGATGAGCTGGCCCGCTTCACGGGCGAGCTGCGCAAGCGCTACGAGCTGCCCGCGGGCATGGCCCAGCGCCTTCTGGCTCTCCCCCGCGATGCCAAGCCGATGCACGTGATCCGCACGATGGTCTCGGCGCTGGCGATGCACGACCTGAACCCCGACGCGAACGACCAGGCGAGCCTCCGTGAGAAGGCGCTGAACATTCTGGCCCGCACGCCCACGTTGCTCGCGTACTTCCACCGCTATCGGATGGGCATGCCGCTGGTCTCGCCCGACCCGAACCTGTCGATCGCGGAGAACTTCCTGTACATGCTCAACGGCGAGCGCCCGACGGCGACGATGGCCAAGGCCATGGACGTCTGCCTGATCCTGCACGCCGACCACGGGCTGAACAACTCGACGTTCTCGGCGCGGTCGGTCATGTCGACGCAGTCGGACATGTACTCGGCCATCACCGCGGCCATCGGCAGCCTCAAGGGCCCGCTGCACGGCGGCGCGAACGAGGGCGTGATGGTGATGCTCAACGAGATCCCGTCCGTCGAGGCCGCAGAGAAGTACGTGCTCGACAAGCTGTCGCGCAAGGACAAGATCATGGGCTTCGGGCACCGGGTGTACAAGAGCTACGACCCGCGGGCCAAGCACCTGCAGGTGCTCGCGAAGAAGCTCGCGGAAGACACCGGGAACATCGACCTCTACAACAAGAGCAAGCGCATCGAAGAGGTGATGGGCACGGCCGTCGCGGCCAAGGGCATCTATCCGAACGTCGACTTCTACAGCGCGACGACGTACCACTGCATCGGCCTGCCGCTGGACCTGTTCACGCCGGTGTTCGTCATCGCCCGCGTGGGCGGCTGGGCGGGCCACGTCATCGAGCAGATGTCCGACAACCGCCTCTTCCGCCCCGA